>NZ_JAMYNE010000021.1:0-110072 GCF_040318915.1 Mesorhizobium sp. M0991
CACAAGGTGTCCACCTATTTTGGTGGACACCTCATGCATCAGAGCACTCAACAGCAAAAGGTGCGGGGAAATTCGCGCTTACGGATCGACGATGACGATGCGGCCGTCGGCGAGCACGAAATACTCGTAATTTTCGTAGGCCGGAACGATCTTGACGATGCGCGCCGGCAGACGATGCAGTCGGACCTTCTTTCGCGGGACCTCGACACCGACAGAGATGTCGAAATCGACATTGGAAACCGGTTGGGCGTTCGTCTGCTTGATGACCTGCGTGATCTCTGTCTTCTGTTCAACGGTCACATTGCTGATGGAAGCCGTCGAACTCTGGTCCTGCTGAGTCGGCGTATTACCCTGAGCCTGGTTTGTGGTCGTGGTCCCAGCCTTACCCTGAGCCTGCTGGTCGGTCTGCATCTTGGAGCTGCCCTGAGCCTCCTCGGTGGTGGTGGTTCCAGCCTTGCCCTGGGCTTGCTCCTCGGTCTTCATCTTCGTGTTGCCCGTGGCCTGCTGCTCAGTGGTGGCGCCAGCCTTGCCTTGGGCCTGCTCTTCAGTCTTCATCTTCGTGTTGCCCGTGGCCTGCTGCTCAGTCGTGGCGCCAGCCTTGCCTTGGGCTTGCTCGTCGGTGTTCAGCTTCTTGTTGCCTTGCGCCTGTTGATCAGTTGCAGCGCCGGCCTTGCCCTGAGCCTGCTCGCCCATCTTGACGCCGTTCTGGCAATTGGCAGTGCCGGCTGCACAATTGGCGCCGGACTGGTCGTCGGTCGACTGCTGCGTCTGGGCAAGTGCAGCCCCTCAGCTGACGCTGATTGCTAGCATGCTGGTGATCAGAACGCCCTTCATGAGAGATCTCCTTGGAAAACGCGTCCCTTCACCGCTAAAACTGTGGCTAAAAAACTTTGTTCCAAACTAATGGAGGGAAACGGCAAGCGATCCGAGTGGCGGAACAAGCTCCACCTGATGACGTTACCGGCCTATAGCGACCCCGCTGCGAACAGCATGACGCGGCGCAGCGCAGAGGTGGCTCACGACGAAAGGAGACGATCATGAGAATGCATCTTTCCGCGGCCGCGGCCGGGTTTTTGCTGCTTGCGGGTATCGGCGCCGCTGCCGCTCAGGACGTGGTCATCGAACCGCAGCAGGAGACGATCGTACGCGAGTATGTGAAAAAGCAGCCTCTGGCGTCCGTCCAGCTCCCCGGCGTGGAGCTCAATGTCGGCTCGACCCTGCCCGATACCGTCGAGCTTCATGAAGTCCCCAACGTCAAATACCGCTACGTCGTCGTCGACAACCAGACCGTCCTGGTCGATCCAGGCACACGCAGGATCGTGAAGGTCATCCAGTGAGCAAGCGCGTCGCTTTGAAGGGACATGCGGCGCGTCTAGCATTGTCGACATCCCACACTGCTGCCCGTGTTGGGCATTCGGACGCAGAAAGGCCCGCCGTTTCGAAGCACGGCGGGCCTCATAGCGGAGACGACGTCCGGACACTGGTGGAACGAGAATATCTCTCGATAGTTGTGGGAATGGGTTGCGGAATATGAAATGATAGGTTGCTCCGAAGAGCTACCCTGAAGCTGAAACACGATACCGGCATCTTTATGCCTGTAGTCTGGCTGCTTGGGGTTTACGTGCTGGCCGCAATCGTGCTGTTTTCTCTGCGGTTGATCAACGTGTCTAGGATTCGCCCGCAGGGAACTTGGGCCCTACCTCAACGAGACCGATTGCGAACTGGTGGAGATGATGAGCGCTGGCGGCAGTGGACGCCATCTCCGGTAATGAGCGCGTCGAGGCATTTGCGTCGATCGCCTTTCAACGGTTCGTATCCGGACACACCTTGGCTGAACAAAAGGCCCTTTATCCTGTTGACGTGCCTGATCCGCTCGTTCGTCAGCGCCTTCCGCTCCCGCACCAACCGGCGACGGTCTTCCTCCTCCGGCGTTGGCACTCGCAACATCGCGCAAACCCGAGGCTCGCCGCGGTTGTAGGCCAACAACGCTCCCAGTGCTTCCCCATCAATCCTGTCGGTCTTGGCCCGCCGGCGGCGACGCGATGTGGCAATGGATGCCGGGTCCACGACATAACTCTCGATGCCTTCGCGTTCGAGGACCCGATGTATCCAGAATCCATCCAGACCAGCTTCCTGGATTGATATGACCCGGAAACGCTGCCCTGTCCGCACTTCCGCCTTTCGTTGCAGCTCTGCGAAGTGATCGAGCAAACCCGGAATGTCGCCCCCCGGCACGAGGTGTCTCGACATTCTCTCGCCCCCACCTAGCGAAAGCGAAGTCACGAGCCATTTTGAACGAGACAGCCCTCCAGGTGATGTTTGGCGACTTCACTCTGGCAGAGCGCTGGTCGCCTTCCACCCCCATAGGATCTTCACGCAAGCAGATCGGCAGCTTTCGAGCATCCCGTTGGCAAAGCAGTCATTCAGCTCACGACCCCAGGTGGACGCTCGTTCGCCCTTGGCCGAATTCGCGCCCCTGACTGCTACTCTAGACCGAACATCTAGCTTGGAACTCAATGGGGCCACCGAGCCGAAACGACCAGACTAGGAAGCCAATTGACCACAATACTTGCCTGATATGCTGCCCCGGTTGCGCGCTCCAGAACGGTCACTCGTCGAGCCAGTATTGGCGGGAACAGCCGAACTGGCGCGAGGCGACAGATTGGCGCTTGGCGACAAATGCCATTGCGGAGAGACTCCGGAGCGAGTTGTTCGCTTTCGCACCAGGCACGATCGTGTAACCCTGATCGACCAGTTGCAATTTCAGCTCCCTGAGATGCCGTTTAAAGCCGTTCTCGATTTGGCTCCGAGGGTAGCGCCATCCGTTCCTGCACGCTCGGATGAGAACGTCGGAATACAATTCGGCACTAACGGCTCTCGTGGCATCTTCGGAAATCAGCTTGCCACCAGATTGCGTGCCTTCGGACAAGCATGGTCCAGCCGACAAAGGCAGCACCAGCATTGCGGCAAAGATAGATGACTTTGTCATGGATACCTCCTGTTACAGAATGGATCGGGGGGTCTGCGACCCGACGAAACCCTACCGACAGGAAAGCCTAGAATTGCTGGCGGTCGGATGGGATCGTTCAAATGCAGTGTTTTCGAGATCGCATCTGTAGTATTTTGCCGTGCCGGGTCGGCCACAACTCGTAGCGGATCGGAGATTTGAAGCGATGCTTCGCGCCGTGAGCAATCCTCTGACCAGTCTGTCGGACCGGGAGCGGGTGGTCGCTGCAAAATTCGCCGAGGGGATGACCTATCGGGAAATCGGCGAGACGCTCTTCATAGCGCCGACTACCGTTCGGACCCATCTGTCGGCCATCTATCGGAAACTCGATATTCGCAACAAAGTGGCGCTTGCAACCTTGCTTGCCGACCAACACGAGCAAGACACGGGCCAGGCACCATCCGGGGGCCTTTCGGTAGAGGGCTCAGGGCCAACAGTCGTTGCGGTTCTCCCTTTCGACAATCTGAGTGCGGACGAACCATGGAACCGCCTGGCCGATGGCTTGTCGGCGGACATCATTGTCGATCTCGCTCGCTACCCCGATCTTGCGGTCATCGCCCGCCAGACCATGCTCTCGTACAAGGGACGGCGCGATGACGTGCGATCCATCGGGCGGGAACTGAATGCGGATTATCTACTTGAGGGGACCTTGCAGGCGGCAGCGCAGCAGCTGCGGATCTGCGTCCAACTCGTCGACGCGCGCACTGGAGTCGATTTGTGGACGGTCCGCTATGATCGATCAGCGGAAGATCTGTTTGCGATGCAGGACATGGTCACCGAAAACGTCGTCAATGTCCTTGCTAGCTGTTGCGGCAAGCTCGCAAAACTTCGACGTGATGTTGTCCGTCGAAAACACCCCGCCAGCTTTCGTGCCTATGACTACTATCTGCTCGGCGTCGAGCAGCACAATTTGTACACGCACGCTTCGAATGCGGAAGCGGTGCGGCTTCTGACCCGTGCCATCGAGCTGGACCCGGGTCTTGCCAGAGCCTGGACAGTCTTGGGGCTGGCGCATGCCGTCGCCGCCATCAATGCGTTTACCACTGACCCTTCCGCCGCAAAGGAGCGCTGGAAACTGTGCCTCGAACGAGCTTTGGCGCTCGACGCGGGTGATACCCATGCGCGCATATGTCTAGCCGAGCTTCGAGCCTTGCAGGGCGATCTCGTTGCCACAGCAAGAGAACATGATCTTGCCTTGGCGGCCGCCCCGCACGATGCCGATACCCTTGCCTTGCTTGCCGGAGGAAAGGCATTCGTGACAGGCGACCCGCAGGAAGGATATGAACTGGCGAAGCGCGCGATCCGTCTCAATCCACATGTTTCCTGGTACTATAGCATGCTGGGCCGGTCGAGCTTCGTTGTAGGTCTCCACAGAGAGTGCCTGACCGCGTTCAGCCAAGCTCCGCCGGACTCGCCTGCAACGCTGCTGTTCCAGGCCATGGCGCACGCCATGCTCGGCGAAACACCTCAGGCAATAAAGATTGCCAACCGGTTGGCGAGAGAATTTCCAGACATTTCGGCCGAAGGATTTATCGGCTCCTATCCAGTCACCAATCCTCCTGCAATTGCTGCGATCCGGGAGGGCGCCCGCCGCGCGGGGCTGGCCTAGCTTCAATTGAGATACCATTGCGGAGCCCTCGGCGCGACCAAGCGAATCTTAGCGACAATGTTGATTGCCTATGGCGTCGTAGACGCTGTCGGCTACGCGCAGGCGCAGAATCCGCTCACCATCATTGCACCAGTCTCTGGTCAAACTGTTGATGGGACGCTCTCCTTTTCCGGGACGGCTTCCGTCAACAGCATTACACGGCGCGGAACCATTAGCGGACAGACCAATGCCGGGGTCGAATGCCGAGGGACGGCTACCGTCAATATTACGTTCTCGCATGGAGAAGGAACGATCGTTTGCGGGCAACTCTCGTCCCGGTTCGTGTTCTCGCTGACCAGCAGACGACCCCCGGCTGGCACAGGAACGGGAACCCTTTCCGACGGGCGCAAGGTCATGTTGAGAATAGGACAATGACCACAATCGACAGCCCCTCTGTCGAGAAGTGGCGAGCTGAAAACATTGATGTACGTGGGCTCGACTATTACTCTTGCCAAAGCCGATGGAAGCCGAGTCGGTCGATGACTTCGGACGCGGAAAACGGGAGCCTGCGAGGGCCCCGTCGTAGCGGATTAATGGGTGGGCAACGCCTTCTCACGGCGCACGTTGCTTTCGCCCGTTCGGCCCAGTGGCCGAGCAGCGTTGACTGCGGAAATCGCGCGGATGGATTGGAAAGACTAGAACGGGCCGCAGAACGAACATGACGTAATCGCGGGAGCGGTGGCCACCAAAGCTGTGGCGGCGATGTTCGGAGCTCTAGCCGGCTGGCTGTCCCCCGATAGGATGAAGAACGGGCTCACGATGGACACCGGGCCCAGGCATCGAACGGAGGACAGCCATGGAGCAGTATATCGGTCTCGACGTATCCATGAAAGAGACGGCAATTTCGATCCGGCAGGACGGCAAAAGGATGTGGCGGGGCAAGTGCGCGTCCGACCCGCAACTACTCGCGGCGCTGATCCGCAAGCGCGCCCCGTATCCCGCGGGTCGTGTTCGAGACGGGGCCGCTGTCAGTGTGGTTCTACCATGCGCTGACGGCAGAGGGGCTGCCGGTGATCTGCATCGACGCGCGGCATGCCAAGGCCGCGCTTGACATGGCCGCGAACAAGACCGATGCGAACGATGCCGATGGCCTGGCACATCTAGCCGAGGTCGGCTTCTACCGAGAGGTTCGGGTCAAAGGTTTCGACAGCATGCTGATCCGCACGCTGATCACCGCGCGGCGCCAGCTTCTCAAGATGCGTTTGCAGATATCCAACCAGATCCGCGGATTGATGAAGACGTTCGGCCTTGTCGTGCCCAAGGGCGCCGGCAGCGTGTTCGAGCGCAACGTTCACGACCTTCTGCAAGGCGAAGCAAAGCTGGCGCGCATCGTCGTGCCAATGCTTCGGGCATGGAGTGATATTCGATACCAGATTGCAGAGCTGAGCAAGCAACTAGCCGCGATGGCTCGTGAAGACCAGCACTGCCGTCTGCTCATGTCGGTGCCCGGTGTCGGCATCGTCACAGCCACCGCCTTTGCCGCGGCCGTGGAGGATCCGGCGAACTTCAGAAACTCGCGCGCCGTGGGCGCATGGGTAGGCCTGACCCCGAGACGCTACCAGTCCGGCGAGGTCGATAATGACGGTATCTCGCGCCGTGGCGACAATCAGTTGCGCGGACTGCTATACGAGGCGGCCGCGGTCATCCTGAACCGGTCGACGAATACCAGCACCCTGCGAACCTGGGCGTTGGAGCTGAAAGAACGGCTCGGCTTCAAGCGAGCGGCCGTGGCCCTGGCGCGCAAGCTGGCAGTGATCATGCATGCGATGCTCCGGACGGGCGAGCTGTTCGATCCGCACGGAGGAACGCCCGCCGCTGCCTGATCCTGCAGACGCTCGACTACGACGATTTCTTCAGGCCATTCAACCAATAGCGTTCTTACAGGACGCACCGAGCCGTCCCTGCCGGGACGTGGCTGAGATCATTCCGCGAAGCGGGAAGCAACTGCTTCGTTAGCAGAGTGCGTAACGAACATAGGAAGATCTCACCTGCGAAACTCATCCTGCGGCGATCTTTGCATCGACCGCGTAGACGACCCTGTATCCGGCATACGAACGAACGAGCATGGACAGAAAGGACGACTGCCTTGCACTCACCCCCTTGACGGCCGAGCGATTAGACGACCCGCTGCGCGGGAGGCTGCCCGCGATTGAGGTAGAGATCAAGAACCGGCTGTCGCGCCCGCATTGAGCGGGGTTCGGCAGCGGCAGAGCATCACGGGCTTCTTCAACAAGGAGCCTGACCATGCCCCATCCCATTCTCGATGCCCCCATCAGCCCGCTGCGCCAGCGACTGATCGACGAAGTCTTCGCCCGCCTGATTGGCGCAGCCGAAGATCACGTCGTCCACCGCCTCCCAATCGACGCCGCCGTTGCGCAGGCAACGCCTTGAGCGCAATGGTGGCGAGATCGTCGGCCCGCACCGAAGAGAGCGCCCCGCCAAAACGGCCGATCGGCGTTCGGATATAGTCGCAAATGAAAACCTCCGTCACCTAGAGCTCCGGGGACCGATCAGGTCGGCAACGGTGCCAGTCACCAGCAGTTCGGCGCGCAGTAACGAGCTTGCAGATCATCAAGCGACAATGCGGGGAGCTTCTCACGTAGGACGAAGCGCCCGCCCTCGATGTGGATCACCGCAAGCGAGGTATAGACGCGCGTCACGCACCCGACGCCGGTCAGAGGCAGGGTGCAGCGCCTCAGAAGCTTGGGCTTGCCGTCTTTCGTCACGTGATCGGAGATCACCGGTGTGAATCAGCACCGAAGGTCGACCCCTTCTCAAATAGTAATAAGTGCCTGACTTTGCGTCCAAATTCGCTACGCGTGGGGGTCGCCGTCGGCGCCGATCCTGACCCCGCCTAATCTCCATTTCATGTCAGCAAATCAAGACGTTACCGAATCTTTGCACGGGGTCAACCTTCGACGCCGATTCACAAGCAAAACGGTCACGGGCTCTTCGAACGTGCCGACGGTGTCCAATATCGTTGCTGTGGCGGCGCCGTGCAAGGAAGTCGTCGAGGCTCATTCAGTCGACGGGATTTGTGCCGGCGCCTGGCTGATGAACTCCAAATGGAGATGCAGCTCGAAATCGCGAAACTCTACAGCGCACCCGCTGGTGGAGAGCATCTTTTGGGCCGCAACGGAACGGATGGTTCACCCGTAGAGTCTTGGGGAGGTTGCGAAAGGAGACCAGCATATGACCTGCGAACGAGACGCACTGCCGGCCCTTTTCAGCCTCTGGCGTCCGCCTTGGCCATCCGGGACCGAATAGTCTCCTTGCCGTCAGCGAGCTCTCCCGGAGGCGCCGGAGGAGCACGTAAAGGAATGCCAGCTAGCGCATGCCCCTGATGAACGTGGCCGCGCAGCTCACAATTGCTCGGCGTCAGAAGATGTCCTGGCCAGCATGGGCTGGCCGGTCATGGTCGCTCTCCGTCTGGTTTGCGCGCCGGCGTTAGCGGGCAACGGATACGCTACTTGGCGAGGAAGTCCGTGATGAGCTTGACCGTGGCGTCCGGGTTTTCCTCCATGATCCAGTGACCGGAGCCCGGTACGATCCCAACAGTCACATGGGTCGCGACATAGCGTAGATCGTCTGCCTGGGCGGTGCCGAAAGACTTTTCAGCGCCAACGGCTAGCACCGGCATCGAGACCTTGCCGCCCTTCGCCAACAACTCCTTGTTATCCGCCGCATCCTGGTTAAAGGCGGCGAATTGCTCGAAGGCGTCGTGCATGGCGTGAGGTCGCGCGTAAAGTACGGAGTAGTGCTTGCGCGTTGCTTCGTCGATGGCCTTCGGATTGGCTGACAACTCGTTCCAGAAACGGTCGAGATAGATACGCTCGCGCCCGGCTACCAGCCGCTCCATGTCGGGACCACGAAAGTTGAAATGCCACAGCAACGGCAGACGGATGATGTTGTCCCAATCGCCGATGCCCGGCAGCGGCGCATCGATCACAACCCAGCGGGTGACTCGGTCGCGATACTGGGCGACGAAAGCGTAACCCACCATGTTGCCGATATCGTGGGTGACGAGGTCAGCCTTCTCGATCTTCAGATGGTCGAGGATACCGGCAATGTCGACGGCCTGGTTTTTCTTTGTGTAACCGGTGTCGGGATGGGCGGAAAGTCCCATGCCGCGCAGGTCTGGCACGATTACGGTGTGATCTTGCATCAACTTCGCCGCAACAGGCGCCCACATGTCGCCACTGTCGCCGAAGCCGTGCAGCAGGACGACGGCGGGGCCCTGTCCCCCGATGCGGACATTAAGGCTCGTGCCGTTGGTTTCGATCGATTGCGTCTTGAAGCCTGGCGGGAATGGGACGACCCGCGCCGTGGCCGGCAAGCTAGCGAGCAGCAGAGCTAGCACTGCCATGATCATCCTACACATGTCGTCCTCCGTGAACGTTGTTGCACTGAGCCATGCCGACGTGGCGTGTGGCTCCCGATCCGCTTCGATGAGGAGAATAAGGACTCGCAGACGGCCCTAATAGGGGCTCCGTGGGCATTTCTGCAATAATACCCGCTAAGGGAATTTGAAGTTGTTTGGATTGAAGCGGTTCGCGCGGATCGGCCTGAAGCGTTCGAGGGGTCGGTCTATACTTTCCGCTCAGAGGGCCGAGGTCACCTCCGGTCGCTGCCTGATCGTGGCGGACGGCTTCTACGAGTTCACCGATCCGGAAGACCCCAAGAAGAAGCGCAAGGACAAGTGGCTCTTCACAAAGAAGGAGGAGCCGATCTTTTGCATCGCCGGCATCTGGCGTGTAATGCCTGAGGTCGGCGAGGCATTCACCATACTGACGATGGAGCCAGGACCCGACATCGCGCCCTACCACGACCGGCAGATCGTCATCCTCGATCGCAGCGCGTGGGCGGATTGGCTCGACCCTTGGGTGTCGGCCAAGTCGCTGATCAAGTCCCTTCCACCCGGCACGCTGCAGGTAGAGCAAGTCGGATGAAATGAAGCGAGTCGGCGGCCGATGCCGATCAGGGATGGGGCGCGGAGCGCACCACCTGCCGGGCTGGCTTGTCCTGACGCTCGCCTTGTTACGAGACCTGGCGCAGGAGATTGTCTTCCGTCCAGGTGAGATAGGTGACCTCGACAACCACTTCAGGCCTGACCCAATGTACGCGCGACAGCTCAAGCGGCGAGCCGAACCGGCTCTCACGTGGCGGTGGGGCATCGAGGGGCATTCGAGCTGCCTGAAGTGGTTCAAGCCGGCCAGCCAATCGCTTGAGCTCTGCAACCGTGATGCCCGTGCCGGCGCGGCCCGCGTACATCAGACGACCACCATCGGTATAGTAGCCTAGAAGCAGCGAGCCGATGTGCGGCCGGGTTCCAGTCGGATCGGTCCAGCCGACGACGATGAATTCCTCTCTGTTGAGACACTTTGACTTGACCCATAGCCCGCGATCGCCGGATGTATAGGCGCTGTCGATCCGCTTTGAGATAGCGCCCTCGAGTGCAAGCCGGCAGGCGTGCTTGCGGAACGCAGGCCCGTCGCCGATCACGTGATCGCTGAAGCGGGGTCGGGCGCCTGCCATTCAAAATACTCCCGGACCTCCTCGATCGGGTCCCGCGAGGGGCTCGTCGCACCGCGCTGCACAGGTTTTTCGAAAACCTCAGCAATAGCCCGTTGAGGACGTCGCCAGGGACTCCTGCATCTCCTACGGGACGGCCAGAAACCACCTTAAGAACGTCTTCAGCAAGACGGACGCGCGTTGCCAGTCAGAATTTGTCGCGGTTCTCGCGCAATTTTCCAGGACGCTTTCTGGGGCGGTTAGCGAATGGCCTGGCTGTCACAGCCAGACTATCGGGCTTCCTTCATTGCAATTGGACGAGCGACATCACACTCACATATCCTAGTTTCTTCCCATCCCTTCCGACCAGAGCCCAACCGCCTTGCACAGGCTCCACAACGGACACCTGCGAGCCAGCCGGAAGCGTCATCGTGTTGGGAGAGCTCTCGTTGGCCTCAGCCTTCACTCCCGCCTCGGCGATCACGACGTGTGTCGGCTTCGCGGGAATGCTCGTGCTTTGCTGGTTGGCCGTCAGCACGGTCGTTCTGTTCAGGAGCGGGTAATTCGAACCAACGATTTTCATCTGCGGTATCTGTCGTATCTTGAAGGCGTCGTAGCTGACGTTCGGAACGTTGCTGTCGACGAACCCCGCCAGCTCGGTAACGTCAACCAAACCATCGCTGTTGGCGTCGGCCGCGCCTATGCCGTCCAGCACGACGTAACTGAAGATGCCATGACCTTTATAGCCTTCGAGAGCCGGTGCATCGTCAGTGGAGGCCGATAGGACCGTCCTTCCGATAGAGCGGGTCAATCGGTCTAGGGCGGCAATCCGCTCAATGCCACGGACGGTAGCCTTGTCCGAAGTCAGCGACCCGCTCTCGCACGTATCATAGAGCAGCAGGCTCTTGCGGGCCGGTATCATAGCCAGCCATTTCTGGAACATATCCTGATCGATCCCGCTCTTCACGATGCTTTCCTCGCCCTCGTAACGAAAATCGTACGGGAGGAAGTAATATCGGCCGTTCACCGTCTTCCCGTGGCCGGCCGCGAAAAACATAAAGACGTCTTGCGGGGCAATCTTTTTAGCGAGGTCGGCGAACACCTTGTCGAGGTTGGATGCCGTTACGTCGTTGTCCGCGACGACGGTCACGTCGACGCTGTCGTAGAGCTTTTCACCACCGCGCTTGAAGGCGTCTGCCAGTGCGCGCGCATCGGGTACGGCGTAGGCGAGCCGCAGGCGGCTGTCCCAGTACTCGTTGACGGCGATTGCCATGACGAAAAGCTTGGGAGGAGCAAGGTTCGTGGCTTGCCACAGGATTACCGCCACGGCAGGCTGGGAGGCGAGCATTCCAGCCGCGTTATAGGCCAGCACCTCTATGCGGTTCTCGCCGTCCATGAGAGCGACCTTCTTGCGAATTGAGATCGGGCGCTTCGATCCGGACGGCTGACTTGGCTCATCGATTGCAATGGTTACGCCGTTGACTGACCACTCGACCTTTCCCACCGCTGTACCGGAGACTAGCGCCACCATCTCGACCTCGCCTTTGGGCGAAATCGCCGACTCGGATTGCCTGACCGAGACAGCCGGAGCAGGACCGCTAGCAAGCACCTTCCTGATATCGAGCTTTGCGGCAGCTTGGCGAGCCAAACCCTGTGGGTCTCCGGCCAGTTTCTCCTGAACTAAGTCAGGTCGGTAAAGGACCTGATAGGCTTGGTCTATTGATAATGATTCGATACCTCGAACAACGTTCAATGCTTTTGCTCCGTCGTCCGAGGCGGCGAAGAAACCGTCAGCCACAAGGGTTGCCCATTCGTCAAGCTTTGAAGGAACTGTCATAGTGAGCGCTTCGCCAGCGTTGGAGTCCCAGATGCGCAACGTCTTGTCCCAACTCGTGGAGACGATACGGTCGTTTCGAACGAAATGGATGCTTGTTACCTGATTGAGGTGGCCGATCAGAGTCTTGTCGACCTCTCCGCGCTCGAAGTCCCTGACGATGATGTCAGTTCCGCTGATTGATGCGAGCTTAATACCATCCGGACTTAGAGATATGCCCCAGACTGGAACTCCATCATCCTGTATAGTTCGTATTGGCTTTTCCTCGTCAGGGTTCCAAACTAGGATTTTCCCGTCGTCACCCGCAGTGACAAAGGTGCTGTCCGGGCGAAAGAGAACAGCGTTTATAGCACCACTCTGGCCCTTGAAGGTGCGTATGGAAGCCCCGCTTCTAGCGTCTACGATCCTTAACAGACCCAATTCGCCCACGAGCAATACCCGCATCCCGTCAGGAGTGAAAGACAGTGATCGGACATCTTGAATGGACTTGTATTGGAAGCCTTCAATGGCAGTTCCCGATGTGAAGTCCAGGAGAGATAAATTCTTCTGGTCGTCGGCTGCGATAATTCTCGTGTTGTCAGCGGAGAGGGCGAACTTTGTGAATTTACCTTCTCTGGGCGCAATTTTACGAAGGGTCGTTCCTGTAGATGCGTCTTGAAAGCTGATTGCGCCGCCCCCGTCGATGCTAGAAACCATCGTTTTGCCAGCGACCGAATTCAAGGCGATGTCATGCCCTGCCGGGAAAGTATTAAGCTGTAAAGTACTAAGCTGACTCCCAGTGGCGACGTCCCATTGCCTGAACTTCCCGTCGTTTCCCAATGTCCCGAATTCTCCTCCAGTCGGAACGGCATATATTTTGGAATCAACCCCTTCATATTGGGTTTTTGCTTCTTCACCTGAATTCAGATCGATCACCTTTAGCTGGTTGTCCTTCGTAACTGTCGCGAATGTGGTGAGATCGGGCGTGAAGGAGGAAGAAAGGGTATATCTATTGAAGTTGGTTTCGAAATTATTCGTATCTACATTTGGCATCGTCATGAGCTTAGAACCGGTATCGGTATCCCAGAAAATCCAGTTTCCGTCCCTCCCGAGGGACAGCAACCGCGTTCCATCACTGGAAATAGCTACGATCTGGTTTGCTTTGCCATCGTGGCCTTTGAGCGTTCTTGTCTCCTTCTTCCCCTTGACGTCGACGATGTGAACCGACCCGTCGTCGACGCATCCAAAAGCGAGGGTGTCTGCAGTCGCCGTCAGCGACAGCCCCCGCACCCAACATGGTGCTTGATAGATGAACTTCGATTTTCCGGTTTTCAGGTCGAACAATCCAATGGAATTGTCAGCCGACATCGCTACGAGGTCGCTCGAATCCGGGAAGGCTGAGTTACCAACATGGACCTTCCATTTTCGGATCTGTTTGCCGTCCCCCAACCGATAAAGCCGCGTTGATTCGGTCGACGCTACCAGAATTTTGGATTCATCGGGAGCGATGCCTATCAGCCGCCCGTCAAATGTCGCCTTGATCGATCTCTCTTCGAAGTTAGCAATAAATACTTGGTAGCCATCGGAAATGATCGATAAACCCTCATTGAGTAGGTCTAAGGTAGTCGGAGGCTTTGGAAAGTTGATCTCCCCCAACTCTCGGCCGGAATTCGCGTCGACTTCAACGATCTTGTTTTGTCCGCTCTGTGATCGCCGTATCAGCAATCGATCCCCTCTCTGATTGATTGCAATGTTCTGCCAGGGACCTTTTGTTCCTGGGAACCGCCTAAGATGCAGGCCCGTACGTCCATCCCGCAGATCAACACTCCCGTCCCAACGTGCCGTAACGAGCAGTTTCCCGTCATTCGTCAACTGAACGGACTGGGTTCCCGCGGCGTCCTGCTGCGGCTTAATTTCGATTGGCAGCTCCTCCTGTGCTACAGCGGCTGCAAGGCTGAGACATAGCCAAGCGGCCATTGCGGCGATCGTGGCTGAGAATATTTTCGGGGGGGTCCTGTTGGCGAACATCACTGCGTCTCCCCGAGATTCACGATCTGAACTCTGCGATTGATACCGTCTTCGGGATTGGCGGCGTCGAACAATTGGCTCTCGCCATATCCGCGGGCGACCAGGCGTCGTTCGTCGACATTCATCTGGCTCACCAGGTAGCTGACGATCGACTGAGCTCTGCGTTCCGAAAGGTCCTGGTTGTATTCGTCCGTACCCTTGGCGTCAGTGTGACCGCCGATCATGAAGGTGTAGTTTGCGAGGCGTGGGTCGCTGAGGGCCGTGCCAAGTCGGCGCAGGGTGATCGTGGCGTTGTCGTCAAGTTGCGCGGAGTCGAATGCGAACGTTACCCGAATGTCTATCGAGGGCGGCTTGGCGGGGTCGGCCTTGGGTTCGCTGACTTCGAGACCGCGCAGGCCGCGAACGCCGGGCTTCGGAGTTGTTCCGTTGTCGGCCGGTTTCGGAACGAGAGCCTCAATGATTGTCTGGGAATCCGGCTCTTCTTGCGCGCTGACGGTGGCCGCCGGAAGAATTGCCGACCATGCGAGAACCGTGGATATGTACAGGCCTTTCATCGTTCCTCCTCGCCTCATCGGTCGGCCGCCTTGTGGGTCTCGATTATCTGAAATGACGCCCCTATATCCCGACCGCCTTCGCCGTCCTTGCCATAAAGGACAGCGCGGCGAAGGGCCGTCAGGAATTCTCTTTCGGTTTCGACGCGGGGACGGTTTTCGGCAAACAGCGGACTTTTCGACGATACTACGACCAGAAGCTCCTGTCCGAGCGGCTCCTTCACGCGATAGGTCGGACTGCCATCGCTTCCATCGCCCATGACGATCTCGGTCCTTGGCCTGAACTGACGGAGCGCCAGATCGGCGGACATCATGTTGACTGCGCTGCCGTCCGCCTGGATGTATGTCATTTGCAGGTAGCTGTCCCGGCCGGGGGTGCGCAGCGCAATCTTGAGGATATCGGCTTCGTAAAGGTTTTTCTTGCGCCCGCCGTCGATCCTTGGAACGTCGCCAACGCTCACCTCGACAAGCGTGGTTGCGACTTCGCACTGAGGCCAGGGATAAAGGTCCACATCCAGCTTGGCTCCGGATGCCTGCGCGTACGAGGATAGCCGATCAAGTTCCGCTTTCTCCCCGACGAAACCCGTGAGCGTTTTCTCATCGCCCGCCTCGACGAGCTTTACGCGACCGCACGAAACCTGCGGCATGTCTAACTGCGGCTTCGGCTGCGGCTGCGGCTGCGGAACCGGACCGACTTCGACCGGTGAAATCGGAGGGGTGTCGAGCCGCATGGCATATGCCTGCAGGACGTCGCGCTTCACCGCATCATAGCTGATCCAGAAATATCCCTTGTCGCCCCAATCGGGACCCCATGAGTTTATCACCCTGAACGCCTGCTTGCGCTCGTCATAGCCGACGGCCGTTACCGCATGGAATTCGACCATGTCCATTTCCGATCCGGCGTAGACATCTTTGCCGTTATAGGTCTCCAACGCCGCGGGGGCTTTCATCCCGAATATTACCGGGTGGCCGTTGGCCAGTTCCCCTTTCACCTGATCGGCCCTCTCGGGATCGACGCGAACCCAGCCGTTGATCTTGAAATCGGTCGCCTTCGATTTCACGCCCTCGGGTGTCTTCTGACATCTGTTCACGTCGTACCGGTAGTCGCTCTGGGACACTGCACCGCCGGTCAGCAACTTCAGGGCATCGGATATTTTGCTCCCCTCTTTGCAGTCCATGGGGTTGTCGCGTATCGAGTCATAGATGAAAGCCGGGCTGACCCGGTTTGACTGGCGCTGGATATCGCGATGCTCGGACGCACTTGCGTAGTAGGAGCGTGCCGCGTATCCGACTGCCCAACCCACGCACGATCCCTGGCTGCCCTGGTCACCTACTGGTGGCATGCGCTTCGACAGATCGATCCTTTCAGGGAGGAAGGCGCGGAAGTTCGGGGACTCGGGAAAGGAGCCGTAGACATCGCCGTCTTCAAGCGTGAGTCCCCTTGATTTCGTCGTGTCGTCCGGGGGAAGGGTCTGCCCGTGTGCGGCTTGCGTTATCCATGCTAGCCCTTGCGTCAGTGTCACTGCAATCGAGACCGCGGCCACTCTCCCAATTGATAGCGACCGATGGCTCGCCATTGACCCCTCCGCCCTTGCAGACCCAGATTCTCCCAAACCGATCGGAGTTTAATGACGTCGATAAATATCCGCATGACCCGTTTGGGTCATGCGGATAAGGCTAGAAGCTTTCAAATCAGCTTCGCAAACCATGCGCCTTTGATAAGGGGCAATTGCGTTGGCCGATGTCGCTTTGTAGTTAATCATGAGAATCGCTTGCCAACAATTTCAGTTGGTTAGCTGTGCACTTAATTGAGGACGTGCACATAATTTGATAATCAAACAAATCAAACTGGGCCATGGGCATTTAATGTGAGAAGCAGTGTTGGCAACGCAGCGGCATCGAATTTGCCCAAGACGGCGTATCAAATGGCCGGCTTCGTCGGTATCCGCCGACACGACGTGGCGGTTAGGGTCACGCTGACGCGCGGATCCACGATGCCCCCCAATGAGAGCACTCGCTCTGCTCGGCTAATTGATTCTGATGCCGACCAAGCGCAAGATTGCAAGTTACTGCCCTGACATTACGATCAAAGCCAAATTGTGCTGAACGCCGGAAATGGACAGTTCACATGTGAAGTGATGCCCTCGCACTTGGTTGGCGCCAACCTGCTTGAGCGAGGCGATCTTTGGATCGCAAGTCGAGGACGAGGAGGGAATAAGTGCGATTATTGCTAGCAACTGCCGCACTCGCTTTATGTTCGCTAATCCAGGCTAAGCCAACCTGGGCTGCGTGCGTTGAACCTTCGCCGCCCTCATGCGTGTGGGAACCTGAAAGATTTAAGAACAACGCGCAATATAAACGCTGCGTGGTAGATCTCGCGCGTTACCACGCTGAAATGACACTCTATGCCAAATGCAATGTAGCCGAGATCTCTGCCATACAGCGAACGCTAGATCAAGATAGAGAGACTGCCTACGAACCGTATTTTCTTGCAAGTACCCTCTATGAGTACCGCTCCAAGGCGGGGATACAGAACGACGTTAAAATGTGCCGATCGGCGATTCCTTATGCGTCAGGTAGCAAAGCAAGTGACATTGTACAGATTAGCGTCGTTATAGATGCCAGCCGAATGGCCGCAGTATTCCAGGTTTCTAACGGACAAATTACTCTGACCTTAGCGAATGTGGAGTTTTCTGAGCATGTAGTGAGGCCACGGCTGAGGGCTGACTCCATTATCACCGACGCCAACGCCGGTGAGGAGTTAATAGTACACGCTATGGCGCTAGAAGCTGACCCAGAATTCAAAGGTGCTTTCCGGTCTGGGATTGACCTAATGAAAATAAGATCCGTTAAGATGTACAAAATTCTGCAATCCACTCAGGTTGGCCATCCGTACCTGATTGATGCTGCCGATGAGAACGGGAACAAGCTCGGCGCATTCTTAGGTGGTCTAATGATAGGCACTTGCAAATGACTGATGGGCCGGTGTCGATAAAACAATGCTGGGTGTGAAATGCGACTAACATCTACACTTCCTTTGATGATTATATTTTCAACACTCCATTCGGGGCCCGCGGCGGCTGTTTGTATCCGGCCCTCTTCCGTTCCGATCTGCGTTACGGTGGAGGGGAAGTTTGCGGATGAGGCTGACAAACGTGGATGTAAAGAGGAATTGGACAGCTACTTGCTGGAAATTGATAGTTTTCTATCATGCAGATCTGAGGAAGTTGCAGAGCGCACACATAAAACCGCACTATCTAGTCAACGCGCATTGGATCGGTATTCAAATGCTCTTGATCTAGTTAAGCGCCGTACAAAACCATAAAATCTGGGCGAGCAAAGGACGTTGTAAATTCTACCGTAGAACTCCATGAAAAACGGGGAGTTGCCAGCACAGGAAAGCTTATCACGGAACAGCTTGGTCTGCATTGAGAGTCGCTCCCGGGTCCCGAAGCAGCCAAGCCGATAACGGCGTTCGGCGACATCACCCCCAATGCAGTCGCGCCAGCGCCTTTTCGTTGACGTAGCCAAGCATTTTGCCGTCGCGGGCGACGAGCGCCCAGCCGTCGCTGCTCTCTATCAAGACGACCAGGGTGCCGACGGGGAGTTCAGTCTGGCCGGGGGCATCTCCGCGAGCGAGATCCCGCACCGGGGCGGCGGCAATCACCACATGGGTCGGTTTGGTCGGGATCGGCGGCGTGGTCGGATCGAGGTCCACCAGGGCGGCTATGCTCGCGCCAAGCGGGAAATCAGAGCCGACAATGCTCATCTGCGGGATCTGCCGCTGCTTGAACGCCTCGAAGCTGTATTCCGGCACCTTGCGGTCGACATAGCCAGCAAGCTCGGTCACCTGGATCATGCCGTCGGCATTGCCGTCGGCCGCTCCCAGCGCCTGCAGGACCGCATAGGTGAACACGCCATGGCCGCGATAGCCCTCGATCGCCGGCTGGTCGTCGGTCGCGGCGGAGAGGATGGTGCGGCCCATCGCCCGCGTCATCTTCTCCAGCGCCACCACGCGCTCCATGCCGCGCTGGGCGATCCGCCCGCCGGTCAGCGAGCCGCTCTCGCAGGTGTCGTAGAGCAGGATGCTCTTCTTCGCCGGGATGCGCGCCAGCCAAGTCTGAAACAGGTCCTGGCCGATCCCCTGCTGCGGGACCGACTGCTCGCTCTCGTAGCGGAAGTCGTGCGGGATGAAGAAGTAGCGGCCGGCGACTGTCTTTGCATGGCCGGCGACGAATAGCACAAACACGTCGCGCGCCCGGACCCGCGCACCCATCGCCGCGAACGCTCTGTCGAGGCCATCTTTGGTGACGGCGGCGTCTTCGACCGTCATCACGTCGACGCTCTCGTAGAGATCGCTGTTGCCGGCCTGGCGCAGCGCCTCGCCGACCGCGCGGGCGTCCGGCACCGCGAAGGCCAACTGCAGCCGGCTGTCCCAGTAGTCGTTGACCCCGATCGCCAGCACATGCAGCCGCGGCATGGCGTTAGCCGGAGCGTCCGAGTGGACCTTCAGGCTCGCCGGCGTCGACGCGACCAGGTTCTTGGCGTTGTAGGCTACCACCTCGATCAGGTTGTCGCCGGGCTCGAGCGGCAGCACCTGCCTCATTTCGCCTCCCGCCTCGACCACGCGGGCGGTGACGCCATTGACGCGCCATTCCACCCGGCCGACCCCGCCGCCCTTATCCTCGAGCGAAATCTCGGCCGTCACGCTGTCTTGGAACACCGCATCTGCGCCGGGCGAGACGACGTCGACCACCGGCGGCGCGCCGCTCCCGATCGCAGCCGTCAGATCGAGCCTGGCCGCTGCCTCGCGGACAATGCCATTCGGGTCCCCCGCGAGCTTCTCCCGCACCAGATCGGGCCGATAGAGAACCTGATAAACCTGGTCGACCGAAAAGACATCCAAACCGCGAACCACGGACAGGTTGTTTGCGCCATTCGGCGATGCCGTGAAGAACCCCTCAGGCGTGATCGTTATCCATTCGCCGTCAGTAGAGAGAAAATGACTGGCAAGCAGTTCACCGGTCGTAGGATCCCAGAGCCGGATGCCCTCCGCATTTGCGCTTATAAGACGCTTGCCATCTGCGCTGTAGATTAACCGCCAAGCCGATTCGCGACTACCAGAAAGGCTATGGCTGAGCTTCCTTTCTCTCAGATCCCAAATGTGAATGATGCCATCGTCGGCAGACAAAGCTACAGTCGAACCATCTGGAGAAAGCGCCGCGTTGTAAATGTGATTAAAGTGATGACGCCCTGGAATAACAAACTGATCAACAATCTTCAGTTCAGGAGCTGAATAAATACGTGCCGCGTAATTCTTACCTTGATCGGTGTTCACAACCAAAATCGAGCGTTCGTCCGTAAATAGATAAACATCGCCAGAGGTTACAGGAACGTCCGCTTGTGCGACCATCTTTTTGTTTATAATATCCCAAGACGTAACGTTAAAAGTACCGTTCGTGTACAAATATCGTCCATCGGACGAAATGTCTACTGAAGCATTACTGTGCTCGTTATGAAAGGACCAGACTTTCATATTTCTTGTCAGGTCGAAAATCGACGCAGTGTCGATGCTAAAGTGGAGCCCAAACTTTCCGTTTCGTGCTATGAATAACGTTTCGCCTCCGTCCCCCTCGACTTCGAGGGGAGTCACTGCTCCGGCAGGGGAACGGTGAAACGGCTTCCAATCCTGATCACTATAAAGCATGTCGCCGCTTGGCGACGCGGTGAACCGCGCTGGGGCAGGAATATTCTCACCCGTTTCCGAAGTTTCGCCTGTGAGAATGTCGAAGTGATAAAGCCGTCCATCGTGCTCGATCAAGACTGTCTTGCTGCCCGGATCCAGGAAGGTGGCGGCTTCATGCGCCGCACTCGGTCCCAAATGGTCGACAATTACATTGCCATCGATATCCACGATTTTGCTGCTATCTAATAGATTATACTCGTCGCCGATGAATTCCACTTCGTTGAACTGGCCTTCTAAATTTTTGATTCGTTTCCAGCTACTTGCATCAAATATACTTAGACCAAAGCCCGAAGTGACAGCTAGGAACTTGCCATCTGCGGACCAACTAGCGGAATCGAGGTCGTCGGCAAAGCTCAGAGTAGCGATTTTCTTCCAGGATGCTGTATCCCAAATATACGCGTTGTGATCTTGATAACCACCCGAAATCAGAAACCGGCCGTCAGCAGAAAAAGATAATTCGTTAACGGCGCGGGTGGAATGTAACCGAAAAGCCTTTATCGGCCTTCCATCGGAGGAGAATATCCTAACATAACTATCCCAATCTCCTACGGCGAACATATTCCCGCGCGGAGATGCCGCGATTGCTGCGACCCAACCGCTGGCAAAGTTTTTTAAGACAGCCTGAGTACTTATGTCCGCGATATGGATGTTTTTGCTTTTGCCGTCCCCCCCATACACGATTCTCCCTCCGGGCAGAAAGGCTATTGCGTTCACGGATACTGATCCTTTTGACCTGAATTTCGCGAGCTCTTTTCCAGAAGTCGCGTCCCAGACCGTCGCGCTGCCGTTGGAGTCTCCAGCGGCGACAAATTTATGATCGCCAGATATTGCGACCGAGACTACAGATCCCCCGAACCTTCTGACTAAACGGCGCCGACTAATATCCCACAGCTCGGCACCATCCCCGGCGATTACGGCATATTGCCCGTCAGCAGCCACGTCGAATCTGGAGCCATTAGTAAACGCAGGCGTCAGTTCGATAGGCAGGGTCTGCGCAAGCAGCAGTTGCGGCCAAATTAGGTTCAGCCCCCCGAGTAGGGCAGCCCACGCCATCGAGCGAACGATTTGGCACCGCGATGCCTTCGGTCGGATGGCTGCGTTGCCACAGCGCAGATGTGAGACGGATCTTGCCAAAACGACGCTCCTTTATCACTCGGGCGCCACCCCAATCGGTGCTCTCGGCACTGACCTCAGGCTGCCCAAAAGGTCAGAGCGGGAGCTGCGCTAGCAGGTCTGCCCGCCACAGTCGTTGCCACAGCTATGGCAACGCCAACAAACTCGACCGCCTCCATCCGATCCCCAAAATGGCCGGAAACATGGTTCGCAGTCGTCGTTGCCACATCCCCCATACGATTGCGCGCGGGCCTGGTACGGGAAAAAGGAAATCATTGCCGCTGCGGACAAACCTCTCCCTATCAACACAAAACCAGAGCGTCGACTAACGTTGACCTGTTCATCGCGCGGGAGCCGAATGCGAAACAGAAACGCGATCATGTGTCCGGCCCAAAGGAGAGTCAGCATAAAGGCTGCCGCGGCCATGTAGATTGCCGCGCTTCGCTGTCCAAACGATATCGCAATTAATACAAACGCCCAAAGGGTCGCGGCACCTAAAAAAGCCTGTCTGATGCAAATGTGGCAATTCCCAAGACGGCCAAAAAGAAAGCTTCGCATCTCGTCCTCCGAGGTTCGCCAGAGCTGCGGCATGGAAGATCAGGACCGCAATTCTTCCTGACTACCTACCGTTTTGCAGGTATCAAAAACACGCGTGGTTGCTGCTGTCACAAGATGTGCCGTCCTGGCAGCACCATGAGCTGTTCCCCCATTGGCAACAGAAAGTACCTGGGCCACATTGGCCATCGTAGCAATTCATCGCCAGTTGCGTACCAGCACCCTTCTTGTGCGAATCAAACTCCACTGTCCTCGGCATAGTCGTCATAATCGCCATGCTCGCGAAGGCAGTTGAGAAATTTGCGATGAAAGACCTTCGAAGAGGGGAATGCTCGCCAGCCTTCACGTCCGACGGGGACTGCAACTTCGTTCGCCGCAGGGAGTAGCGGATTGCATATATAACCAGGTGCAGCAGCCAAAGACCTGACAGAAGTAATGCAAGCGCGACTGAATAATGCAAGATAGGGCCAGCACTTGTTATGAACCCCGATCCAATAATCACCCAAACTGCTAACCAACCAATGCAGGATGCGATAAATGACTGACGCATGCACTTTGGGCATCTTCCTATATCGTATAGAAACCTGAGGGATCCGTGGCCAGGCTGCAATCGTTGTTCGCCCATAGCTTCTACTCCCAGTCGCTGATGTTGTATCGTGATGCGTCAAGTCCAATCGGGTTTTACGGGTCCTCGCACAAACCGGAGCATATTGCCGCGCACGCTTGTCCGGCGAGATCGCAGCCCTAATGGTCATACGCGCAGGCCGCGAAACTTCTCTTGTTTCGGCAACCGGGGGGATACCACCGCTGGTCCGACACGGTTAAAGTCCGATGCCGATCCCAAGCACTTCGTGGATTTTGCCAAGGAATTGATCCAACCATCGCGACGCTTGTCGCGTGGTCAGTTTCGCTCTGTTGGGCTAATGCCGCGAATGGCAAGGATGCCGCCCCAAACACGCAGTTCAAAGCTACGGCCCACTGGAAAATTCGCAGTTTCATGCCAGCCCTCCGTTCTGATAGGATCGTGATAAGATGAGACTGTTTGCTCTCCGTCGCATAAGCGCTCCTGACCACTGACCCATCTCATGGTGTCGTAGTAAGCCCACATTTGTTCCAGACAGCGGTTCAATCGTCCCTGCTGCCGCGCCGGCGTTGCGAGTAACCTTGCTGCCCGCGATCGCGACCAACCCAGCTCACCTCCTCAGGCCCCTTGCATCTTGGCGATGACACCGAAATCTCCTGACACGGCAAAACATATTAGCCGCTTACCAACGACCGCGCCTGACCCATTTGGGTTATGAGCAAGTCCAATCGTCGGACTCGCAACCGGCGTGGAAGAGCGTATGGTTATAGGGGTGAGGCGACGTGTACCCACGGGTGTCATTTACGCCTACGCCCTGGGGCATTGCGTGTTGGCTCTGTGAAGCATTGCCAAGCTCTGTTTCGCAGGTTCAAGGGGGACAGCAATGGGCGCAGCTTTCGATTTTGACGCGATCGGTAATGTCTTTGCCGAGGCAGCCGTCGATCCCTCGCGCTGGGATGCCGCGATGGACGTGGCAGAAAAGGCCACCGGAAGCGCCGGAGCGCTGCTCTTCGATATGAGGGGGCATCTGCCACTCGTACCATGCAGCCGCTCGATGGCCCCCGTTTTGGAGACCTACGTCCGCGATGGCTGGATTAATCGCGACGAGCGGTATCGCGGCCTCAACATCCTCGATCGGCAAGGGGTCACCTCGGAGTTCGACCTCTTCACGACCGACGAGATCGCCAAGCATCCATACTACCAGGAATTCCTCGCCCCCTTCGGCCTGCAGCGTTATGCGGCCGTCAAGGTCGCCGCAGCGGACGAGTTCTGGGTGCTGTCGTTGCAACGGTCGATCCAACAGGGTCCGTTCACGCCAGACGAAATGAGACAGCTGGCGGAACTTTCGAAACAGCTGGGCTCTGCGGCCGCAGTTGCGCGAGCGATCGGCTTCGCGAGGGTCGACGCGGCACTGGATGCATTTAGCGCCACCGAAACGCCCGCCATAATGTTGGACAGGAGTGGCAATGTCCTCACGTCAAACCCTTCGGCGGAAAGGCTTCTAGGACGAGACCTTCAGATCACGCGCCGACGTTTGGTCTCCTTTGAGCGGACCGCGACAGATGCTCTCGACCGATCCCTGAGAGCGCTCCTGTGTTCGCCGGACACAGCCGCATCGATGCCTCCCGTGCCGCTGCCCAGACTCGAAGGGAGGCCGCTCCTCGCCTATCCGTTGCGACTTCCGAAAGTCTCCTACAACGCGCTCGCGCCGTGCCAAGCTGTCGTCGTCCCTGTTGATCCTGACGCGAGACCACCTCCGCCTGAAGCCGTGCTGCAGTCCTGCTTCAGCCTGACAATGTCCGAAGCGAGGCTGGCGAGAAAGATTTGCTCAGGACAGGGCGTTGAAGCGGCTGCGGACGAACTTGGCGTTTCCTATGAGACCGCGCGTAACCAGCTGAAATCCGTCTTCGCAAAGACGCAAACGCATCGGCAGTCTGAGCTAGCAACGCTTCTCACTAGGCTCTCGAACGGTCGATAGTTCTCCCAGGGTCATGGCCTTTGCCGAAGGCGTATTTCGAGCAACTGGCCGAAGAGGATGAGGCCGCCGCTCCTCAGGCTACTGTGCTGAGACTGCTACACAGTCACCCCAAGATGTTCTTCCCGCGGGACAGTCCTGCTGCGAGGTGTATGTGGGTGCCTGCCTGCGCGGCGGCGGCGCGGACTGCCGTTGTCTGGGAGGATTGTACCTACGGTAATTTGTGTTTGTGACGGCCGGGACGGTTGACGAACGGTAAGCGCTGTTGTGGGACCACCTTTCGGGAGTGGTCGCGATCTGTGAGGTTGCCGATCCAGTATTGGGATCGGAGATCGGCTTGTGTCTGGACTTGACCTTACGCTTGACCCGGATCGGCAGCCTCGGCGTTTCGAGGTGATCAACGGTGCCGGCGGTCGGCGTCATTGGTCGGTGGATGACAAGGCGCGGATCATCGCGGAGACGCTGGAGCCGAACGCAGTCGTTTCCGAGGTCGCCCGCCGGTATGGCCTCAGGCCGCAGCAGGTCTTCGCCTGGCGCCGCGAAGCGCGCAAACAGGTCGCTTCGGTGCAGCAAGATTCTCCTGCCTTTGTGCCGGCGGTTGTGACGGCGCCGGAGCCTGTAGCCAGGCATCCACCGAAGCAGCGGAAACGGCAAGCCACCCGAGATGCCGGCATGATCGAGCTTGAGATCGACGGCGTCGCGATGCGCGTCGGCCGGGGCGCCGATACCAAGACGGTGGCCGCAGTGATCCGCGCGCTGAAGGCGACGTCGTGATCGGGCCGACGGGTGCGGTCAAGGTCATGGTGGCGACGAAGCCGGTCGACTTCCGCAAGGGTGCGGAGGGATTGGCGGCGCTGGTGCGAGAGACGATGGGAGCCGATCCGTTCAGCGGGGCCGTGTACGTCTTCCGGGCGAAGCGGACAGACCGGATCAAGCTGATCTTCTGGGACGGCACCGGCGTCTGCCTCTATGCCAAGCGTTTGGAGGATGGGGAGTTCCGCTGGCCGAAAGTGCATGACGGCATGATGCGGCTGACGGCCGCGCAGCTCTCGGCGCTACTCGAAGGTCTCGACTGGCGGCGCGTCCATGAGGCGCGCCGGACCCGCGTTCCAGCCCAGGCCGGCTGACCCGCGACGAAGTGAATCAGTCTGGATTCCGCTGTCGCGGGCTGTCGGCGAATATGGTCTGATCCGGTCATGGCGATGACTGCTGACCAGCTTCCCGACGATCCGGACGCGCTGAAGGCGATGGTCCTGGCGCGCGACGTCGAGAACGCCCGGCTGATCCAAATCATCAAGGAATTGCAGCGCCACCGCTTCGGCCGGCGTGCCGAGACGCTGCCCGAAGACCAGCTTCTGCTGGGGCTTGAGGAAGCCGAACAGATCGAGGCCGCGGGTGACGAAGAGCAGGCACAGACCACTCTTGGAGAACGTCAGGCGCGTGTCGCAAAGCGCCGAGCGAACCGGGGCGCGCTGCCACCCCATCTGCCGCGCGTCGAGATGGTCATCGACATCGAGGATCAAGCCTGCCCGTGCTGCCGCAATGGTCTGCATCGCATCGGCGAGGACATGAGCGAGCGGCTCGACATCGTGCCGTCGCAGCTGCGTGTGATCGTCGTGCGCCGGCCCAAATATGCCTGCCGCGCCTGCGAGGACGTTGTCGTTCAGGCTCCGGCGCCCGCCCGGCTGATCGAAGGTGGTCTTCCGACCGAAGCGACGGTCGCCCAGGTGCTGGTCTCCAAATATGCCGATCACTTGCCGCTCTATCGTCAGGCGCAGATCTACGCCCGGCAGGGCATCAATCTCGATCGCTCCACGCTCGCCGACTGGGTCGGCCGCGCCGCCTGGCACCTGCGTCCGGTGCATGAGCGGCTACTTGGCAAATTGAAGACTTCACCAAAACTCTTTGCCGACGAGACGACCGCGCCGGTGCTCGATCCCGGCCGCGGCAAGACCAAGACCGGGCAGCTCTGGGCCTATGCCCGCGATGACCGACCATGGGAGGGGAGCGACCCGCCGGGCGTCGCCTATGTCTATGCACCCGATCGGAAGGCCGAGCGTCCGATCGCTCATCTCGCAGGCTTCACTGGAATCCTGCAGGTCGACGGCTATGGCGGCTATCGTGTGCTGGCCGACAAGAGCGGCGTGACGCTCGCCTTCTGCTGGGCGCACGTTCGCCGACGCTTCTATGAACTGGCGGCAGCGGGTCCCGCGCCGATCGCCAGCGAGGCGCTGAGACGGATCGCCGAGCTCTACAGAATAGAGGACGATATCCGCGGCCGATCGGCCGATGAACGCCGTGCGATGCGTCAGGAAAATAGCCGCGCTATTGTCGCCGATCTCGAACCCTGGCTGCGCGAGAAGCTCGGCCTGATTAGCCAGAAGACAAAGCTCGCCGAGGCGATCCGCTACACGCTCTCGCGCTGGCAAGGCCTCTCGCGCTTCCTTGACGACGGCCGCATCGAGATCGACAGCAACACCGTCGAGCGCTCAATCCGTCCAATCGCGCTCAACCGCAAGAACGCGCTCTTCGCGGGCTCGGACGGCGGTGCCGAACACTGGGCAGTCATCGCATCGCTCATCGAAACCTGCAAACTCAACGGTGTCGAGCCGCTCGGCTATCTCGCCAACGTCCTCACCAGGATCGTCAACGGCCATCCGAACAGCCAGATGACGACTTGCTGCCCTAGGCCTACATCCGGGCGCCTGAGCTCAAGGCCGTGGCCTGAGAACAGCGCTTACCCTGAGCTCAAGGCCGTGGCCTGAGAACAGCGCTTACGACGAACGATTGGACGTCCGAGTTTGATACTCCCCCTGTGGCGCACCCCGAGGTCAATATCAAGCAACTGAGCACGCATGTTCTGATCCTCATAACGTTCCTCCCCTGTAAGCTCGCATTGGCTCCGCTCACCTCTTGTTGTGCGGTCAGTAGGTTTCTGCAGAGCAGGCGACGAAGTTGCCGCTTGATGTGTCCGTATCGTCTGTGTAACAGCGGCAGTCGTTGGTGTTTAGCAGTGGGTAACCGAGTGGGCAGCACGTGTAATTTGCCTCACAGGTTGTGGCGCCACATAGATGCTGGTTAGGACAGGCGTCATAGATTGTCTCGGCGCGGATCGGCAGGATTCCTGCAACAAGCGCAGTGATGAAGACTGTGGCGATCACCAGTCGTCGCGCCTCCTGCACTAGCACTGATCGCCACCCTTGAGGTAATGCTCTAGCCCACAGACTTCCCAACATCCTTCGATGGTACCAGCATCGCAACCTTTTTGCTGGAAGACACAGGCTTCTACTTCCACGATCCCCCTCGGACAGAATTGCTCTTTCCAAGAGTCATCTTGGGCGACGCGGATAATAGGGGTCATATTGACCGACTGAATCGTCAGGGAGTCGGCGGAAACAGAGAGCGGGGACAGCCACAGTGCGAGTGCGTAGATAAGCTTGCGCGACATTTCACCCTCCTTAGCCAAACGCGAAACTGCGGGCGCGCTGAGATTCATTGCCGATCGGAAACTACTTACCAGCGCCGAAGCGGGCATGACCCAATTGAGTAATACGATCGCGAAGAAATGTTCTTCCATGGGAACCGGCTGCCGGACGCTCGTAGCTCTCCTCCTAGACTTAGGGCGGGATGAATTTAGGTTGGGGCATAGCCGACCTCTATGACATAATTTCTGCACTCGGTTGAAGTGACGGTGCCGAGGATTTGGCCGATGGCGTAACAGACGGCCTCAACTGTTCGCCTGGCAGCCTTGCGCAGCCAATGCTTGAGCTTGGCGAAGAGCTTCTCGATGGGTTGAGGTCGGGCGAGTATTTGGACAGCAAGAACAGCCTGGCGCCGGCCGAGGGATGCGTCCAGCCTGCGACATCGGCAAAGGCCTCGTCGATCGAGATGCGCTCGACGAGCGGCGTGTAGTCGCCGAGGATCGCGATCGCGGCGTCGTCGAGGCGCTGGTATTCTGCGAAGTTGCCGCCGACGAAAATCAGGTGTGGACAGAGCTCGCGCACCCGCCGTCCCAGCATGCCGCCGCGAACGCCAAAGGCTTTCGCCTCGTAGGAGGAGGCGAGTACGACACCGCCACCGACGGCGATCGGCTTGCCGCGCAGGGATGGGTTCAGCATTGCTCGACCGACGCATAGAAGGCATCGAGATCCGCATGGAGAATTGTCGCCAGCGTTTCCATGTCTCTACCGGAAATCCCGCGTCTTCACCTTGATGCGGTCGATGTTCTCGTAGGGATCGACGATATCGCGCGTTTTCGGCATGCCGCGCGGATCAACGCCCGATCCGCCATGATGGGCCTCGTCACCGCGGCCGTGTGGCAGTGGAAATGGCGTGTCGCGGTTTCCGACGCTGGCGAGTTCGGCCGATAGATCGGTCAACTCGTGGGCAACGAGATGCACCACCTCCCCTTCCCGCTGGATGCGGCCGCGCACGCCGAGCATGGCCGACGAAAGAAGCAGGCGCCGGAATTTCTCGAACACCTTGACCCAGACAACGACGTTGGCGGCGCCGGTCTCATCCTCCATGGTGAGGAACATGACGCCTTTGGCCGAGCCCGGCCTTTGCCGCACTAGCACCAGGCCCGCGGCCTGGACCCAGCTTCTGTCTCGCGCCTGCATGGCCTCCTGACAGGTCACGATGCGGCGCCGGCGTAGATCGGCGCGTAGAAACGACACCGGATGGCTGCGCAAGGTCAGCCCGACATGGCCATAATCCTCGACAACCTCGCGCCCGGCCGTCATCGGCCTGAGCGTGATGACAGGCTCGTGGATCTCAGGCACCGTTTTCTGTTCACGGGACGTGGCGGCCGCGAACAGCGGCAAAGGTTCATCGCGCAGAGCCTTGATCGCCCAGAGCGCATCACGGCGGGCAAGGTTCATATCCGGCAGAAAGGCGTCGGCCTCGGCGAGCTGCACAAGCGACGCCGCCGGCACGCCGGCGCGGCGCCAGAGATCGTCAACCGAGAGGAAGGGTTCGTCGGCCCGCGCCGCGACGATTGCGGCCGCGTCATCATTGGCGAGCCCCTTCACCATGCGCAGGCCGAGCCGGACAGCGAAGCGGTCTTCGCCATCGGTCGGCTCCAGCGTGCAATCCCAGCGGCTGGCATTGACGCAGACCGGACGCACCTCGACGCCATGATCGCGAGCGTCGCGCACGATCTGGGCCGGCAGATAAAAACCCATTGGCTGCGAATTCAGCAACGCGGCACAGAAGACATCCGGATGCCAGCACTTCATCCAGGATGAGGCGTAGGCAATCAGCGCGAAGGAGGCGGCGTGGCTTTCGGGGAAGCCGTAGCTGCCGAACCCTTCGAGTTGCGAGAAGGTCTTTTCGGCAAACTCCGGGGTGTAGCCGTTGGCGATCATCCCGTTGATCAGCTTGTCGCGGAATTTCGAGACGCCGCCAGTGTGCTTGAAGGTGGCCATGGCGCGGCGCAGCTGATCGGCCTCGCCGGCGGAAAAGCCGGCGCAGACCATCGAGACCTGCATTGCCTGCTCCTGAAACAGCGGGACGCCGAGCGTCTTGCCGAGCACGCGCTCGAGCTCCGGCGTCGGAAACGTCACCTCTTCCGTCCCGTCCCGCCGGCGAAGATAGGGATGGACCATGTCGCCCTGGATCGGACCAGGTCGAACGATCGCAACCTCGATGACAAGGTCGTAAAATGTCCTGGGCTTCATGCGCGGCAGCATCGACATCTGCGCGCGGGATTCGATCTGAAACACGCCAAGCGTGTCGGCCTTGCGGATCATCGCATAGGTACGCGGATCCTCGGCCGGGATCGTCGCCAGATCGAGGACAATGCCCTTGTGCTCGGACAGGAGATCGAATGACCGCTTCATACAGGTGAGCATGCCCAGGGCCAGGACATCCACCTTCATGAATTTCAGCGCGTCGATATCGTCCTTGTCCCATTCCACGACCTGGCGATCCTTCATCGCCGCCGGCTCGATCGGCACGAGGTCGTCAAGGCGATCATGGGTCAGGACAAAGCCGCCCGGATGCTGCGATAGATGACGCGGCGTGCCGGCAAGTTGCTCGGCGAGTTCAAGGGTCAGCCGCAGCCGGCGATCGCCGAGATTGAGATTGAGCTCGCCGGCGCGCTGCTCATCGACCGCTTTGCCATGGCCCCAGACCTGCGAGGACAGAAGTTTGGTCATGTCCTCGGGCAGGCCGAGCGCCTTGCCGACATCGCGGACAGCACCTTTGGTGCGATAGCGAATAACCGTGGAGCACAATGCTGCGCGATCGCGACCGTAGGTCTCGTAAACCCACTGCATGACGATCTCGCGCCGTTCATGCTCGAAATCGACATCAATGTCGGGCGGCTCGCGCCGTTCCTGCGAAACGAACCTCTCGAAAAGGAGGTTGTTGCGTTCGGGATCGATGGAGGTGATGCCCAGCACATAGCAGACGGCCGAATTGGCGGCCGAGCCGCGGCCCTGGCAAAGGATGTCCTGGCTGCGCGCGAAGCGGACGATCGAGTTGACGGTCAGGAAGTACGGCGCATATTCGAGCGTCTCGATCAGCCGCAGCTCGTGCTTCAGGATGCCGACCACCTTGTCGGGCAAGCCCTCGGGATAGCGGCGGGCCGCACCTTCCCAGGTCAGTTTTTCCAGCGCCTGCTGCGCCGTGAGGCCCGGCATCGTTTTTTCCTCGGGGTATTGATAGGCGAGCTCGTCGAGCGAGAACCGGCAGCGGCCGGCGATTTCGACCGTGCGCGCCAGGGCCTCGGGATAACGGCTGAACAGACGCGCCATCTCGTCGGCTGGTTTGAGGTAGCGATCGGCATGACGTTCGCGCCGGAAGCCGGCGTCATCGATGGTGACGTTATGGCGAATGCAGGTGACGACATCCTGCATCATGCGGCGGGCCGGCTCGTGGAACAGCACGTCATTGGTGACGACGGTTGGCACCCCCATCGCGGCCGCCAGGTTAGCCAGCTCGTAAAGCCGGAGCTGGTCGTTCGGACGTCTGCGCAAGGTGAGCGCCAGATAGGCGCGATCGCCGTAGGCGTCGCGCAGCCGCCGCAGACGAACGGCGCAAAGATCATCCGCTTCGTCCGGCACCAGGACCGCGATCAGTCCTTCGCCATAGGCGACGACATCATCCCATTCGAGATGACACTTGGCTTTGCCGGCCCTGCCCTTGCCGAGCGACAGCAGACGGCAGAGGCGCGAATAGGCCGGTCGGTCGGTCGGATAGATCAGGATCGACACGCCATCGGCGAGATCGAGACGGCAGCCGACGATCAGCCGGACGCCTGTCGCCTTCGCCGCTTCGTGGGCGCGCACGATGCCGGCAAGCGAATTGCGATCGACGACAGCGAGCGCTTCGATGCCGAGCAGTGCGGCTTGCGCAAACAGCTCCTCGCAGGATGATGCTCCACGCAGGAACGAGAAATGCGACGTCACCTGCAGCTCGGCATATCGAATTCCGCCGATCATCCGAAGATCCCGTGCATGAACCATTTATGCGATCCGGTCGCGGCGTCTTCGCCGTCGCCGGCGCGATAGACCCAGTAGCGCTCGCCGTTCTCATCCTCGACATGAAAATAGTCCCTCACCGCCGCGAGCTCGGCGTCGCGCTTCCACCATTCCCCGAACACGCGTTCCGGACCGTCCGCCCGCTTCACGCGCCGGCGGACGCCGCGCCAGGTAAAGGTCACGGGCGGATGGTCGGGAAGAAGTGCTACCGTCTCGATCGGCTCGGGCCGCGGCAGCAGCCGCGACGGTCGCGGCCAATGGCCGGGCCAGCCCTCGCCGGTATCAGGCGCCATCGGCGCAATACGTTGAACCGACCGTTCGGGAACGTCGCTCTGCACCGGGGCGAAGCGATAGAGCCGGTCCTCGCCGACACGGTTGGCGAGGATGTCGAGCACATCCGAGACGTCCGGCTCTGGCGCCTCGGCAAGTGAAGAGATCGTCTGTTTCGCCCGCAGCGGCTCGGCGGCCGTCGCGGCAAGCCGCATCAGCTCGATGCCAAATCCGGGATCGATGGTGTCGATCTTGTCGGTGAGCAGCCGGGTCAGGCGCTTCATATCGCGAACCGGCGTTGCCGTGCCGACACGGATCGCCTCGATGCGATTGTCGACGCGGAAGAACAGAAGATCGAGCCGGCGTGCGCCAAGACCCCGCGTCTCGAGTGAGGCGGACAGTTCAGCGACCAGCTTGCCGGTATAGCGCGCGATTGTTTCTGCCGCGCCGATAGGCTCGGCAAAATTGCGGCGCACTTCGACGATTTCCTCCGGCCGGATCGGCTCGATCGGTTCGCTCACCCGCCCAAACGCCTGGTCGAGGCGGCGACCGGGTTCCGGTCCGAAACGCAAGGCGAGCGACGCGCGTGGCGTAGCGGCGAGGTCCGCAATTGTCTCGAAGCCGAGCCGACGCAGACCATCGATCGTCACGGCGGGCAGGCGAAGGGCTGCGATCGGCAATGATAGGATCGCCTTCGCTGTCTTGCCGGCTGGCGCGACGATCGTGGCCCGGGTGCCGAAGCGCGCTAGCGCATGGGCGGCACCCCAGCTGTCAGCGACCGCGGCACGCGCGGCGAAGCCGGACGCGCCAAGTCGCTCCACTATATCGGTAAGCATCGCCGCCTCGCCGCCATGCAGATGATCGGCGCCGGTCGTGTCGATCACGATGCCATCCGGCGGATCGGCAGCGACGATCGGCGCGTAGCGGCGCAGCGCCCACAGCGCCAATCGCTCGAGCGCCACCTCATCTGCTTCGGGCTCGGCATCATGAACGACAAGACCCGGAACGAGCGCCTGCGCCTTACTCGCCGGCATGCCGATGCGCAGGCCGGCTGCGCGCGCTGCAGCGTCAGTGGCGAGCACCACACGGCGACGTCCATCGCGGCCGACAAGGACGAGCGGCGTCTCAGGCGGAGGCGCGGCGTCGCCCGATTTCCTTCTGAAGCGGTCTGTCGGCCACATCGGAAGGAAGAGCGATACGACCCTTGGCATCGCAAGCCTCCACTGTGAAATCCGCACTTTCTCCTGCACGGCATCGGATCAGTTCAAGCTGCCAGCGCGCCCGTCCAATCCCCGGCACCGGCAATGGTGTCGACGGCAGGACCGACACCCGCCAGCGTGTCTCGGCGGCGGTTGGCTGGCCAAAATCGGTTGCCTCCTGGCGCCGCCAGCGGCGAATGGCGATGCCGATGGCGCCGGAGCTTTCGGCGGCAAGCTGAAGCCGCCGTGAGGCCGTCATCGAAAGCCGGGCAATCTCGGCAACGACAGCGCCAAAACCTCCGCGAAGACCCTCTTCGAAACAGGCGAGAATGGATTTTTCGTCGCCGGCTTCGACATAGATTACCCGCCCCGGAGGAAGACCGGCCTGTTCGATTGCCGGCGCGAAAAGATCGGGCCGGGTAACGCACCACAGCACCTTGCCGACAGTGCGCGCGGCAATGCCGGCCGCAAACAGTGCCGCGGCCGCGCCGTCGACGGCGCCATTCCCTCCGCCCGCGACCTCATGCAGACCGCCAAAAGCCAATCCCCCTCCCGGCAGGACCCTGTCAATCGCGGCCACTCCGAACGGCAAAACCGTACGCTCGCGTGCATTTCCACCTTCGAGACGCGCGATGCGTTCTCGAAGCTCGGAAATGGCAGCAGGGGGCGCCGATACACTCATCTGACCCTTGAAACGCGGAAAACCTGTGATAGGTTCTACATTTGTTCTCGCTTGGGCTAAGAGTCAACCGGGATGATGTCGTGCCCCTGCGGAAGGAGGGGCATTCGATGCTCTCTGATAGTCCAGAGCGCGGGCCATATCCTTCAATACGAGAATGTGAGTTCATTTTTGGAGTTTTGGGCGCCACGGGGTGTCCGAAAATTGTAGCATATTTCGGACTCATACCTTGTCTCTGTCCGAAACTTGTAGCATATTTCGGACATGCCCATAGTTGAGCCCGATACCGATCTTCGCTCGCGCCTGCTTGCCCGCATTGAGTCCAAACCCGACGAGGTCTGGACCCCCGGCGACTTCGTCGATCTCGGCGCGCGCGCCGCCGTGGACAAAACCCTGCAGCGCCTGGCGGCCGCCCGGGAGCTGCGCCGGATCGACCGAGGCCTCTATGACCGGCCGCGCACGAACAACCTGACTGGCCGCGCCACCGTGCCGGATTATCGCGCTGTGATCCGCGCCGTCACGCGCCGCGATCGGGCGCGCGCCGTCATCGATGGTATGACGGCCGCCAACGACCTCGGCCTGACGACCGCCGTCCCCGCCCGGATAGAAGTGCTGGTCGATGCGCGGTTGAAGCCAATCAAGCTCGGCACGCAGGAAATCCACTTCAAATACGCTGCCCCTAGCCGCCTCTATTGGGCGGATCGGCCGGGGATGCGGGTCGTCCAGGCCTTGCATTGGATGCAGGACATGCTGACCCAGAAGGGCGAACGGAAGCGTATCCAGGCGACGTTGCGCCGCCTGTTTGCCGACCCCAAGCACGGCGAGGCCATTCGAGAGGATCTGCGCGCCGGTCTCTCCGCCGTGCCGATCTGGATGCAGGAGTTCCTCCGCGAAATCCTGAGGGCGGACCCGCACGAGGCGAAGCCATGAGTACCGATGCTTACCGCCAGATCATCGCGGCATCCCCACGTGACCGGCTCGACCTGTTTCTCGCCACGGCCAATCGGATCGGAGCTCCGGTGGGCAATGTCGAAAAGGATTTCTGGGTCTGCTGGACCCTCAATTCGCTTTACCACGAACGGCCTGCGGGGGAGCCACGGCTGCTTTTCAAGGGCGGGACGTCGCTGTCAAAAGGCTATGGCCTAATCCAGCGTTTTTCCGAGGACATCGACGTTACCGTGTTCCGCGACGATCTCGACGAGGCTGCCTCCGTCGAAGAGCTTGAGGAACTGTCGAACAAGAAGCGCCGCGCCAAGCTCGACGCCATCCGGGACGCCTGCCGTGCGTATATCACCGGCCCGCTGCGAGCCTTCCTCACCGCTCAACTTGCCGACATCACCAACGGCGCCGGCCGGGTGGAAGTCGACGAAGCCGATGCCGATGGTCAGACCCTGCTGCTCTGGTATCCCGAGGTCGAGCCGCGTGATGGCGCCTATGTGCGACCGGTCATACGCCTCGAGTCCGGGGCGAAATCGGCGCTCGATCCCGATCGCCCCATCACGATCACGCCCTATGTCGCGGAGGAAGCGGCAGGCATTGATCTCACCGTCGCCGACGTGACCACGATCGAGGCGACCCGCACCTTTTGGGACAAGGTAGTGATCGCCCATGGATTGCGCCGCTGGTATGAGCGGCGCGGCGAACTGCGGCAGGAAGGCCAACGGGTGTCTCGGCACTATTATGACCTGCACTGTCTTCTCGGATCCGAGACCGGAAAGGCCGCGCTCGGCGATCTCGATCTTGGCGCCGATTGTGTGCGGCACGCACGAATGTTTTTCGATCGTCCCGACTATGACCTCGCCTCGGCAGTCCCGGGCAGCTTCGCGATCGCACCCGCTCCCAAGATGGTGGACGCGCTCACGCGCGACTATGCCAATACGGCGGCCATGATCTTCGGCACTCCGCCGAGCTTCGACGACATTCTGGAATCAGCACGGCACATTGAGCAGGACATCAACACCCACTCCTAGTCGCCTGGCCACGTCGCCGGGGCATCATCAAGGCCTTGTCGAGCAAATGGTCTGCTACTTCAAACCCGAGGACATCGAAAAACTTCGCGCTGGCCGAGAGGACATGCATCGGCAGTTCGCTGAACTGCGGGATCGCTTTCTTGGTCGCAAGTATCAAACCGAGCGTGGCCACGAGTTCGCATATCATGGGTTCTCGCGGCGCCTTGGTACCATGGTCAGGGCTGTTGACGTCGTGTTCGAGAAGCTCCCCCCAGAGCTGGACGAAATCCCCGAAAGGTCGTCGACGCGACGCTGACTATCCAGGCATTCGTATGAACGCGTTCGGGTGTCTCGGTAATTTGGCCTGGATCTGGGTCTGCGAGAAGGCGGTCCTCAACGCCGAGGGCAAGGAGCTCGAGTCTCTCCGAGTGGGCCTCGGCCCGAAAAGCAAGGAAGTCCGCGCTTCCTTTAGCAACGAGTTCCTCGCCTATTTAGGCAAGCGTCAAGGCTGGATAGACGAGCATCTCAAAGGGTTCCGCGACAGCCTCGCTCACCGGATACCTCTGTACATCCCGCCCTTCATCGTCACGCCCGAGACAGTCGACAGGTACAACGAACTCGAGAAGGCGAGTGGCGATGCCATCCAGAAGCGGGATTTCGAGCTCTACGACAAGCTGCAGGCGGAGCAGAGGGTCCTGGGCATTTGGCGACCGTGGATGACCCACTCGGTCACGGAGAAGTCTCCCCGCGCCGTGTTCCACGCCCAGCTTCTGCAGGACTATGTGACGATCGACGAGTTTGCCCGTGAGATGTTGGCGGAGATGGAGCGCCAGAAAATCTAGTCATGAGCGGGGGGACAGCGGGGAGAGGCGGGGATAACTCATCCGTTCACTCTTTGTTCTTTTCCGAAACCGCCTAGGGAGATATAGTCTGGCGTGTCCTAAAACAGATTCCTCAAGGAGCAGCGCGCAGATGACCATCCAGCCCACCAATACCATGCTGCAGGGGGACAGGATTCTCAATGAACCGACGATCAGCTGCCCAAGCTGCAAGACGGAAATCAAGCTCAATGAGTCGCTCGCGGCTCCATTGATCGCCGCCACGCGCGAAGAATACGAAATGCGCTTGGCGCAGAGCAACGCATCGATGGCTGCCAGAGAAGAGGAGCTCAAGCGCCAGCAGGCCGAGATCGTCGCCGCCAAAGAGGACATCGCCAACCAGGTGGCTGAGCAAATCAAGTTTGAGCGTGCCGGAATCGCGGTCGAGGAAGCCCGCAAGGCAAAATTGCTGCTTTCGGTAGACCTGGAGGACAAGGATAAGAAGCTTGCCGAGCTGGAGGCGACGTTGAAGGCGCGCGACGAAAAGCTCACCGAGGCCCAGCAGCAACAGGCGGAATTCCTGAAAAAGCAGCGTGCGCTTGACGACGAAAGGCGGGAGATGGCGCTGACCATCGAAAGGAAGATCCAGGAGGGGCTGAACGCCGTTCGCGTCAAGGCGAGGTCGGAAGCGGAAGACGGCCTCAAAATGAAGGTCGCGGAAAAGGAAGAGCAGATCGCCGGCATGCAGCGTCAGATTGAGGAGCTGAAGCGCCGTGCGGAACAGGGTTCCCAGCAGCTGCAGGGTGAAGTTCTGGAGCTTGAGCTGGAAGCCCTCATTGCCGGCCGGTTCCCGATGGACGTCATTGAACCGGTTGCCAAGGGTGAGTTCGGCGGAGATGTCCTGCACCGTGTGGTCGGACCGGCCGGCCAGCCGTGCGGCGCCATTTTATGGGAGTCGAAACGCACCAAGAACTGGAGCCAGGGTTGGCTGGGAAAGCTCAGGGCCGATCAGCGGGCGGCGAAGGCGGATATCGCGCTGATGATCTCTGAAGCTCTGCCTCCCGGCGTGGAAACCTTCGATCTTCTGGACGGGGTCTATGTCGCCCATCCCAAATGCGCGATGCCGATCGCAATCATCCTGCGGCAATCCCTCATCGAATTGGCGAACTCCCGCCTCGCTCAGGACGGTCAAGCCACCAAAATGGAGCAAGTCTATGGCTATCTGACCGGCCCCCGGTTCCGCCACCGCGTCGAGGCCATCGTCGAAAAGTTCTCTGATATGCAGGAGGACCTGGCCAAGGAACGCAAGGCCACAACACGCCTGTGGGCCAAACGGGAGGCTCAAATACAAGTCGTAATCGAATCGACCGTCGGGATGTACGGCGATTTGCAAGGTATCGCCGGAAAGGTGATGCAGGAGATTGAGGCCTTGGATGTGCTGGCAATAGAAGCATCCCGGCCCGATACCGAATAGGCCGGTATGCAGCTCAGCAGGAAAACGATTGGCAATCTGGAACGGCTTGCCCAGACGAACAGGGGACGGACCAACAGGCGCACGACGCGGGATGCGTTGCCATGACCGCTGTGCAGAACAGGCATCGCAATAGTGCCCAATGCATTCGTTGCGTTTGGGGCCAACCGCCACTATGAAACGGACAATTTCGCCGACTGTCTTTCAAGCCGCCAGGAGAGTTTCGTGACAGAAGAAGCTGAAAGCAATGCCGACAACCTGATCGAACTCACTGCCGACGTCGTCTCGGCCTATGTCTCGAACAATCCGGTTCCGGTCGGTGACTTGCCGGCCCTCATCAGTCAGATCCACGCCGCATTGAAGGGCACCGCCGGCGGCGGTGCTGCGGCGGATAAGTCCGGCGCTCTCAAGCCTGCCGTGCCGATCAAGAAATCGGTCACTCCGGACTACATTGTCAGCCTTGAGGACGGGAAGAAGTTCAAGTCGTTGAAACGCCATCTCGCGACCCACCACAACCTGACGCCCGACGAATATCGCACCAAATGGGGCCTGCCAGCGGACTACCCGATGGTCGCGCCGAACTATGCCGCAGCGCGCTCGGCATTGGCCAAGACGATGGGGCTCGGCCGAAAGCCGAAAGAACCGGAAAAGCCGGCGCCGGTGAAGCGGACGCGCAAGAAGACCGCGGCCTGATTGCTGCAGATCCATCGGCCTATGTAGTCCGGACACAAAAAAGCGGGAGTAACCCGCCTTCCACAGGCGAAGCTGGGTTGAACGGTACCAAGGGTTGCCGATCAGACACTCTCCAATTTTGGTGCGAGAACAAAATCGAACACGGGCTCGGGCTGGTCAGGCTTTGGCTCTGGCAAAATGACCCGGGAAGTTACGGCCGCTTCGGCATATTCTGCAAGCGCGGCAGGTGTCATCCCGAGTGCAGTCTCAAAGACCCGGCTCGGCACCGTCACCACCTGACGAAAAAGCGCGGCAGCTCTTGTCGCGTGGCGCACGGCAGCGACCCGCTTTCCCTCGCGTATTTTTACCCCGGCCGCCGCCAATAGGATCAGTCCCTTGAAGAACAGGCGGTGCTGGGTGCTTCGTTTCGCAGCGTGCCAAAGAGGCTCCCAAGCCTCATGGGCTTCCCAGTAATAGCCGAGGTTGAAAAGGTCGATTCCCCATCGAAAGACATCCGAGCCTAACGCTTCCCCAAGGGCGACGGTCACGGGAACGTTTCGGTAGCTATGGCCCAAGGGATCACGTACCGGATGCGGATGTTTGCCAGGCAGGTACGCATAGGTCGGAAGATTCTTTTCGGGCAGCAAGCGAGGACGAGACATCGGACTAGCAAGCATGAAAAGCGCGTTGATGGCAATTCATGTCACATGGGAACTGGCATTCTTCAGAGCTGAGGCTTGAATGCGATAAGTTCCGGTTTCTGGAGATTTCCCTCCCAATTCCACACTGCCATTTATGCGACTTTCGAGGTACAAGCCGTGAACACTGCGGGCGCGGTGGTATTGAGTTCTAATCGCCACTTAGACGGATTCGCATTTCTCGAACTGACCGCACTGGGGCCGATGAACGTCTGGTTTCGGGGTGACTTGCAGGAAAGCCACCGATCAACTCCCCTTCTTCAAGGATGGAGAAAGGGTGTATAGATAACGTCCGACTGAGGGACGAATCCTTGATGTCGTGGCCAGCGCGGTTTGACGACATTGGTGAACCGGAACGTTGCGACAGGGTCGAGCAGCGCAGCTACGTCTATTGTACGTCGCCATGACGCGCGTCCCGAGCGTCTTCGAGATACCGGAGTCGGTGGCGGACCCAAACCTGCTCTTTAAGCAGCCCGGAGCCAAGCCGGAGTTGAGTTCGAAATTGCGGAGCCGGAGAAGCGCTGCTTCTTAGCCAGACTGTTCGGTCTGCGAAAACGGGCGTAATGCCCATGATGCACACGCGATTGCCGCCAAAAGCATGAAGAGAGTTTGAATGCCCAGAAAGAAGCCAGCACGCCGCATCGTGACACAACGCTCGCGAAACAACGCGAACCGACGCCTGAGCGCCACCCTGCCCACCGCAGAGTCCAGGGCGGGGTTGTCGGCGCGCGTGACCTACGGCGCTTACTCAAAGCACAAATTCAATCCGACGGCCTACAAGCTCACGCCTTATGCCGGCCCGGATGTCGAACGGACGTACTGCGACGCACATGCCGATTTTGGTAAGGACGACTTCACCCGAATTCCCGATCTTCTTAAGCGGGGAGTGATGCTCGGACTCTGGTCGGATCAGACCGACGGTGATGTCCCGAGTTTGCTCTGGACGATCGATGAGAGCGGCTGGATCTTTGAGCTCCGAATTACTAATTCTGGTTTAGCCCAGTATCACGGCTACCCCATTCTTCCTGGAGACGCGTACGCGAGACACGTGTTGGTCAGAGCTAGGGAGGTCGCTTTCGTGGACGGCGAATTTCCGGTAGATCAAGATCCGAACGCACAGGCAGCTATCGCGGCGGCGGAGATCTTCTACAGATGACTTCTTCGAGCTACTTCAAATTCTCTGCCGCCTGGCCGAAGGGCAGCGACGACGTGGCTGCGATTTCTCTTCGTGTGGGAGACCGAGTCATCTCAAGAATTGCGGATACCGAAAAGCAGACGGTAAGGGACTATTTCCGAGCCTCTTCCACGGGCCTCGCGCTGTGGTTGGCAGATAATTGGTGGCGTCTGCGCTGGGAGACAATCAGGGATTTCAGGTTCCCCTCGGTGGACTGGCGCCTGCGCCATGAGTTGAACTCGGCGAGCGGCGGTGCACTCTGGCCTCCTGTGATGATCTTCAGTGTCGGAGACCGCATCGCCTTCGCCCCAAGCGTCGGCAAGAATGTTGTCAATGGCCCCCAGTCCTATTTTGAGTTCAAGGTAGGCATGGTCGCCGCTGACGAATACGAGGCGGAATTGGACCGCCTTTTTGAAGCCGTTCTTGGACACTGCGCCAAGACGGTGGACGGCAAAGCACTGGAAACGTCACTCGGCCAAATCGCTAACGAGCGCCGGGATCCAGAGTTGGCCGCCTGGCGACGATTGGAAGCTTGTCTAGGGTTCGATCCAGATGCCGCACCAGAGGAAGTCATCGACGCATTGATCAAGATGGAGGACGTTGCTGGCGAGGACGGCGTCGAGGAAGCGGCACATGCACAGCCCGGAGCAAGTTCGGCTCAATCCTTGAGCCTAGCGATCGAGGCCACACGCGATTCGGAAGTGGAAGTCGATCTGAGTTTGGCAGATAGCCTCGAGCGTGAATGGAGTCTGCCGGGCTATGCAAGTCCATGGCAAATGGCGGAAGCTGCGGCCGCAGAACTCAGGGCCATCATTGGTGTCCCGAGGGGCCTGCTGAGGCACGAAGTCTTCGAAGATGTTTTCAAGGCGCGGTGGGACGATTTGAAGTCGGCTACCGCGACTGCGCGAAAGCTGCCCTACGGCGCCCGCATTGGCGATAGGAAGAAGTCCCGCGTGGCCCTGCAGACTCAGAAGCCACACGATCGCCGCTTTGAACTCGCTAGACAGTTCGGGGATGCTGTATGGCAGACGGAAGCCGACTTCGGTATCATCAGTCGCTCGAAGACCGACCGCCAGAAGTTCCAGCGCGCGTTCGCGCATAGCCTACTGTGCCCCTTCGATGACCTACAACTAGTTCTCGACGTAAACGATGCTACGCCCGAAGCTATGCAGGCAGCTGCAAGGAGGTTCGGTGTGCACCAGTCCGTAATCCGCAATCAGTTGGTTTATAAAGGCTATCTTCCGTTCGAGAACACGAACGAGGAAACCGAGGCCGCTTAGTCTGCTCACGTCAGCGTCTAGTGAGTGCGACACGGACGGAGCCGGAGTCAGTATGGCATGGGCTTCGCATCGCTTGGCGTCGTTCAGTGCCACGATAGACATGTTGCGCCAGAATCTGCCCACTACGCTCGATACTTAACGGCCAGATGATCCACAACCGATTGGATGAAATCAGAGGAGGCAAATGGAACTTGGGAGTATATAAGGCCTGGCTCGCCCTCCAGTCGAGCAAGCAGGTGTCCCCGACCGAGCAGTCTCTCGGCGCCCTTTTCACCGAGTGCGATTTCGGACGTTCCTTCGGAGTCTACCCTAAGGATGAGTCTGTTACCGAGTTGCGACCTCAGTTGCATCGGCATGACACTGGCTTCCGGACGCTGCGCGGCGAAGATTAGATAGATGCCCGCAGCGCGGGCCATCACCCCGAGCCGACCAACCGTCGCAGTTACCGAGTTTCGATATTCCTCAGTGAGCATCCATTCCGCAAATTCGTCGTGAACGACCCAATAGGTCGAAAGGCGTTCGGCTTCGGTGACCTTGGCATTATATACGGTGATGTTCGCTGCTCGAACGCTCCTGAAAAGCTTGTAGCGACGCTCCATCTCACCGACGAGCGCTTCCAGGCGCTCAATGGCACCGTCTTGTGTGTCAATCACGCCACCGTCCAGGTGCGGGAGCGTGTCGAAGGCGAAATAGTCCACGCCCTGTTTGGGATCGATCAGAACGATTCGTGCCTGTCGCGGTGTATTCGTGACGGCGAGCCCAAGAAGTATCGCCTGCATGAGCACAGATTTTCCCGAGCCTGTGCTTCCCGCAATTAACGTATGCGGGGCATGGAGTGCGCCTGGTGAGAAGGTCAGAAGCGAATTGTCTTCTTCCTTCAATCCTATGACGATGTCCTGATTGCCTTGGTCCCCCTGCTGCGGTTTCCAGAGATTCCACACCTGTTCGATTGTCACGATACGCCTTTTTTGCCTCGCGACAGCGATTGCGACGGTGCCGGGTTCCGGCCGGACCGAAATGACATTCAATCCAAATGTCGTGAGAAGCTCCGAGCGTTTACGCATCACTTGCTCAACCGTAAGGTTGGCGCTTCCGGCAAAACGAAGAATGGCCGAATTCGGCGTCAGCGTCTGGCCAACCGACTTGGCCTGCAGCGAGAGTTGCTGAAGAGCTGCCCGCGTCGATGCGGCCACGGTTGTAAGCCATGCGACGTCCTCTTCCTCCTCGCGCAGATTCGCCAGGACAATCGCACGAATGGCATCCAGTTCAGCCTGATCGCCGACTCCGGTAGGCATCTCCGATATGGCGCCGATTGAATTGTCTTCGATGGCGGCCGCAGTCGCAAAAGGCGGCTCTGGCGACTCTACTTCGGGGACAGTCTCCGCCGAGGACTTCGGCATCATCCAGTAATTCGTTGTTGCGGGCGGCACTCCAGCGGCGTGACGAATATCGGTCGGATCGCGGTCCACCGCGAACGCCAAAAGCAAGGTCTTGAGCTCAGCACGGCCATAGACTTCCTGCTGGCAGTTTTCCACGCCGGGGATCGCCGAGATGTAGGTGGGATTGGGACCGTCGCCAGGCGTTGGGACGAATATATGGCTATAGCCCTTGATCCGTACGTCGCATTGACCTTCGCGGATCGCGCGACGCCACTCGGACAGGTTGACCGGGCTCGCTGCTGGGATCTGAATGCCGTCTAGGACGAGATCGCCCAAGCGTGACAGCCAAGAATCCCGATCAAGACGGTTACCCTCTCCGAGCAGCGCCTCCCTGATCCGCTTGACGGTGTCCCGCAGCTGCTTTTCGGACTCCTTCCGCTTGGCCGGCAAGATCGTGGATCCGACATATTTCGCCTCAGTGACTACTATCGTCAGCTCCAAGCGTCCGTCAGATCGCTCTCGAGGTGACAGCGCAAGTATATCGGCCTGTGTTTCCTCGCGTGCGCCAAGCCATGCCGCGTAATCATCCAGAAAATACCATCCCACAAGGGCCGACGGCTCCATTTCATGTCGTGCCAAGTAGCGGCTCAGCACGACGCCTATGAGCTCGCTTGCCGCTTCGCCTCTCTTAGCGGCTCTGAGAACGATATCGCCCGACACGTCGTTCGCAGCTTCGATGAGCTTGTGCGCCAGCCGAGACATACCCGCCTCGTCAAGACCGAGGTTCATATCGTCCAGTCGTGAGCGCACCATCGCGCGCAGCAGCCCGAGTGGCGCGAGCGAAGAGATCACGACGTTGCGGCCCTGGGTAGCGGACTGCTTGTACCGGATGACACGAACCTTCTGGTTCTGAAGCTGTCGACGATCCAGCAACTCGTCGTAGTTCACCACCCATGCACCCAAATCATGCGTTTCGGAGAAGATCCTAGCCGTTTGTGGATCATGGAAATCCAATTGGCGCGTCGGGAGCAGACGTCGATCGCCATCCTCGCGGAAGTCGCCTTTCAGGAAGGTCGTTCCCGCCGACAGAAAAGCCCATCCTTCATGACACTGGACGGGGCAGCACAGATAGACAACGGACTTCAGATCGTCGGCGGAAGCGGGACGACGCCGGGACCAACGGGCCGGCAGCAAATCCTCCAGCTCCGCCGGCCGGGCCGATTCCGCATGCCACTCCAGGATCGCATGCCGGGAAATCACGTCTTGGCTAAAGACGATGTCATAGGGCCGCCCGTCCCGCGGATCAGGTGGTGGAGCCTCGTCCGCGATCACGCTGATTCTCAGCCGTGCCATGAAGTCCTGGGTCGCTTCAGAAGCGGAATAGGTGTTTGCCCCGGCATCTTCCTCTGCTGTCAAGATTGACCGGTAGAGTTCTCGGAGGCGGGTTGAATCAATATGCCGCAACAACACTTGGCATCGTACGTCCTCAGCATCATCGTGAATTCCGCCCAAGCCCTGCACCACGTGCTGGGGTAGCCGTGCGGAATCGCAATTGAATAGGACCACCGACATGTTCGCACGTTCGTGCGGGTGGAGCGCCAAATACCGACGGACGAGGTCCAGAACGCACTCTGAGCCTGCGGTCGGATCGTCATTGACATCAGCCGAAATAGCGCCAGTCGCGACTGGAGCTTCATGAAGCGAATAGTCGCCCTTAGTATCAACCAGCGACAGTAGCTCGGCCTTCCGACCGATCCACGAAATAATCACTTCAGGGTAGAGGGGATGCTCGAGATCTGAGGCCAGATCGCGAAAAAACAGTCTGGTGTCCCCAACCTGATCGTCGCCTCCACTGAGCGCGATGCGGATAGTTGACGATACAAGATGGGCTTTGCGCCACATCGCTGCCAGCCTGAGCGGGTGCCAGGGCGCTACGATCGCAGCTGGATCCCCATCATCGACTGCCGTCGTGCCGAGTTCTAGCAGCGGGCGAAGGAGCGCTTCGCGGTTCCGGTCGCCGGGAGCAAGGCGCACGATAATGTTCAGCAGGTCACCATAGGTCTTCGCTTGGGTGCGATTTGCCTGGCTGCCAGGACCGCTCGTCCGAAACCCCTGAACTGCATCGACATAGGCCTTGGAAAATGTTTCGAATGCAGTGGCGATTTCTTCTGCAGCGCCAGCCGCGACAAGGCCGGCTAGAACATTTTCCCGCAGGCGTATGGGCCAGAACAACGCGAGGTCGCGTTCCTTGCGATAGGCCGGCAGAAGTGAACCACGATCGCGATCATAGGCGGGGACGAGTGTCCGAACGTCCCGCAGGTCTATCGCCCCAGCGCGACGTCCAGCGACCGCAGGCTCACGCGATGTTCGCCCGATCGTCATTGGATGAGCTTCCAACCTCGTCCAATCATCAACGAACTGGGAGGATATGACATTTGGTTCGTAACGCCACACGAGCTGCGTGGACGAGGTCTGGGCCGAGCCGGAGGCGCTTTCCGTCTCGAAATCGAGTTGGAATTTAAGCTGGAGTGCCGCTTTTGCCGTTGACCGGTTTGGCACACCCTTGGTCTTGGCCTGCTTCCACGATTCCACCAATTGGGGAAATTCGATAAGGGGACCGAGATCCAGCGCGACATTGGCGCCAAGCAAACGTTGGAGACCAGCATAACGCAGCGCGAAATACTCGCCAGCATCAACATTGAGGCCCTTGAGATCGCGTTTGGTTGCACGATCGCATCGGATGCGGAGCGTTCGTCTCGTGCCAGGTTGATTGAGGAACGTTTCCATAGCGGCGGCAATGCCAGCCAGGAAATCGGTCGTTTCTCGAGCCCGCCCGTAGATCAGCTTATCCCATGCCGATTTTAGCTTGCGGTCGGCCCGTAGCTCATCGCGATGATCATCATAAAATTCGACGTCTTCGGGCCTGGATTCGGTGGGGTTTCGAATTAGCAGGTGGCGCAGATATTCATCGTCGTCTGCGGAGAGTAGCCCCGGCTCGCCTTCGTCGTAAAACTTGCGAGTCTCGTTTCCAATATTGAATTTCTCGCGGGCAAGGCCTTCGAATAGCGGCTTGATCTGTTCCCATTCGCATTCCGCCAGCTCAGCAGCAGCTTCATTCCAACCGGGATGGGTGCCAATGAACCGCTCGATCGTGGCGTGATTGCTCTCGGGGATGACTTCGCGCGTTTTTGCAAAAGCTGCGCGTAGATCATCCTCATTTAGAACGATCTGCGTCGGCGTCTCTTTGAGTAGCAGCCCCCGACGGCGTCGCATAAGGCCGTTGAACTCGCGCTGCCAAGCCGAGACGTGGCGAACGGCTTTGTCCTTGATGCTTCTGAACGCCGTTCGGTCGTTCGGCAAGTGTAAGGCGGGGAGTGCCGCTCCGAACGCTTCGATAAGAGGATGGCCGTCCACCTCAATGGCGTGCCGAACGCGCAGCACGTAACCGGCGAAGCGGTCGAGCGATGTAGAACGCAGCTGGGCCAATCCGCCCAGCGCTCGTTCGAAGATGACCCGCCCTTCCGCGTCCAGGCCCAAACCGTCGTCGACCGCATCGACCCAGGCAGCCAAGCGCTCAAGCAGCTCGGCCCCTCCAAGCCTGCTCATGTCTTGGAGCGACTGGTCCTCGCCGCCCTCCCCGACATTGGTGACGAGGAATGCTGCCTTGTCGCATTCCGCGTCACGAAACCACGTCGCCGGGCTCCTGGTTAATGCCTCGGGCGGCAGCCCCATGTCAGCGAATAGGCTCTCGGGCAACTTGACTGAGACCCGTCGATCAAGCGCGGGATTCGCCAAAACCGCGCCCGCCACCGCGGCGGTCTGAGGAATGCTGAGACCATCGATAAGGAAGCGCGCTACTCCAGAACTATCGCTATCATCGCCCAACTCGTCGCGCAAATAGGCGGCGGCAACGCAGCCAATGAGTTCGTGACGGTTCATCGAACGATCCTCGCCAGTGGGTTTTCCACATATGCACAGGCATCGGAGAGTCGACGCAGCATGCCGAGAGTTCGTAGCCGTCGTTCGAGCCGGCCGGAATTTGCTTGAAATGCCTTCTTATCGAATTCGTCCGGATCCAACGCGCGTTCCGCCTCTCGCTCGCCCAAAACGAGTCCATATCTATCGTAGAGCAGGGCCAGGAATTCCATGAAGTCCATTCGCGTCGAAACGTTAGCGAGGATCAACGCCTTCAGCATCGAGTCAGTTGGGGCGTAGCGAAGGCGGGTCGTTCCCCGCCTGGAGACGAGACCCGCGCCGATGCCGTATGAACGATGCACATTGGCCACATGGTTGCGGTGTCGATTGACAGCAGCGCGGCGAAACTCGGCGAGCAACATCTCGGGATCGTGAGGGCCATCATAGTCGTCATCGGATGCGGGCCATCGCACTCGTTCGACGAGTATGCGCCGGCAATCGGTAAAAGGCGCCTCGCCTTTGAGCGCCGCCACCCATTCGGGACCGCTACCGATCGCGGACACGTAGGCCTCCACCGAACGCTCCGGCAAAGTGTTGTTGCGCTGATAGCTGGCGACCGACAATTCGCGCACAAGCGTTTTTCGGGGAGCGACGACCTCACTTACGAACGTTGGGGCCTCGCGGCCACAGGCCGAAGATGCGACCACGAGCTGGTAGCGTAGGAGATGGAACGCGGCGAGGGTGGCTAAGTGCGGATATGCGTCGAACCGCGGCAACCCGAGTTCAAAAACTGCTAGCCAGTCGCGGCCCAGATCGTCGAAACATTGATGCCGGGCATAGGGAAGGTAACTGTTCCCGCGCGTTTGCCTGTCTTCCTCATACTTCGGTTCTATCAGCTCCAGGAGGCGATCGCACGGATCCCCGTCAAACGCCTTTGCAAGATGTGGCCGAAGTGCCTCGGCAGCGGATGACCGGCACAGCATTTGATAGACCAGTTCGCCGGGCAGCCCGAAGTTGATATACTCACGTGAGGCATTGCCCTTGACGAGATTAAGATCCTCATAGAGCGCATGGCGACCGAAGGGGAAAACAAAGCGGGAGCTCCAGCGCTTGTTCGACCCTGACTCGATCGTCGAAGACCTAAGCATCGTAATCAGGCTGGCAAAGTCCCTGAACGAGCTAAATCGCTTCCGCAGGTAGCTGAAGTCGCGGGTCGGCACCCCCTGCGCCCGTTCGTTCATCGTGGCGATCCACTCGTCCCAGGCGGCTGTGTCGTTTGCACCTCTCGTGGCGATGCGTCCGAGAGACTCGCCATTGTAGAGGATGTTTCGCGCATACATACGCCGGGCAGGCTTATATCGCAGAGGATATGGTACCCCCGCGTCGTCGAGCAGCCGCCCTTCTCGCTCGCACGCTTCGGCGACACCCAGGAACTCCAGGAAAATCAACCACGGACTGGTCGAATCCCATAGTCGGTGACCCCAGATCTGCTCGTCGACCCACATGTCGTTCCGAGGATGATCGCTGACGGGCGGCGGGCTTAGGGTCTCAAGCATGAGCGACTTCGATCACTTCATCAGCAGGCTCTCCCGCTGCGTTAAGTGTAAGCAGCTTGAATATCAGGTCACCACGCTCATCAGGAGGCCGTAAGCTGCCGAGTGCTACCAAGATCGAACTCTTGAAGGCCAGGATATCCTCGTGGCATTCGCGCGAGAAACTTCCAGGTAACGCACCCGACGCGACCCGCATCAAGAATTCGTAGCGAACAAGATTGAGCGATAGCCGGCAGCGTATCGTGTCGTCGAGGTGAACGATGAGCGAAGGCATGCGGCCCTCCAACGCGATCTCGACACGTTCCTGCCGCTTCGGCGCGACCGAGATCCGCTCCTCAAGCAACTGGCTTACGCCCGAACCGGAATAGGACAGGTTCGTCGCAAGGAGCAATTCTCGCTCCGTGGAAACGAGCATGCCCGTGAAAACACGGTTCAGCCCGTTTACGAGGCGCGAGAGAATGCGCCTGTTCACCCTGACGCCTTGGGCGAGTGGCTGCACGACGTCGACAAGATACTCTCCTGCCCGGGAGAAAACACTCAAGTCCCACAGGCGCAGATCCTCGGCCAACTCTTCCGGAATACGGAAGAACATCGCGCGCCGCTGTGCAACGAGAGAAGCAAGGAAGGGATGGCCACCGTCCAGATCGGACTCCGGACATTCGAGATAGCTTGCGCGAGTGGTCCGAAGTTCTGCCAGTTTGCGCGGTGGCGTTCCCTCCTCAACCAGCATCGTAAAATAGCCCCGCAAGACCTCTTCTTCGGCGCCGAACAGCAGGATATTGTCGATCCTGTTGGTCGTTTCGTGTCCAATGCCAAAGCGCGACAAGAACTCCATGATCTCAAGGCTTTCGCGGCGCGCCGGCGAGAGATTCTGCCCAAAGACGTTGTCGTGAATGTCCGACAGATGGAGCGTATTCGAAGCTTGGAGTTCATCGATATCGGACGGCATCATAAGACGGTCTTTGACGCTGGGATGTCCAAGCAAAGCGTTGGCAAGGAGCAGGAGCACGCGACGTATCGGGGTGTGAAGTCCGCTATGATCGAGAAGTTCGAAAAGCGCCCGCAGCCGACTCTGGAACAGAGGCTGGCGAAGTATCTCGTAGTTACGCCTGATTGGGCAGTATAGACTGAAGAACCCAATATCCGTCGCCTCATTGTAAGCGGCCTGCCAACCCTCATGACTCAGTAGCGCGTCCAAACTTAGGTCGAGAAGTGTTGCGCATGGGATCGCACTCAGATTGAAAAAGGCGACCCCATCCGACTCAGGATCCGGCTCTTCCACCAACAGATTCTCCAGCAGCACGTAGGCGCGAGCTGATTCGGCGGAAGCTGGTAGCTTGCGCCATGTTTCCATCAATTGACCGTCGTTCGCTGCCACGATGAAAACGCGGTCTGGATCCTCTTCAAACATCGCTTTGTTAACGGCAGCTAGAAGGCTGTGCTTCTCCGGATAGGTTCCGAACGGGCCGTCCTTGGACAGCTTAGTGAGATCGCGAATGATGCCTACGATCCGCACCCGGCCGGCTATCACAGCGCTCATTTCGTAATAGACTTCGTCGGTGCTCCAGATCTGCTCGTCGCCACCTAGCGCTGCCCACGCGTGGCCGCAAAGGCGGCTCTTTCCGTCCCCGGCTGTCCCGGTGAGAATGATGCTGCGCGCGCGTTCGGTTCCAGGCCGTAGCAGTTCAAGAATCTGGGTCTCGACTGGGTGCTCGAACGCAATAGGCCGCACACCCAGCCGCTTCGCCGAACGCTGGATGTGCTCGTCATACATATTCTCGTTTCGAGGGGTCGGCCCGTACAATCGGAGGAACCGTACCCAACGCTCACCTAGTCCTGCCATGCGCCCCCCTGCGCTCCCTGCTTGGTTAGGCCAAGTTACTTGGCATGTGTCGAGAAGAATTTACTGACTAGCATCTAATTGCACCAAACTTCCAAATCTTGCCGGTCTGCAGCGGCACCTCGCTGAGAATTATGCCGCGTGAATTCGTAGGTGTTTGTGTAGGGCGGAAACGGCGTCCGGCATTCTTCGTAGTGAATTGGCCGGTTTGGTTTAGAGCTGTAGCTTGTTTGGAATCATAAGAGGAGAGATGGCTTTGTGGCGTTTACCACTTTTCGCGAGAAGTAGCGCAATGCGGCCTGCCAGCCTTTTCATCTCAATATCCAAAACCCCATCCAGTTTTTCTGGATAGACATATTGCTTGAACCTTTCTGGGTCATTTTCAAGTTCTCCACTATAGGCTAGTTCGAGCATTGAAAAATGCGCTGAAACTTTCGCCAAATAGGGTGATATGGCCGGCTCTACGAGACCCGCCTTATCGCGGACCAATGTTCTCAATATGAGGCCGTTCTCTACCATTCTCGCGACGATGGTCTTGTCTGCCGGCGACAGGCCCTTTAGCCACTTCGGGTCAAGAAGGGCGAGAAGGGTCCGGAAGCTGTCACCTCCGTGACGCGTCTTAAATTCCATCGAAACAAGTTTGTTTTCTTCTGAAACTAGGCGGAAGCGCCCATAGAAGTCGTTTAGCTTGCTTTGGATTTGCGCGATCTCGATCTCGTTCGCCCGTTGGTTGTTGGCGGCCGATGCATTCCACTTGGCGATGAGTCCGCCGACTGCCGCGCCAAGCAGCGCGGCGAAACCTGAGATTGCTGGCTGAGCGTATGGTTCCCACCAGCTTTTTGGTGGGCTCGCCATTTCAAAAGGGGCAGCTTGTTCGACACGAACAACGATCGGAGGTTTATTCATCAGGTTAACCTCTTCCTGTTTCGTGCCAGGCTGAACAGCAGGCGGGCTATTGGCAGGCTGCGCACCGGCAGCGGAAAGCCACATCGATGGCAGCAACACGGCAGCTATCAATAACCGCATGGGGCTCTAAGCTCGCTTCGCGATGATGTTGAACCATCGATTGCCGGATGTCTGGGGATCGGCGGCAGTGCTGGCCCCGTCGACGATCAAGAAGCCGGATGCCTCTAGCATTGCACTCCACTCAGCTGACGAAAAATACGTGAAAAGCCTTCCATCCGCTTCACGCCTTTGGCCAGCGCCTTGCTTGATCGAACTGAAAAAATGCCCCCTGGGCGTTAACACACGCCTGATTTCTTCAAGTGCGGTTGGGACATCCTCGGGACCGAAATGGAGAAGTGAGGCCGCTGCCCATGCCGCCTCAAAGCTGGCCGCCGCGAACGGCATCACCCTCATATCGGCAATGACAACGGGGCACCCGGAAAATTCGGTCGCTATCGCCCCCAATTCGGCAGATGCGTCCAGACCAACTGCATTGAACCCCTGCTGGCGGAGAACTCTTAGGTCTCGCCCTCCTCCGCAGCCGATGTCGACAACACTGGCCTTCGATCTCAGAAAGGCCGAGAATCGATCGATTGCCGCGGCCATCGAACGTTCGGAGGTCTCAGCTGCGTAGCTTGCAGCGTTGCGGCGGTAGAATTGCAAGGTTTGCGCATCAGTCACTTCGCGGCCCTGCCAAACAATGGTGATCGTATCCAAGCGTCATCGATGGGCCAGACTTCATCATAAAACGGTTCAAAACGGCTTCAAATAGTGACCGGGTCTATCTCTATGGGAAATTTTCCATAAAGTCCGCCTTGACGATTCGAAATGTGGGGACAAATCGCGTGGCGGCTACGCATCCGCGTCGGATGAACCGAGAGCGCAAAAGGGACATCATCAATTTGCGTGGCTCAAGCAAAGCGGCGCGCGACGAACTTCGTAGTGCTCTAGCTTCCACCGTCGCCCGACGAGAACTCAGTCAGACAGACGCCGCGAAGTTATGCCGTACAGACCAACCAACAATGTCGAAGGTGATGGCCGGCAGGGTCGATAGCATCAGCATCGACCAATTGGCACGTTGGCTTACAGCGCTGGGCTGTACAGTCGAAATTCACTTGTACGGACCCGTGGTTGATCAGGACGGCGCTCTGAGAGTGGTAATCCATGAATAGGCCCGAGCCACAATTGCACACCGCACAAGCTCCGAAGGTTCGATCGGTGATCTACCTTGACCATCACGCCACTACGCCGATCGACCCCCGCGTAGCGCAGCTGGTTATGCAGGTAATGTCAGAGGTCTATGGCAACGCCAACAGCGTCGAACATACCATTGGCAACGCCGCCGCGTTGGTTGTCGAGCAGGCTCGTACCGCTGTTGCCCATCTGGTAGATGCCGAGCCCCAGCATGTCCATTTCACATCGGGCTCGACCGAGGCAATTCATCTAGCGATTTCGCACGCAATCGGGGTGAACAGGAAAGCACCTCTCAGCGTCGCACTCAGCCGTGTAGAACATCGTGCGGTCATAGACACTCTGATCCACGCAGAGCGCCTGCAGCTGGTGGAAATCACCTGGATCGACGTCGATGAAGCTGCCCAGATCGTCTTGCCAAGCCTGGAAAGTGCGCTTCATGCTGGTGTTGAATTGGTCTGTGTTATGGCCGCCAACAATGAGGTCGGTACGCTTTACCCAATACCCGCGATTTCCAAATTGGTGCATGACGCCGGAGCCACCATACTGGTCGACGCCACACAGGGTGCGGGTCGCATGGGTCTCAGCTGTTTGGATAGCGAAATCGACTATCTGGCGTTGAGCGGACATAAGCTCAATGGACCGAAGGGCGTTGGAGCCCTGATTTCGCCGATTTACAATCCCAGCGAGGCTTATGGCCTGGCGACGTCACATAGGGCCACTCCGAACGTACCCGGGATAGCCGGACTGGGCGAGGCGTGCAGGCTAATGAGCTTGGAGGGAGAAGCCGAGAACCGCAGGCAGTCCCTGCTACGAGATCGACTGGAGACAGAACTTCTTCTGAGGCTCCCCGGCGTAGTCGTCAATGGCGAGATAGGAAATCGCCTGCCCAACAATCTGAACTTTTCAGCCCTTGGTGCACCCAATGATGTCGTTATCGCCAGACTCAGGGATACTGTGGCGCTCTCCACCGGATCTGCTTGCAACTCGGGTGCCCAAAGCCCTTCGCATGTGTTGAATGCTATGGGCCTAGCGGAGGAATTGCTGGATAGTTGCCTGCGCATTGGACTGGGACGACAGACCACAGAAGCTGACATTGATCAGGCCGTTGAGACGATCGCGACGGCAATCGCTGAGGTCCGCAACTTGCTGTCAGGAGCGCAGAATGACTGAATCTCAGGCAATATCGCAGCAAGTCCAGACTTTCCGCTTTTCTGGCCACGAGTCATTCGCCTGCCGTTACGCCTGGCTGCCAAAAGCGTATCGGGCGATATCGAAGAACCCTGCCATCTTCTTCGACGAAGAGCAGGCCATGGTCGAGCTAGGGGTCGGCAAAAACATGGTTCGGTCGCTTCGCTTTTGGGTCGACGTGATGGGTGTGGCCTCTCCGACCGGCGACAAGCAGCATCAACTCACAGACTTTGGTCACGCTGTCTTTGCCGCTGATGGCCTCGATCCCTATCTTGAGGATGCCCGTACGCTGTGGCTGCTTCATTGGAACACTTCGTCCAAGAGCAGTCCGGCACTCTTTGCTTGGCACTATCTAATAGGACAATGGCCTTATCCTGAATTCACGCGCACCGAGGCGCTCCAGGCATTTAAGCGGCAGTCGGCAAAGCTAGGCCATAAACATTCGGACGTGACGCTGTCCCAGCATCTGGACGTCTTCATCCATACTTATCATGCGACCACGGGCGGCAAAATTTCGGTCGAGGATTCACTCGATGGCCCGTTGGTCCCACTCAATTTGCTGATGCCGACGGGCGAACGCCGTGTAGAGGGGGGGCGGTGGGAAACGGTCTTTTCGTTCCGCCGCGAAGCCAAACCTGAGATCACCCAGGGCCTCTTTGAATATTGCGTGCTCGATTTCTGGGAGCGATCGAGCCCGGACGAGAATACCCTTGGATTGCGGAGCGTGGCTTCGGCACCCGGCTCGCCTGGTCAGGTGTTCAAGCTGAATGAAGAGGACGTGCGCGGCCGCCTGGAGGACTTGTCTTCCAATGGCCGGGGCATCGCCTATCAGCCCTCAGCTATCCAGGGTTTGATCACACGTCGGGAAATCGGGGCAAAGCGCACCAAGCTCGCCACCATTTATGGGAAAACGGCCGATGCGTAACTCCGGGCAAATGGTTTCCGATCTCCTGAACGTGCCGTCGCGGTTCCTGCGGTCCGCACAACTGGAAAAGGACTTCACAGATCCCAAGGCGCTCGACAACTATGTGGTGACGCCGGCAATGGCCGCAGCATTGCTTCGTGTTGTCGATGGCCTGCGGCGCGAGTCTAACCGTCGCGCATGGCGTGTCACGGGCGACTACGGAGTAGGCAAGTCCTCCTTCGCGCTCGTGCTGGCTCATCTGCTGGCACAGGACGCATCCGAAGGGATCGCCCGCATTGCAGGTTCGATTGGTCTGGATGACGTCCAGCCAGATCTCGCGCCTTTATGGCCAATCCTGGTCACAGGCAGCCGTGAAGGCTTAGTGGAGGCAATTGCACGCGGCGTACGTGAGAGCCTGGAGCACCAACGGCCGGCCCGCTCTGCCGGCTGGGAAACGATCGATGGTGCAATTGCGGCCTGCCTTGCGACCGGCACTTCCCGGTCGCTGGAGACTCTGCTCGAAGCTGTAAGGGCAAAGGCCTCCAAGGCTGGCCGAGGCATGGTGCTCATCATTGATGAGCTCGGCAAAATCCTGGAATTTGCGGCCCATAGCCATGACCGACAGGATGTCTTTGCTTTGCAGCGCCTGGCAGAAATGGCTGCCAGGAGCGGCGATCGACCATTCGTTTTGCTGGGCATTTTGCATCAGGGGTTCCAGGCCTACGCAGAGCGGTTGCCGGCCGCAGTTCGGCATGAATGGGACAAGGTGGCCGGACGGTTCGAAGAAATCGTATTCGACCAGCCGCTCGCTCACACAGCGGCGTTGATAGCGGGGGCGCTCGGGATTTCCGAGAGCCCACTGCCCACGACTGTCACAAGGGAAGCAAAGCGGGCCGCTAGTGCAACCGCCTCAATGGGCTGGCTTGGCGGGGAGACCAGCGGCATTGCCAGCATTGATGCGACCCGGTTGTATCCTCTGCACCCAACCCTGTTGCCACCCTTAGTGAGATTTTTCGCGCGGTTCGGACAGCACGAGCGATCGCTCTTTGGGTTCCTGCTCTCGTCCGAACCATTCGGACTCCAGTCATTTGCCGAAAAGACCAGCTTGGGGGACGGCTGGTATGATCTCGCTGCCTTCTACGACTACGCTCGGGCATCGTTCGGACATCGATTGAGCGGGGCGAGCTATCAGAGTCACTGGTTGCGGATTGTCGCGACGATCGAGGTTGCCACGGATATCGGCGCGCTTGACGCCCGACTGATGAAGGCGGTTGGCCTGCTCAACCTACTGGATTCTGACGACCTGATAGCCAATGAAAGAACGCTTGGAGCTTGTTTCTCCGCAGAAGATCCCAACGAAATCGAGGCTTCGATTTCACGACTGAAGCAGCGCGGCCTGTTGTTCCAGCGCGGTGATCGCGGGAGCCTGCGATTGTGGCCTAATTCGAGCGTCAACCTTCATGCGGCCCTTCAGAACGCTACACGCGCTGTTGTCGAGCACAGTGAGGTGAGCGCGCACATCGGACAATACCTCGAGAAAATGCCGATACTGGCTCGCCGTCACTACCTTGAGACCGGAACGATGCGGTACTTTGAGGTTCGGCACATTCGCGGCGAGGCTTTGGCTGAGGCCATCCGTAAGGAACCTGCCGGCGACGGTTATGTCCTTTTTGTTATGGTGGACACCGAGGCTGAGCGAGAGGCCGCATGGGAGGTGATCGAAGCGCAGGTTGAGATTATACCGAGCACCATCTTGATCGGGTTACTGCAGCCTCTCTCCGTGCTGTCGCATGAGCTTGCCGAAGTGCAACGGTGGCGTTGGATCGAGGACAACACGCCCGAGCTAGCCCATGATGGTTTCGCGGCTGCTGAGGTATCGCGCCAGCTCCACAACGCGAAACGGTCGTTGGCCGAACGCTTCAAGACGGTATCCGGGGTTTCGACTGCGAGCGGGAATTCGGTAAATTGGTGGTACGCGGGGAAGCCGCGGGATATGAAAGGCACCGTCTCCAACGCCTTGTCCGAGATTTGCGACTTGGTCTTCTCGTCGGCGCCGAAGGTGGCCAACGAACTTATCAACCGAGGGGCTCTCAGCAGTGCCGCCGCCTCCGCCAGGATGCGGCTAATCGAAGGGATTTTCACTTCGGTCGACAAGAGCTTGCTGGGAATTGACCCAGACAGGGCTCCGCCGGAAAAATCGATGTATCTCTCGGTTCTGCAGGCCGGACGCTTGCACATTGAGAGAGACGGTCGAATGGCGCTTGAGATTCCTTCGCCCGCCGAAGACCCATTGAAGCTGCACCCTGCTCTTAGCAAGATCATCACGGCAATAAAGAGCGGCCGAGGGCATCGCGTCTCGGTCGTATCGATCCTGGATGAGCTGAGAGCCGCTCCCTTCGGGGTCCGAGACGGTTTGTCTCCTCTTCTGTTGGCCCTAATCCTCAAAATTCACGGCCACGAGCTGGCCGTTTATGAGGACGGCACGTTCCTAGCGACGTTTGGCGCCAATGAGTTTCTCAGGCTGTCGAAAGCACCTGCCTCCTTCGACATTCAGTACTGCAGCGTCGAAGGCGTACGATCAGAGGTGTTTGCGCGCCTGGCCGAGGTCTTCGCTAAGGGCGTCCAAGCCCGGCGCCCGGTCCTGTTGGACGTGGTTCAGGAGCTATGCCAATTCGCGGCGAAGCTCCCTGACTATACGAGGAAGTCGCGTACTCTGTCGTCCATGTCGATGGCGGTTCGAGATGCGCTTCTCAGCGCGCGAGAACCTGCTACGCTCCTCTTCAAGGATTTGCCAATCGCCTGTGAGTTGGCCCCCTTCGACGTTGACGGCGATGAGGTTTATTCCGATGCCGAGCGGTTTGTGATCAACCTAAGCTCTGCAGTGAACGACCTTCAGGGGGCGTATTCGCAGCTGCTCGAGCGTATTGTCCTGCGGGTTGCGGAAGCCGCCGGCACCCAGGACCAGGTGTTCGATCGTGCGGCCCTGGCCTCCCGTGCGTCACGCGTCAGTCTTGCAGCTCGCGAGCCTCGGCTTCGGGCCTTTGCATTGCGTCTTCGGGACCCAGGCCTGTCTGATGAAGCGTGGGCCGAAGCGCTTTCAAGTTTCGTGGTTGCCCGTCCTCCCAGCCGCTGGTTGCCTGGCGACGAGGCTCGTTTCGGCGAAGAAATCGGCGCGCTGGCGGAACTCTTCGCTAAGGTTGAAGCGGCAGCATTTAGCATGGGTGGAGATCGGCCTAACTCCGACGCCGTTCGGCTTAATCTCACGCTTCCAGACGGGACTGATTTGGTGAAAGTGGTTCAGGACGTCCGCTTGTCCGATAAGGATGAGGTCAGCCTTGATGCCTTGGCCGGCCATCTGCCCCGAGGGGATGCTAAACGCATTCAGTTTCTGGCCAACCTCCTTTTGCGAGAGCTCAAGAAGGGAAAGCAAGAGCCTGCTCAAATGGCCGAGCGCTTAGACGGATCGCTGAAATGAAATCATACGAAGCTGACATTGCCGTTGCGTTCAACGACGTAGCGCCACGCCACATCCTCAGCTTGAGCGGAGGAAAGGACAGCGCGGCCCTTGCGATTTACCTTCGGGACCGGGCCCCGAATATCGAGTACATTTTCCATGACACCGACAAGGAATTGCCGGAGACCTACGACTACATCGCCAGGCTTGAGGCGATCCTCGGGAAGCCCATTGTCAGAACCACGCCGGTCGATAGTTTTGACCATTGGTTGACCGTCTACCGGGGCATGCTTCCTTCGAACCACCGGCGTTGGTGCACGAAGATGCTGAAGCTAAAGCCCTTCGAGGCCTACGTTGGCGATGGTCCAGTGATCAACTACGTCGGCCTTCGTGCCGACGAAAATCGCACTGGCTACATCAGCACCAAACCAAACATTCTGGCGGTATACCCATTCCAAGATGACGGCCTAGTACGGGCCGACATCATCCGGATCCTGGAGGATTCTGGCTTGGGTTTGCCACCCTACATGGATTGGGGCCGGTCTAGGTCTGGGTGCTACTTCTGTTTTTATCAGCAGAAGATCGAGTGGGTGCGTTTACTCGAGAAACATCCAGAGTACTTTGCGCTCGCCCAAGGATACGAAGAGAAGGCCGTACAGGTCGGAGAGCAGTTTTACTGGTGCCAGAACGAACCGCTGGCCGAGCTGGCAAAGCCGGAGCGCGTTGCCAAGATCAAGGCTGACTGGGAAGTGTCCCAAGCCCGCAAGAAAGCCCGACGGAAGAACCTTTCGCTGGTTGAAACACTGGGAGGCCTTGACGTTGAAGACGACAGCCACCTTAGGGATGGATGTCTTGTCTGCTCGATTTAGGTGCAAAAAGTCGCGCAGAGGCGCTGAAAAACAAGCGCTAGCCTTTGCGTCGGCTTCTTTACAGATGAACTCGTTCCTAACTTTGTGCAATTACGAAGACATGCGAACATCCGTGCATTGGGGGGCAGAACGCATGATGCAGTTCCAGAACATGTTGGCGACGTGAGCTTCACGTTCGAGGCGAGAACTCTGCTTGAACTCGGGAAAGAGCTTATAAGCTCCGACGAGGTAGCACTGTATGAACTGATCAAGAATGCAGTCGACGCAGGATCCACCCGCGTCGAGATACTTGTCACTGTTGAGATCACGCACACCGACTTCAAGGAAATCGTCGCTCGTGTGGAAGAGGAAGGGCACGATCTTCCCGAAGTGACAGACTATCTCCAGAGCTGCCTGATCGATGCTTCGAGCGTCGACGCCAACAGACTGGTTGCAGCCCTGAGGGACGCAACTGATCGCGCGCAATACTTGGGTATCATTCGATCGTGGTATGCCACAGCCAACACGATAGAGGTTCGAGACTCCGGTCACGGAATGTCGTTGGACGATCTGGAGAATATCTTCCTGCGCGTCGGTACACGCTCGCGTCGCACCGAGAACCAGCAAGGTGCTCGAAATCTCGGCGATAAGGGAATTGGGCGGCTGTCCGCCATGCGGCTGGGTGACGGCCTGCAGGTCAAAACCACGAAAGCAGGGGAAACGCATTGGAACCTGCTCGATATTGACTGGACACTGTTCTCGCACGACAGCAAGCGGTCTATCGAAGAGATCAAAATCGAGCCTTTCGTGGGAGAGGAAAAGAGTTCGGCAGAAGAGTCCGGGACGCGGATACTTATCTCCGACCTGCAGAGCGACTGGACTGACGTCCGGTTCACCGACATCCTGCAGGGCAGAATAGCAAGGATGGTAGATCCGTTCGTGGCCGGCGCTGCCAACAGGTTATTGGTTGCGCGACACAACGGTCAAAGGGTGAGCATACCGTCAATCCCCCAAGCGCTTCTGGATTCGGCTCATGCGTACTGTCATATCAATTTCGACCTGATCGACGGCGAACCAGTTTTAACCGGTTTGGTAGACTACCGTTTCCGGCACCGAAGCGTGCGGATCGACGAGAGAGGCGCAGCTGTTCACTCTTTGGCGCAGCAAGCGGTGAAGCGACGCGCCAAGCGGGGACATGCCGCCTTCCGCCTTGTTCCCGTCCGACCCTCGGCATTCACCTCATTAGGCAAGTTCTCCGCCGACATCTATTGGTTCAATCGGCGGGTGGTCGAGGCTGTTGCGGGCCTCACCGAAAAGATGGCCGACACGCGGCGGGAGATTTCCCACTGGAGCGGCGGGCCGATGCTCTACCGCTATGGGTTCCGCATTCTGCCGTACGGCGATCCATCAAATGATTGGCTTGATCTCGATGAAAACGCGTTCGGCGTGTCCGGTTTTAAGCTCAACCGGCAACAGGTTGTCGGAAGAGTGCTTCTGGAGACTCCACACACTGCACTGAGTGAGCAGACGAACCGAGAGGGCCTGATCCAGTCGGACGCTGCTGATGCATTGAGAAAAATTCTGATGTGGGTCGTCCACACCGAACTGCGAGGGTTGATCAACGAAGCAGATGAGATCGAGTTTATCGAGCGGCGCGCCGCTGACGAGGACACCAGGCTGGCAACTGATACCCGGAAACGGGTTGATGATGCATTGGAGCGTATCCGAAGGATAATGGGTCCGGCTGCAGCTGCAGATCTGGCGGACTTAACCAAGAGCGTGGCGCAACTGACCACTCAATCAGCATCTCTGGCAGAACGCATCGAAAAGGTCGTGTCCGAGGCGGAGGAAGAGAGGGAGAAGTTCGTCTACCTCGCGGGCATCGGCCTCATGACCGAATTCATTTTCCATGAGCTGGATCGAGCGGTCGGGCACACCATGGAATTACTCTCCGAAGGAAGTCTGCGGCAGTCAACCATCAATTCCCTACGGGAACAACTGAAGACTTTGCACAAGAGAATCTCGGCGTTTGACGAACTAACTGGCGAGAAGCGGCAGTCGAAGAGCAAATTCGACATAGCGGACCTCGTAGACCAGGTACTTTCCAATCACGAGAGGGAATTCGCTCGCCACGGAATCGTCGTCTCCTTCGAACGCCCGGATCGACCGATGATCGTCAACGCCGTGCGCGGAATGCTTATTCAGATCCTCGAAAACCTTATCGTCAACGCTGCCTACTGGCTCAAGCAGCAAAAGCGCTACGAAAATGGGTTCGCTCCGAGAATCAGTGTTGTGTTGGATGGGGACGACAAGACCCTGACGGTCGAGGACAACGGGCCAGGTGTCACTGAGGATCGAAAAGAGCGGATTTTTCAGCCGTTCATCACGTCGAAGCCGACAGGGCAAGGGCGTGGCCTTGGCCTCTACATCTCGCGTGAACTCGCGGAGTATCACAAGTGGCGACTGCATATGGACGCTGAAGTCGGGCGTATTCGAAAGGGACGGTTGAACATGTTCGTCTTGGACATGGGCTAGGGGACAACGATGGGGCACGAGAAGCGAATTCTGGAGGCGTTTTCCCAGAACAAGATCGAACGCATATTGCTGATCGACGATGTCTATGACGTTCCTTCACTAACGGAGATCGACGGTTCGCTTCTAGATTTCATGAGCGACATCGAGGGTATTGATGCATGCAAAGCAGCAAATTTGAACGACGGTGACATCAGCGATGCCCTTGCCGCGGTGGAGAACAACAACCTCGAGTCTGACGCGTTGCTTAACGTAAGAAAGGCACTCTACGCCGAATTCGTGGGCACTCGAGAGGATCGATTCGATCCGGGTGGTCACTTCAAGACCGTGAAAGGCTTGACGCTCGCCATCCTCGACCCGCTCATCGCATTGCTGCAGAAATGCGGCCAGAAGGTAGAGGTTCGACTATCGGGATTGTTGGATGGCGAGTTGCAGTTCAAGGAGTTCGGGCCGCAGATTGTATTCCTCGACTACTACCTAAGTCCGGAGGCCACGGGCGAAGGCCTCACCGCCGCTGTCAAGACCAAGGCGCGTCTCGCCTCGGTGCAACTTTTGGACAGGCTGTTGAAGACGAAGCCAGCGGACGATCCAGCGATCGTGCTGATGTCTTCGGAACCGGTCAAAGACAAGGCGCAGGCGTTCCGGCAAGACGTTGAGGACCTGGGAGAAAACGTTCTCGCACTGCGTTTTCGTTTCTTGCAGAAGGGTTGGGTCAGCACCAATGGCGCGGATCTGAAGATAGAAAACGAGGCCGCTGATACTCTGCTCGATACTAGCCAGGGCTACGTTTTCGGCCAGGTCCTCCACCGCGCTCTGAAGGAATGGCGATCAGGGGCCGAGAGCGCGTTAAAGGAAGTCCTGAAACAAATCGGCAGTTTGGAGCCGAAGGACTTGGCTTATCTCTTCCGTTTTCGCCTCGCTAGTGAAGGCGAGAAGATGGGCTCTTATCTCGAGTGGTTGTTCGGTGAAAACCTTCGCGCCTTGGTAGCAGAGAAGGTCGATTGGTCCAGCGAAGCGTTCACCAAAATAGACGACAAGGAACTCAGCAAGGGAATTGAAGGCGCATTCGACGGGCCTTCAGTGCCAATTGCACGTTTTTTCCACCGTGTCCGGGTTGATGAGCTGGTCGGCGATCACACCAATCGACGGCGTTTGGGGGACATCTTCGTTCAGCCCACCAAGAAGCGAGTCATGGTGGTGATCACGCCGGACTGCGACCTCGTACCCCGAGGATCGGGGCCGAAAGTAACTCGGTTGCTGGCCATGGAGGGGCAATTGCGCTCTTTCGATGAGGACAGCGCATCGGCCGATCAATTCATCATCTACAAGAAAAAGCCTTACAGTCTGAAGTGGGATCCCAAATCCCTCCATACATTCCCCGTCTCGGGCTCCGGCTCCTTAGGCGAGGTAAAAGGAATGGATTTTTTGGGCACACTCCGCCCGTTGTACGCTCAAGAGGTCCAACACCTCGCCCTCACCGACTTAGGTCGCATCGGACTAAGCGTCGCCCCAACTATGGGAGTGGACGCATCAGTGAAGGTCCATCTTCGCGTGAAAAGCGGAAAAGGAACGACCTTCGAAGTGTTGGAGATCCCCGGAACATCGACCGCAACGGTGTTGCCCGAACGTAGCGGCGCTGCTTCGGGCCACCGCATCCTATTGCGCCGGTCCTATGTCCACGCCCTGGTCGATAAGCTCCGCGGCATCGATATCGCCACGCTTGACGCCGAGGATGCGCCGAAGCTGACAGAGTTCTTGCAAGAGAAGAACGAGGACAGGTTGATCGGCGGTTTCCTCGTCAAAGGCTCCGCCGTCAAGGAAAAGGGCCCACTGTCCACGAGCATTCAGATTGCGGCCAAACCCGATACGGGCAAAGGAAGCGCATGGCTGCAGTTCACGCTCAAGCTGTCGGATGAAGCTATGGAGGACCTGCTGAGTCTAGATCCTACTCTCATCGCTGGAGACGAGGCACGAGCGACCCGGTGAGTTTCAAGCCTTGGGATCGTACCTACGCGATGTTCTTTGACCGGTCGGATTATGATCTGGCGTCGGAGGAGCCAGCCGGGATCTCGAACACAGCGCAGACCAAGAGCTCCTGGGCGCGCGATCCAAAGCGCGATCGTAACATTGACGAATGCGAGCATGCACAACGGCCAACCGCTGTGGCGCCGACACCGGGCAGTTAATCCTCGATCTCGACGTCGTCGTTCAACTAGCGGGAGAGAAAGTTGGGCACTGTGTTGTTCGCAAGCAACTTGGGGTCCGCGCCCGGCTGTGGCATCAGGTGCTCATCGATCGGCCGATACCGCGACTGCCCTCGACCCACACGTCGCCGGAACGCAACGATCGCGCAGCGTCGCCAGGGTCGCTATTTCATAGAGGCGCCGCCGATCCGGCTTGCCTTCTCTGAAGATCTAGCTTGCGGGTCTGCTCACCCAAGTGGCCCACCGGCAGGGCAGCATTCGCCGGCCGTCTTTATGCAGCGATTTCAGGATCGCGATCGCGGGTCCAACCTCCCAGACCTGACTAGTCGATCCACTCGAAGGTGGGGCAGGCCGTCTCGGACGTCGGCGATCCCGGTATGGGGGTTGCCATCAGTTCCTTTGCGGTGGATGAGAGCCCGTGCATGCCGTTCATGATTGCCGTGTAGAGCGCCGTCGGCACTCCATTCACCGCTTCGTCGAGTTGGCGGATCATCATCGTATACTGGCGATTGAAAGCATCGTTGAGCTTAGCCGCCGCCGAACCGGGCTCGTAGTCAGTCGATTTCGCGTTCTCTCGGATCGGAAATACTGCGTCGTAATCGATCGCCATCGTCGGACCACTGGGGGGCCCGAGCGGATCATCGCTCGATAGGAACTGCCGTTCGTAGAAAATCTCGCTGAAGCGATAGTAGTGCCCCATGGACAAGCGCTCACCTGCGACCTCAGCGAACCTTTTCTGCGAGAAGGGCCATGCGCCCTCACCTTGCTCGATCACCGTCTCCAGCGCTTTTTTGGCGGTCGTTAGATCAGAAACGACGATGATCTTCCCTCCCCCTCCCCAGAAGTAGTCTCCTTCCAGCTGGCGATCGGGGTCACCATTGAAAAGCGAGCCCGGCAGGGCGGTGTCGAGCTCATCCAACGTCGTTAGAATACCCTCGTAGAATTCTCCGATCGTCGGAGCCGGTACATCGAGCTTGTCCTTCAGGGCCAGCGTCTTGAATTTCGGCTCTTGCGGCTTTTCGATCTTCATGAAGGTGGCGATCGAGCTGTTCGAAAACCGCGTCAAAGCGATCGGGAAACTCCGGTCAGCGAACGGCCGCCCTTCAAATGTCATCGTCAGCGGATAGGATGGAGAATTATCTTTTGCGACTTTTGGGTACCCACCGAGCGCGTTGATGACGTTGGCCACGAGCGCGAAGTGAAGCATTTCCTCCATGGCGACGCCGCGAATGAGATCTGCCGCTTCACGGTTCTGCGGTCGCTTTATGCTGAGTAGCGCAACCAGGTACGGCGGCAATGTCGACCATTCGAGCTCAAGGGCTAACTGAAGTCGCGACAGCAGGTCGACTTTTTTTGCTTCGAGTTTGGGATCGGTCATTAGTGCTCCCCAAAGTGTTCAAGTGGTCGCCTAATTTCAGCGCCAAGGCCGTGAGTGTAAGGGTCGGGTTGATGGCACCCAGATTCGGGAACACTGCATTCGAGACGACATAGAGATTGTCTGTACCGTGAACGCGTAGGTCCTCGTTCACGACACCAGCAGCTTCGTTAGAACTCATGCGGCAGACAGAGGCCGCATGATCCGCACGCCAGGAAGGTGCCTGCTTGTTGGGCGGGGGCGCTCCCATTGCTCTAAAGATAGCGGCGACCTTTTCCTGGATAACTGCCATTCGGTGATCGAAACATTTATCCTTCGTGTACTCGACATGGGTCATTGGAAGGCCGATGCGGTTGACGTCCTCAACGCCCTTCACGAAGTTCTCCGGCCGGCCGAACACCTCGAGCATGCCATGAATCTGGATACGCGTAGGCCCGAGAAGGATCTTATCGATTTCGCCGCGCGACAGTCCGCGTTGCATCTGCTGCGCCAAGCTTTGGGTACCGGTCTCAGGTGGAGCAACGAGGACAAATTTGCCGTCCTTTTGCTCTGCCTGACTATCAAAGTGCCGCGTAACAAGGGTGGGGAAATTCATCTCCGTCTGAAGCCCGTCCGGATTGGCCGGCAGCGTCGAGGTGAAGATGAAATAGGGATGAGTGATCAGATATCGCCCAACCAGATCATGGTCGTTCCCTATGCCCTTGGGCCAATCGCTCGAAGTTGAACGCTGCAAAAGCTTGGCGGATTCGATAGCACCGGCGGCCACCACAACACGATCGGCCTCGACTTTATGCGTCTCACCGCTTTCTCTGTCCCAAAAGACGGCGCCCGTCGCTCGTCGCTTCCCGTCCATCAGGATTTCGAGAACGACCGCTCCGAGCTTGACGGACAAACCTGGGTAGTCGTTCCACTCTCGCAATTCGTCAAGGTAGTTGCACGCCGCGTAGCGCGCGCCGAACGGACAGTACTTGCAGGTGCCCGTCGTTTGGCAGGGGGCGTGGCGTGAAGGAATATCGGAAACGCCCCGGCGGGCGATCGGCATATGTCCATGCGACATGCCGATCTCGTCCATCGCGTCCGCCATGGGCTTGTCTTGGAGGGTAAGGGGGAAGTGGGGGAACGGATAGGGATGAAGCGGATTTCGCGGAGGCGAGGTGTCTGAAGAGTCGCCGGAAACGGCAAGGTGGTTCTCAGCCCGCCAGTAATAGGGTTCAAGCACGTCGTAATCGTATGGCCAATCGATCCCTTCACCGGTGTTCGATTTCAGATGAAAATCCTCGGGCTTCAGCCGGAAGGCCCAACCGCCCCAATGAAGCGTCGAGCCACCATAGGCAAAGACCCTGGCTCCCATGAGCGGCATGTCGGTGCCGCCTGCACTCTCATTCTCGCCTGAAAAATCGCGTTGGGGATAGGGTAGATCTCTGTACGGGTCATAGGGCAGCTTGCCGGTGATCAGATAGTGCTCCCAAAGTCCAAAGTCCTTGGTCTTCACGCGAACCCCCGCCTCCAGGATCAAGATCGAGGCTTGGGGATCATGCTCAAGAATGGTTTGGGCCAGAGCTGTCGCGGCAACGCCCGACCCGATAATCAGGGTACCGACCGTCATCGTCAGCTCCGTTCACGATAAGGGGTCGGCTCACCGTCAATGTTCGCCCCGCCAAAGTATCCGCAATAGTTGACGGCGCCGAAAGACTTGAACCCACCCAGCGCAAGCCTGAGGGCTATGAACTCGTTCGCGACGAAGCGTTGCAACGCCTCGAGCATTGTCGCAGGCACACCCGACGGTGCGATCCTTGGCTTGTTGGCAAAGATGCGATTGAACGCGGCGGCGGCTCCGATCTTATCTCTGAGCTCATCGATGAAGGCCGCTCCATCGCGATAGTAACCTTGATAGAGCGGATCGAGCTCGATCCTGTTTTCAATGAAAGTCAGAAAGCGCAGCCGGTAGGCTTCAGCATCATCTTCGAGGGACCAGTGAGCGCCGATCTCGCGGAAAAGCGACCAGAGCGTGTCGATGACGTCCTGCGACAACGGTTCCTTGCCACGGCTCAGCGCATGTATTGCCTTCGACTGATACATTCCCTCTCCCCCGCTCCTCGTGGCCGAGTTTTGTTTGATCAGCGCATGGTTATTGTCTTGGTGGTGGTACGGACTGAAGCACTTGTTTTCGTACGATGTCGGTGGTCGGCGCGCTGCAGACGGGCCGATTGTAGAAGCCACTCGCGCGACAGACATCTGGCGTCTGGCCTTGCAGATCACCTGCCGCGCATGCGAGGCAAATCCGAAACATGCCAGTCTCGAGCTGAAGTGAGTAATCCAACGACGAGACGGCAGGATCGGAAGGCTGAAACAACTGCCCTCCCTTGACGTTCTGGAACCAGGTATCGACGTGGGATTTCACGAGCGCAGGATCGTATAACTTCGTCATATCGAAACGGTTGTCGAGGAGCCCGATGAGGGCCCGCGGGGTTCTGGCAGCCGCGTGGCAAGATAGGCAGGAAGATCGGATGTTGTCCGCGGGGCCATTGGCCCGCCCCATGAAGCCTAGGGTTGGCCGGCTGCGCCAACCATAAGTTACCCCGCGAAGGTCCGGGCTGATCCAACTTTGCCGGATCGAAGCATCATAGACACCCGGATCATTGCCCCATTGCAATGAGACCGGAACAAGATTGTCGAAGAACTGGTCTCCTTTGGGCGGGCCCTTCCAGACGAAAGTGCCGAAAACCCAGCCGGTCTCTCGCGACCTGGCGTCCTTGATGGCGATGTCGACTTGAAGGAGCCGTACCTGTGAGAGTTTCCGCTCACTGGCCGCATGACCCGAACTGCCTGATCCCGGGGGATCAATATAGGCGTCGTATTCGGGCCCGTCCTTGAGGTAGGTCAGTTCGTCAGTGGAGGCATCAGTGAAAAGGAACTTGATCGAAGCGGTATCCGCCGGAAACTTGACTGCAACCGGCAAGGACGGATTGCAGGGCTGAGCAAAGATTTCCCCTAGAACGGCCGCGCCCGGTCGATTGTAGAAGCCGACTGCCCAAACCTGATACCCGTCGGGGCTCGTTTCGGACAGGTCGCCAGGATCAGGACCGCGCTCCTTGGTCAATCCCATCAGCGGTTCGCGGCCAGCGTTGGAATAATCTAGCCATTGCGAGATCCACCAGTCCCCCTGGCCGGATGCCGTCAGTTTTCGATCTTTGATCTGGAAGGAGGTTTTGGCGGTCCCCAGGACGGCATTCATGTACTCGACTGGTGCAGTCCGAAAATTGAACGCCTCCCAAGGCTGGCGATCATCGGGATCAGGATAGACGGAGGGGTAATCCTGCCGCCAGGTTGCGGGACTTGCGCCGTTTGCGTCCATGGTGCTGGCGTGAAAATCAGGACAGCTTGCCGCTTGAACCTGCCAAGTAAGCATTGCCAGAGCAAACGAAAGCACAGCACGTTTCATGAGACGCCCAGCCTTTCTCGCAAACCACTGCACCGGCTGAGACCCGCACTCACGGCAGATCTAGAGCAGGTACATACAAAATTATCAAGAATGTTACGATCGACTGTAGATCATGTTCGGCATTCGTCTTTGTTGTCTTTGCCGAACGTCTGATACCATAGAGTGAATTTCTGGTTCGTTCAAGTGCACTTCGCCGATGAACCACTATAGAGCTTCGCGAAGCCACGCCGGAACATTCGTGTTTTTCTTGATACGAGTTCGAAATTGGCCATCGTCGATCTCGGTTATCGGATCAAGCTCCATCGGATCGACATCGCCGCGACCTATTTTAACGTCGCCCGCCATCAGACCCATCGCGTAGTCTTCATCCATGTCGAGATGGATGACGTACCGATCCGAAGCCGCCGACATAAGCTCATGCTGGGGAAGAAACTGCTCGGCGAGGTCGGGGAGATGTTCAAGGGCATGGCTCAGCGTGGATATGGCGGTGCCAAGGGGCATCCCATCGAGGGGATGGCCCCGGTCGCAAATGTCGAGAACCATGTCCTGGCCTCCTACCCGCAGCAATTCGACGCCGAGGGTTGCCGGGTCAAGCAGAATGGCGCGGCCCGCGCGAGGCCTTCCATCGATAAGGACTGCCACCACGTCGCGTTCCGTTGCCTCCACCAGTTGCGTGTACGGGTCCTTTGACGTCCCATCCAATACTAACAGGTCGGCGAGCTTTCCTGGTTGGACGGTTCCCAGAAAATCGCCCCAGCCCATCATCGTCGCAGGCGTGCTTGTGACCATGCGGGCAAGTTCGCGATCGGGGAAGAGGTTGCCATGGTTGTCACTAAACATCTTGGCGATCTTCAGTTCGCCTAGCAGGTTTTTTGTCCCACTGGGACCCCAATCCGAACCTAGTGCGATCTGCACGCCAGATTGGACGGCGGTCCCGACATCGGTGGTCGCACCGTAGAGGAGCAAGTTGCTCAGTGGCGACCAAACAATACCAGCGCTCTGGCGGAGACGCCCTATCTGATCAGGGTTGAGAGCGGTCGCATGAATGCCGATCAGGTTGGCTCCGATCAGATATTCCCCTTTTGGACTCCTGAGAGACTCGAAGAACGCGCGAGAGTAGTCGTCGGTGCCTTCCGACAGGTGCAGCAGGAAGGGCTTTGTCCGGTCGCCAACAATCGGTCCGTATGCCTGCTCCGCCTGGGCGTAAGTTTTGAAATCGCCGATCTTGTCTTGCGCCGCCGGCCAGGAGTTGTCATCCGGAAGCTCGACGTTCCTGACCAAGCCTGCGTAGGCGGCCTTTTCGTTCCCGTCCATTTTGGAGAGGGAGAGGCCTTGTGTCGTGGTTACTCCACCGAGCAACGCGCGGCCTTCCACAAAGCGGACGACAGCGCGCGCATTATTCGACAATGGGTCGTGGGTCAGCAGCGCGGCGGGGTTGGTAACGAACCGACGATAGGACGCTGCAGCCTGCCACCCTTGTCGATTAGTGTGGTGAGCCGGAACCCGCCAGAGTGGGATGGCGTTGTAGGCCGGGTGATTGTGTAGCTCAAATAGTCCGGGGTAGATCGTGCCCTGAACATCGATTGGTCTGTCTTGCGAGAACGGCGCCGGCAGCGGCTGATCATCCGGGGCACAATGGACAATGCGCTTTCCTTCAATCGCAAGGACACAGTTGTCAATGACGGTGAAGTTGCCGTCCATTGTGACGACCCGGCCACGAAGGACAAGACGGTCGGGAGGCGGGCTTTTCTTGAGACTGGCCGTCCTCCAGCTGGATTCACTCGTCTCCTCCCTAAACCAAGCCATGATCCCCCCAAGTGCTAGCCCGATAGACACTGTACCAGGACATTATCATAACGTCGTTTGACGATTGGTTTTGAATTTTTCTTTAGCCAACTGAGCGGCCCGTATGGAACGCTCAACGCCGCATGGGCTTTGGAAAAAGCCCCTTCTATCACCGACAGCGCCATCTCCTCTCGACGCAGCGGCGTGAGACGGGCATTCTTATGGATGTTCATTCGGACCCTCCGGTGAGTACTGAAGTCTGGTAACTCCAGTCATCTCGGTCCGGTCCGAATGGACAACCTCCCGAAAGCTCACAGCTAGCGATGCTCGCTGGCCAATTCTCCCCAGGCCGCGTCCCACAAGTCCTCGCTCTCGACCGCAACCACAGCCGTCGTTTTTCGATATTCGGCGAGCACCTCCGCTGCCGGCCGTCGCCGGTCCGTCACCGCATCCGCGTAACCTGTGTGTTCATGGCCGTCAGGTTCGAACCATTCCATGCGTTCGACGCTCGCCATGGGATCGCCCTTCGTCCCGCGCGAAATCCTGATGATAGCCGAGCCGCCGAAATCGATAATGTCCGCATCCATAGCGGCGCGTCGCCACCGCCTAGCCATCTAACTCTCCACACCCATCTTGTTCCACGGTGGCTGGATCATTTTGATCAGCCCGGCTTCTAGCCCAGCGGCCGTGATCACCGGCAAGCCGTTCCACTCGAGCGCAGGGGGCATCGCGATGTAGATCTCGACGACTGTGCCTGCTGTTACGTGTTCGTTGATGATCTGGTTCACGCGGGCGCTGGTTTTTTGTCCGGCCTGGCCGAGCCGGTAGTTTGACATGCGGCTGCGAATGCCAGCCCGACTCACGCCGATGTACTTGATGAGACCGTCGACCACGAACACGTAGACGCCGGCGTCACGCGGTGCGGAGGTGTCAAGCCCGATGCCGCCTGCGCCGTCGGCCACCCACGTACCCAGACGCTCGAATCCGGCGTCCGCGAGCACGTCGATCGCGACATCGGCGCGAACCTTCGGGATCGGCTTTGACTTGGGAACAACGACGAGGCCGCGCTGGAGGCCGCCTTCGATGCCGGCGTCGACGGCCACCTTGCGGACGTGTTGGTACCGGATGTTGAGGAAGTCCGCGACCTCCGTCCGCATGTACCCTTCGTGCAACAGCGCGCGAATCTTCTCGCTCTTGGTCTCCAGCCCTGCGATGACGACAGTCATTTCACGCTTCATTGGCGAAGAAGCTGCGAGATCAGCTGATCTATGTCAACTGCTTCCACGGATGGCGTTGGCGGCAGCTTGTTCCCAGACATGCCCACTTTGGCTTCGCGCGCACCCGCGCATTCGTTCTCCCTGCGAGCCATTGGCCGGCGGCGCTACCCCGCAGCTAGCCCTAGCGTAGCGCCGACACGACGTGTTCGTGCACAGCGTGAGGTCGCTTCCGTGACGTGTCGGTTATGCTGACAGAGCCTCATCATCATGGCCTTCTTCATCCTCGTCGGTCGTCGCGCCGATCGGCATCGCACCCGCAGTGGGGCTGTGTCGGTTCAACAAGCCAGCGTCTTCGAGGGATTCCAGTTCGGGCAGGTCGCGCAGCGTATCGAGCCCGAACTGCAGCAGGAACTCTTTGGTCGTGACATAGGTATAGGGAGCGCCGGGTGTCGGACTGCGCGGACCGGAGGTTATCATGCCGGAACCGCGGAGATGGCCGATCAGGTCGCGAGAAATCTCCTTGCCGAAGAACGACGACAGTTCTCCACGCGTGATCGGCTGGAAATAGGCGATGTACATCAACACGAGCACTTCGGATTGTGTCAGGTCAACGGCTCGCTCGTTACCGCCGACCGCGGTCTGGATGGCGTCGGAATAGGCGGGCCGCGTCAGATGCTTCCAGCCGCCGGCGACGGCGACCAAGTCGTAGGGTCGGCCGCGCAGTTCCTCGCGGATGTCGTCGATCAAAAGGTCGATGCTGCAGCTCTTGCCGACGATGCGTGCCAACGTTTCGCGGCCGACCGGCTCACTAGCGGCGAAGATCGTTGCTTCGACGCGCTGCATCCATTCGCGCCAACGCGCCTCCGGCGGCAGGTGATCCAGCTCCCGATCAAACAGCTGGTCAGCTGATCGCCGTTCGCCCGATCGACGGTCATCTGACTGGCTCCCCCCTCGCCTGCGCACCGCTTCCACCATTGTCGTCAGAGCCCGTAGATGCGGAAGGTCGAGCGGCCAGACAGCTCGCGGACGGCGCCGAGCTCGACCAGACGGTCGAACAGGCGGCGCAGCCCACGGTCGCTCATGCCGGCGATTTGTTCCGAGGCGACGATCGCGTCGTCAGAGAGCAGCTTTTCCACGACGACGTCCGCCGCCTTGGCCCTGAGTTTCGGCGCAACCGCAAGCAGCCGGTCCGCGCGGCGCTCGAGTTCGGCGAAAAGATCAATGGCGCGCAGCGCAGCGCGCGCCTGCGCGGCCAGCAGGCTTTTGGCCCAATCGGCTTCCGTTTCGGCACCGGCAGCCAGAGCGGCAGTCGCTGGTCGACGCGGCCGGCCCGTACCCACAGCTAAGGCCGTCTCGCCGCCCAGCAAAGGGATTGCATGCGTCCAACCTAGCCCCTGCGCCAGCAAGGCATCGGCAAGCCAGGCTCCGAGCACGCGCCCGAAGCCGTAACGCTCCGCGGCCGCGAAGGCCCCGACCAGCATTTCGGCCGACGCGGTGTTGGCGGCAAGCTGTCGGAGATCGTCCGTCAGATCGCTAACCGCCTCGTCGTCTTGGGCCTGGCCAAGATCCTCCAGAACCCTGGCGATGCTAGCCTCGGTCAGCAACTCCTCCGCGGGCCGGGATGCCAGCCGACGCCAGGCGAGGAGCAAATGACCGGCGGGTCCGACATTGTCCCCTGGTCGTGTGAGCAGCACGGCGTCGCGAAGTGCTGCTTCATCCTCGACGCGGCCGGCCCGCTTCGCCGTTGCCGCGGCGGCGACAAGCGCCAGGCGCTGCCGCCAGGCGCCGGCCCACCGCTCCTGCCGGCGGACCACCGCATCGAGCGCGCCGATGGCGGCGCCGGCAGTGATGGCAATGTCCTCAACCTGTTTCGCCGCAAGGCTGTGCGGATCGAGAACGGCCCGGCGCAGCCAGGCCGGCACCGTTGCCATCGGCGCCGTCGAAGGGGCACCGGCAAGCGTGGCGTGGTGGCGCTGAGAGGGTTTGGGGCGCAGAATCGTCGAAGACACGATGAATCATGGCGGCGCTTTTGGCAACGAAAATAGGCAAAAAGCGCTGTACCTGTCGTTCACACAAAACGAATGATAATGTTGCATTATCAGTAGCTTAGTTTCTTATCATTGCCCACAACAAGGGCGGCCACCTCTCGATGCTCGTTTCAGATCACTCCCCACGCCCGAAACCTCCCCCTGCCCGTCATCTCGCGCAGGCCAAGCTCGCCGACCAGGTTGAGCGCCCCCTGTTTTGTCACCTTTAGCCGCTCCTGGATCATGCCGGTGGAGACGAGCGGCCGCGAGAGTACCAGCTCGACCAGGTCGGGCAGTTTCGAGCTGGCGCGCCGTTGTTTGAGCCGCCGCTCCATCTGGCTTTTTGCCAGCACCAGCCGATCGTGTTCCTTCAGGCCAGCCACTGCTGCGTCGTGAATGGCATCGAGCAAGGCGAGCAGCCGATCGCCGCGATTGCGCGCCCGCCGCCGCTCGCGCGGAATGTTTTTCGCGCCGAGATGCAGGCAAGCGAGATGGTGGGCGGCAAGACCTTCCTGTCGCAGCAGTGCAGCCACGAGCAGCGGCCCGAGCCATGTGGCGTGCTGCAGCACCTCGATGTCCGACCAGGCTTCGAGCAGGACCGCAGCGCGCAGGATGACTGGTTGCGCCCGCGTTTCCGCGAGCACAGCGTGCCATTCGGCCAGCCGTTCTTCCTCATTCCAGTCGAGGTCGTAGATCAGGCCGTTTTGCGGCTCCGGCCGGTCGTCCGGGCGCGCCGCTTTCACCCGCACGTCGGCGCCGCTCAGAAGCTTTGACGAGCGCGCCAGGACGGCATCGATCTCGGCAAATTCTTCGCCCAGCAGATCGGCCTCAGCGTCATCGCGATCGTCGGTTTCCACAGAGGCGGTTCCAGCCCCCTCCCCGTCCCGGCTTTTTTGCCCCGCCGCCGGCATGGCGCCGCCGCGACCGGTCAGCGCCAAAAAACCATCGCGGCTGAGCGCCCAGTCCGGCTTTTGCGCAAAAATCCGCCGGCGGGTTCGCAGCACCGCGTGCGCCCGGGTGAGTTCGTGGGTCGGGGTGCGGATGTCCATGTGGGCGTCGTGCAGCACGAGGTCCTCGAGGTGGACGAGTTCGCCCTCGAGCCAGAGCGCGGACGTCGCGTCGGCAAAATGCTGGCGCTCGACAAGGCCGTCGCGGACCGGCGAACGGGCGACCCGCTCGTCGAGGCGGACCAAAACCTCGGTCGCGCGGGCAACCGGCCCGATCAGGGTTTCCAGGGGCAGTTTGTCGAGCGTGTAAGCCATTGATTTCATGATGGCTGATTCGCGTTGGTCAAGCTAGTGAGGGTATCACTGGACTTACGTCGTGTTTCTTCAGGGACAAATATCACTATCGATAATGACCGCATATCGGGACTGTACAGCACCACGCCCTGGGCGGTCAGGAGACTAGAAAACGTTGATTTTCAGGCCCATCGAAGCCGTTGGAGCTACGCAAAGGGCCGCTAGAGACGTTTACAAACGATCGTTTGTTGATATCTTCGGTGTTTGTACAAACGCCCCTTTCCCGATGCTGAGAGACGCCGCAAATGGCCCGTGAGGCGCAAGATCGACGCTCCGGTCGACCACAGGGTCGGCGAATCGGCTACGCGCGCGTATCGACGGACGAACAAGCGACGGAAGCGCAGGAGATTGAGCTGCGATCGGCCGGTTGTGACGTCGTCGTTCAGGAATATGGATCCGGTGCGTCGAGAGCTCGCCCTGCCCTACTGCGGTTGATGAGCGACATCGGCGCCGGCGATATCCTGGTCGTCGTGCGTCTCGATCGCCTTGCGCGCTCAGTCAGCCACCTTCTTCAGGTGATCGAGGATCTGACTGAGAAGGGCGCGCATTTCCGATCTCTGCGAGATCCAATCGACACGTCGACGCCACAGGGCATGTTTTCGCTACAGGTACTCGGTGCCGTTGCCCAGCTCGAGCGTGCGCTGATCTCGGAACGGACCAAGGCCGGAATCATCGCTGCAAGATCGAAGGGGCGACTGCCAGGCAATCCTGGTATCCGGGAGCGCAAGCCCGAAGCCCTGGCGAAAATGACCGCGATACAAAAGGCGGCTTATGGCCGACGGCTACAATCAACGATGAACCAGTGGCTTCCGACGGTCCGTCGGATGCGACCAGACCATAACTGGGACGACATCGCTCGGGTCCTGAAGCAGCGCGGCCTCGACTGGACGCCTGAACGACTGCGGCGGGCAGTGAGGTGGCTCGTCACCGAGCACCTGGCCGAAGCCACACTGCTAAAGCGGGCGTCTCCTCTGCCTCCCGAAGATCGCCTGATGACTCTTGTGGCAGGGATTTCGCAGTCCAACCCGGACCTGTCGCTACGCGACATCGCTGGCCAGCTCGAGCGCCTGCATGAGCGTACCCCACGAGGGAGCGCAAAATGGTCTGCCTCCTCAGTCAAGAACCTGCTCGATCGAGCCCGCCGGCTTGGACTCGTCGCCGAACTACCCGCGAGCTGACCGTCATCCCGCTGCAGAACAGTCTTCAGTTTACGGTCCGTGGCTGACGCTCAACATTCCCGAGCCGCTTGTACGCGGCCCAGGCATCAGCTGGAACAGCGCTGCCGGCCCGCGCCAGCCAAGCCGCACGATCGGATTCGGCAAGTGAGTTCCACCACACCATTCCGGCGGTTTCATCGGGCGTCGGTTCCCGGTCGTGTTCGTTTTTCATGCCTCAACGCTCTCATAAGACGCTCGTCCCGACAAGCGCTGCAGCCATCGTCCACGGATCGAAACCCGCCCGGCTGATCATGATCCGCGCCCTGGCTTGTCGAGGCTGCGGCGCAACGCATCGCTGATTTCCAGCCGGGATTCGGTGCGCAAAACCTTGCCTGCCGCCTCCAGATCGACGGCAGCGGCTTCAGCTCCGGTTCCGGTCGTCTTCGACGCGTCAAGCTTGGCCCGCAACAAAGCCATCACCATCGGCCAGACCGAGAACTTTCCGACCTTTGCTCGATCTGTCAGGCTGCGCAAATAGCCGCCGGCGCTGTTGATCTGGTCCTGCCGCTGGTAGATCGCGGCAATGGTAATCGCCGCCTGCTGCTCACCCATTGCCGTTCGCGCTTCCTCCCAGGCGCTCGGGCTGACGCCCATGGACGGTCGGGCAACCTCGGCCGCGGCCAGAAATTCACGCCAGTTGCGGATTCCGCCGCCGCCCTTCACCAGCCAAAGCATGTTCGGGCAGGCATCCAGCACGATCCCTAGCGGCAGTTCGCGTTTCGGCAGGCTGCGTACGTTGTCGGTATCCGCAACGTTGCCGCCCGCTTCATCTTCATCTCCTGAGCCGTTTTCAGATTCAAATTGAGAGTCTGGTTTTGAATTCTGTATGTGGCGCCCATTTTGGGACTCATTGGCGTCCACTTTCTGTGTTTTTACAAATGATTCCAATGCTTCACGCACTTCAGCCCAAAGGCCTTCAAGTTCTTCGGCAATCACCTCGAGAGTCTGCCTAGGTGCAGTGCGTGGTATCTGACCAACAATCGCCTGGTAGGCCTGCTGAACCCTGCCCCAGTTTGCCGGCACGCCCTCCTCAATCCCGGCGTCGATCATCTTGACGATGTCGCGCCGGCATATGGTTAGCCGCTCCTTAAGGAGACGAAATGCCTTCTTCTCAGATCTGACCGCATCCGCAAGATCCTTGAACTCCTCAGCGCGCGCCACGATCGGCGAGATGTCAAAGCCATAGGCTTGCTCGATCTCGCCCGCCTGCCCTTTCCGGGCGAAGCGCTTGCCGTTTGGGCTGTCGCGACGGATGATCAATCCACACTCGACCAGAACGGCCAGGTGGCGCCGTAAGGTCGTTGGGGGCATGCCATTGGCGCGGCGGATAAGCTGCTCGTTGGATGGCCATACAACCAGTTCGCTGTCGCCATAAAGCGCTGTGTCCGGATGGAACGACAACAGCGCGTCGAGAATAGCCAAGGCGCGATCGGTGGCGCCCAGAGCGATCCTGGCGTCCTTGATATCTTGGAAGACATGCCATTTGTGGACGATCGCGTCCTTCGGCACGGCCCTTGCGGTGACTTGGCTTGAAATCATGCCAAGCGTCATCGGCCGCCGCCCAAAGGGCGTCGTCGCAATATTCGTCTCCATTTTCTTTCACCCTCGATTAGGCAAAAGAAACCTGCTCGCCAAAACGACGCCAATGACTCTTGACAGTGATTCGTGGAGATGCGATTCTCAGAGTGCTTAGTTCAGAGAGAGGCTTCCACGGCTTGCCGTTCGGGGGCCTTTTTCTTTTGCGGTTTCAGACTCCTTGTTTCGTGATGGACTTCCGAAAGGCCTCAAACAGGTCGTCCAGTTGTCCGGCGATAAACGCTGCGAAACGCGATCCTTCAGCCTCTCCCACGGCAATCATGGTAGTTTTTCCGTTGTCTTTGAGGCTGACGCTGACTGTTTTGTCTGGAGCAGCCCAGGATTTCATAGCAATCTTGGGCTTTGATGGCTTGGCCGGACCCGCAGGTTCTTTGATCGCATTATGATCCGATGGAAGCGTCTCAAGCAGAATAATGAATCTGTCGTCGGACGTTGCCTCGCGGAATTTGTTTTTGCGAATAAGATCGAAAGCTTTTGCGGGTGAGCCGTCTATGGAATAGCGGTTCGAGAATTCCTGCCATCGTCCTCGACCAATCCCGGGAGCTTTACCAATCGATTGCAGTATCTCCTTGTCGACCGATGAGGCGATTTTGATCATCTCGGAGACATGCGATTTTCCTGTCGACAGCGAAGCGCAGATGGTGTCCCGTTTGTATCCCGCTTCCTGCTGCGCAAGCGCAAAAGCGCACTTCTCAATGTATGAAAGATCCTCTCGAGCGGTGTTTTCTTCGCCTTGGAAAATGACTGCTTGTTCATCAGTTAACTCGCGGACGGCCGCTTTGAATCCGATCCCAAGCTGCTTAGCTGCCGCTAATCTTCTGCGACCATAGACGATTTGAAACTCGCCATCCTTGCCTTGTACTGGCCGAACCAATCCAGGCACAATTTGACCGCGCTCCCGCATGGATTCAGTGATCTCAGCAATGGCGGAAATCTCGTAGGCGTCATCATATCGATCGGTGATGGACGACGGCCGTATTTTGTCGGGATCGAGTTCAATGATCTGTTCGCCTGACTTCAGTAACTTGTCGGCGATATCGCTACGCTCTTGCATTTGGCGAACACCAGCCGCCACCTTCATCAGGTGCGGCGATGACGTGCGGCGGCTGACGCCCTCCTCCGAATTGTCCTCCCCGAGTTGCCCCAAAACAGCAGCAAACATGCCCTTAGAATCTTTACGGCTCACTGTTCACGCCTCCATGCCATTGTGATGAGGCTTTCTATTTCCGCGTTCGCGGCATTGATCGATTCGATTGCACGATCATAAGTTTTAGGTGCCGAAAACCTCGATCGTTGCACTTCATAGAGGCTCTGCTTCCAAGTGAGAGCGTCCGCAACCGCAGTGGATTTGGAGACTGAATTCAGAAGTAAATCCTCGCCAAACACTTGGCGCATTAGGGCCTGCATGTTGGCTTGCGGGTGGTCGTTGGCCTCAAACTTTGTGATGAGGAATTTGGCGAAATCCCAACGTGCGCCTGCACCAGCCTCATCCAGGATTTGCATATAAGATGCGGCCAGCTCCAAAAACTTCCCTGTGGAGTCGACATCGAGCATGTGCGCTGGAACTGGGATTAGGACTCCGGTAGCGGCAGTGAGCGACGAAAGTGTCAGGAAATTGAGTGACGGCGCACAGTCGAGAAGAACGATGTCGTAGCTATCGACGACCTGTTCGAGGGCCTGTGACACTCGAAGCAGAAAACTGGTTCCACCGCTCTTGCGCATCTCAAGGGTAACGGCCGTTTCGAATTCTGTCAGCTCAAGACCGGCGCAGATGACGTCGAATCCGATGATATGCGTCTGATGGATAATCTTTTCCGTTGGCACCGGATCATCAAACCGAATCGCTGAGTAAAGGGTGTCACCTTCTCGGTAGTCAAATCCGGGTAACGCTCCTTGCAGACTTGTTAACGACGCCTGGGGATCCATGTCGACTGCGAGAACGCGATATCCACGTAGTGCCAACCAATGACCCAAGTGAATAGTGGTCGCTGTCTTGGACGATCCACCTTTGAAGTTCGTGATCGCGATGATCTGGCAATCCTCGCCTTTAACACGACGAGGATTGATCCATTTCTTCCGTGCCTTTTCCGCCAGGTGCATCCGAAGGTCCAGCACCTGCTCCACAGAATATAGGCGCTTTCCGGTGGTCGTTGTCTCTGGCTCAGGTCCCTGCCCTTTTAAGGAGACCTGCCGTATGTAAGCTTCAGTCACTCCTAGCAATGCTGCCACTTCCGTCGAAGTGAATTTGCGCATCGTACGAATCGCATCAGGAGGATACTGAGCCAGCGAAAGATTGTTGAGTGCCTTCTCGAGTTTCGTCGAAAAGGTATTCATGAACTGAAGGCTACTTAGATGCCGCGTCACCCAGATTCTCCTCTTGCACCCAGCGCCTATTGATAGCGACTGTGGTTAACAAGCTGTTAACGCCACGCCAACTACGCCAACTTTTCGAATTACGCGGTTTTTCCGTTACTGGAGGTATGCCCGATTCGGAGAATTCGAGCAAATGGACACAGGGCAGTTCCCAGCTGGGAACTTTTCTTTATCGCTGGCTTCTCTGTGCCGTCAAAGTTGCGCATCAGGCATTGAAAAAGACCGCTATGAAGTTGGTTACGCAGCATGGGGGCACGGGCGAGCCCCTTGCCCGTTTTGTTCTCGTAGATAGTCGACGTTGGTGTACCCGGTTGGCCTCTGGCTTCCGCGTACGGCGGCGAGCGACCTACAGAAGCGCAGGTAGGTTTCGGCGCATGGAGAGATACCCCCTCCCCCCACTTTGGCGCGGCGGCGAAATTCCCGTTGTGACGGAGGCACTGAGTTCGCGCAGTCCTATGGGAGTCACCATCCTGTGCGTCGGAGACGATGGGTTGTGTTTGTGATGCAGCCATGCCGCGCCGCTTCCGATGTCACTTCGGTGATCGCCCCAGGCTGACAAGTTAGACGCCCCACTGCCCCTACCCTGCAACGAGGCATTCCTTCCGGGCCGAGCGACCCTCGCGAATGGCAACTCAGCGGCTCGGACCTGTCGCCAAGCGTCCCACGCGATTTGACAGCAATCAGCACCGTTTGGCACGTAGGCGTCCTGTCCACGCGCACTTTCCTCCAGCGTCGGGCAAGAGGCTCCTGCAGTCGCCAGGCAACTTCCCTCGGGGCCAGTCCACGTGTCGGCGAAGGATCCTGGAGAACTCATCGAGAAGCAAACTTCTCCCACAACCCGTACTTTGAGTTCCCAGCTGGGAACAGCTCTTCAAGTTGGAGGCTTGCGACCGCACCAATAAACCTTGGAAACCCATCAACATGATGGTTGGATCTGTGGCGCCGGGGTGGATTGGCGCATCCAGAGTCACCTGCGGCTGGGGGGGCGTACCGCACTCTACAATCCTGACGCCTTAGTTAGATTGACGCGGAAGCGATCGCGCCGGCGCTGGTATTTGCGTGTCATCTCTGCCGAGGCGTGACCAAGCTGCTTCTGCACGTAGCGCTCGTCAACCTCGGCAGAGGACGCGAGGCCGGCACGCAGCGAGTGGCCCGAAAACTTTTGGCCGCGCTCGCCCTCGGAAAGATCACCGCGCACGCCGGCGGCCAAGGCCGCGCGTTTGACCAGCCGCGCCACCTCCTGATCGTTGAGCCGCTCGGCGCCCACAGCTTTGCCCTGCCCCGTGACGCGGCGGAAGAGGGGGCCATGCGCGATGCGGGCCAGCTTCAGCCAGGTCTGCAGGGCGACGACCGGGCAGGTGGCATCGGACGAGCCGCGGCCAATCTCGACCTCGCGCCAGCCGGTCTTGCCTCGCAGCGTAACCAGCACGCCCTTGTTCGGGAAAAATTCAATCCAGCCGCACCCGTCCTCGGTTTGATCGCGCGCAACATCGAGGCCCACGATTTCGGAGCGGCGCAAGCCGCCGGCGAAGCCCAAAAGCAACATGGCGCGGCCGCGCAGACCGCGCAGCGTGCCACGATCGAGCGTTTCCAGCATGGCGACAAGATCGTCGCGCAGGATGGCTTCCTTTTGACGGGGAGGGGAGGCGTGTTTATTGCGGATACCGGCGAGCACGGTGGCGATATGCCGGTCCTTCCGGTCGAGCGGTTGACCGCGTTGCGTATAGTTCCAGGTCAGCGACGACAGGCGGCGCTCAATGGTCGACACAGACTTTTTGTCCCGTTCCGATCCTGAGGCCTGGGCCGTGATGTAGAGGCCGACGACTTGTGGATCTGGCGGCAGCGGATCAAACGCCTGGCGCCGGCACCAGGCGCAAAAATGCTTCCAGTCGGCGGCATAGGCGCGACGGGTGTTTGCCGAACTCGCCGCCTCGACGTAATCGCGCGCGCGGTCGGCCAGCTTTTCGAGATGCGCAGGCAGTGATGCTTGTCGCGAGTCGAGGACCTGCGTGGAAGGGGAGGGAGCCTCATCCGGGTGCCCCATTTTCATGACGACGTCGACAATGTCAGGCAGGTCGCTGGTGTCGACCGCGTCGATGGGCGTCATGAAATTACGGGGACTGCCCATCGAAACTCTCGATCATTTGAATGTCACAGTGGTGCGATTCTGAGAGCCCCAACGTGCGACCAAAGCGCCCAATTGTCCACCGCGAGGTGCTTGACCAATAGCTCCCGAGATTTGCGCCGGTCGCGTACCTCCTAGGGCCCTCTTTCTCAGTGCCGATCCTTGCCTTCATGTTCAACATCCCTTATGTTTCGTTCAACAGGAGAATCCAGGATGAGCGTACGTGGCGCAACGGCAGCCGAAAGCGAGGAGCGGATCGCCCACACCCGGAACCGTCTGGTGCTTGAGCAGGCGAGGGCGGTCGGCCTTCTCGGCGCGGCCAAGAACACACGTCTTTCCGGCAGGGTGCCGTCGGAATTGATCGAGGCGGCAAAGAAGCGCGCTCATGTGACCTCCGACACTGAGCTGCTGGAGCTCGCCTTGTCGCGGCTGGCCCTCGAGGACGATTTTGGCGCCCGGCTCGTCCGCCGCAAGGGCAGCATCACCGCAGACATTGATCTTGGCGTTTGATCTCGGGAGCGCACTGCGTTCCCTCAAACCACAGCGGCGTGCCGGGCTGGAACGGCGGCCGGATTCCGCTCTGTCCTGGGCAGGGGACCAGCCGCCTGTCGGCGGTGCATTGCTTCTCGACACGAGCGTCTATCTGGATGTCCTTCAGGGGCGCACGCCCAAAGTGGTCGATGACCTTCTGACCTATCGGCTCTGTCAGCACTCGGCCGTCTGCCTTGCCGAGCTCAGCCACCTGTTCGGCCGGCTCGACCCAGCGCACCCCACGACGAAGTCGGTCCTGAAAGTGGTTGCAGGCACGATTGAAGACATTCCAGTGCACCGGCTGCATGCACCCGACGCCACCGCCTGGGGACGCGCCGGCATGCTTGCCGGCCTGCTGTTCCGGCTGAGCCGTCTGCCGAAAGGGGAGGGGCATGAACGCCGCTTCCTCAACGATGCGCTGATCTTTCACCAGGCCGGTCTGCTGGGGGCGACGGTCCTGACCGGCAATGTTCGGGATTTCGATTACCTCAACCAGCTTGTTCCGTCGGTGCGTGTGATCTTCTACCGGCCGGTGACAGACTTGCGCCCGCAGGGTTGAAAGCGTCTGTGGCAGATATGCCCGTGCACCGTGTTCGTCCAACCTCCTTTAATGACCACCAGTCTTGGTCGCTGACACTCTCCTGCGACCGTTGAAACGCGGGCGACAACGGCCATTTCTAACGTAAGGACAAAAACGAACGATACGGCAACATTATCATTCGTTATGCACGCACGACAGCCTGTGCGTTTTGGTGCAAAGCTTGTCGCAAAAAGCGCACGGCTGCTTTACCCTCCAGAAGCATGATTCGCCTCGACCCCGCCGCCGCCGTTCCCGTTCTCGAGCCGGTCGTCCCGGCCTGGGCGCTGGCCAACGGCGCTGTCGTCACCGACGCAGACGCCGCCTTCTGTGCCGGCGCCGCCTTGAGCGCGCTCGAGACGCTCGCGCGCACGCAAGCCGGCTGGGCCGGCGCCTGGCGCCAGCGGCTGGCGCTGAAATGCGCTGCCGCCAGCATGCGGCTGGCCGGGCGCGCGGAGGACGAGGCCGCCTTGCGCGACGCATGGCACCTGCGCACGCCAGGTGCCGCACCCGGACCCGCTGGCGCCATCCTTGGCGCCTGGCGGCAGTTGGCCGGGCAGCCGCCCGCCGCCAGCGCCGATCAGCTCGAAAAGGTCGTCGACCAGATGGGTCTCCATTGGGACGTCGAGGCGCTGGCCGCGGTTTGTGAACACATCGACGACCTGGCGCGCTCGGGGCGGCCGGCGCCGTTCGCCGCGGCGGCAATCGCCGCTCGCGTCGTCGCCATGCAGTCCGACTCCGAGCTTTTTGCCTGGTGGCTCGCCGACCTGGTGCTAGCGCAAAACCTGCGCTGGCCGCGCCCGCTGCCGCTGCTGATGGCACACGCTTTTGGCCCGGCGTTTCGGTCCAAGCCTGGCGGCGGCAAGCGGATCCGGCCAGGCGAAAAAGGGTTCGAGCGGGCAGTGTGCCTGGCGCTGGCGCAGGCGGCGGCGGACGCCTGCCGGTTGGCCGCCGAGCTGTCGCGGCGCGCGGAGCGGCTCATCGCCGTCGCACCGAAGCTCAGGGCAAAGGGGGCGGGCGATGTGATCCAAAGACTGCTCGACGACGACGCCCTCTCCGGATCGCTGACGACCAAAAGCCTGTCGCGGTTTGCGGCGCGGCGCCTGTTCGAGCGGCTGCAAAAGCTCGAGGCGGTGCGCGAGCTCACCGGCCGCGCCTCGTTCCGACTGTTTGGACTCTAGCGATGGCCGAAGCCTCCGCCCGCCGCAAGCCGAACGAACAGCCGGCCTTGCTCGACACCGAGCTCGAACATCTACCGGCCGAACTGCGCTGGCGCGAGTGGATGGGCCGCGTCGAAGCGGTTGTCTTTGCGGCCAGCGAACCAGTGCCGCGCGAGGTGCTGGCGCGGGTCGTCGGCAAGAACTGCAATCTTGAGCTGATCATCGACGACGTCCGCGCCGAGCTCGCCGGCCGCCCCTATGAGCTGGTCTCGGTCGCCGGCGGCTGGCAGCACCGGACCAGAAAGGTTTTTGGCGATGCCATTCGCGCAGCCTTCGGCAAGGCAGCGGGCGAGGAGACAAAAGAACTGCCGCAGGCGGAGGCGCTCGTGCTGATGTGCATTGCATACTTCCAGCCGATCACGCGTGGCGAGCTGTCTTCTTTCTTCGGCAAGGAGGTGTCGCGCGACCTGATCGGCGTGCTGCGCGCGCAGGATCTTATCGCTTCGGGTCCGCGCTCGCCGCAACCTGGCGCGCCCTATACTTATGTGACGACGAAAACTTTTCTGTCGCAGCTCGGGCTCGACACGCTGCGCCAGCTGCCGGATTTCGAGGCGCTTGAGGACGCAGGGCTGCTGTCGAAGGAGAAGCTGCTGGCCGGCGATATTCCAGCCGGGCTGGCGAGCGGGGAGGGCGACGGCGAGGACGATGTCGTTGGGGAGCAAGCGCCGTGACGGGGGGCGTGGTCGCGTTGCGATCCCAGAGACAGTCGATAGCTCAGGACCAGGACGACTGGTCGTGCGGCAACCGTTGATCGGGATCGTGAACCGCGACATGGTCGCCGTCGACAAGATTGGCCGGAAAGATCACGAGATTGGTGCCGCCGGCGTGACGCAGCGACGGAAACAGGATGCCGCGAAGTCCGGCGGTGATGACCAGATCCGCGAGCTTCCACGATGGCGGGATCTTCTTGTCGATGCGAGCGACCTGGCGCCAGGCACAATCCCACTCCTTCCACGGGCCATCCCAGATGTCCGGGTCGAAACCCTGCGAAAGGTCGGCTACCTCGGCGAGCGTGATCTTGTAAGCGGCAAGGGTGGCGGGCGGGGTGATGCTGGCTCCCTGCTTGTATTCATCAAGCGCCGTCTGGGTCGCACGCGACAGATAAAGTGCTTCGATGCCTGGCCGGTTGAAACGACCGCCGTCGATCGCTGCGCCTGCACCGCTGGTGGGCAGGAAAGCCCATTTGGGAGTCAGATAGCGATGGAAGATTTCGTCTGGACCGATGCGGGTGATCCTCACCCGCGCGCACCATTCTCGAGATCCCGGATAAAGGCCAGAACCGCCTCGACCTGGCCGCCCGCGACGAGCTCGGCTGCGGTACGATGGCCATAGTCGGCGATCGGTTCATTGCGGTACCAAAAGATCGCCTTGTTGACGTCGCCGGTGAGTTCCGTCGCCGCCGAGATCACTTTTACCATCTCGCGCATCCGGCCCTGCAGGCGCTCCGATGAGGGGTTGCGGAGCGTGTTGCGGTGGACACCGGTCAGCTGGGCCAAGTTGGCCACCTTCACGCCGAGCGCCTGCGACAGGCGCTTCGGCGAGATATAAGGCGTGCGCGGCTCCTGCAGGCTATCGACAAAGCCTGAAATCACCGTGGAATGTGCGAGCTGTGCGTGGGCCATGACAAATCTCCGACCTCTCATATGCTCAATATATGCACATTCCGATGCATAGCAAGTGGACGGAGGCCCTACTCCTTCCCAGACTCCTTCCCAGACTACTTGCCCTTCTTCATTCCGTAGCGTTTGTTCGCTAGCGGCGGCAATGCGCCGCATAGCGGCTGTAGAACCCCGTCCTGCCAACTACGAAAAGCATACGTTGCCGGCGACCACGCTTGAGGTTGCGAGCGCCTCATGTCAGCCGAACGTGACTGCACTGAAAGTCGCGGTTGCGCCCAATGTCGGCCGTAGAGATTGGCTTAGCCGCTGCCTGAAAGCAGACGTGGTCAGCGACAGGGCCGGACGTCTTGATAGCGCCAATTGTCGACGTTTGCAGTTATGCCAACAACGTCGCGTCTACTCGGCAAGCAGACTTACGGCCTTGCGGCATTTGGGAGTTCACTTGACGACCGAAAACTCGAACTGGTCCCCGCGGTAAACGGCCTTGTATTCGTCGTCGCGCCCCGGCGTCCTGAACACATTGCGAAAAATCGCCCCACAGCTTGTCAGTTCTATGGGAAAGGCGTTGCACAAGAAATCGCCTTGCACCCACGAGGTTCCTACGCGGCTCCTCTGGCCAACGGTCTCGCTGACGGCGCCGTCGACCGAGGTTGTGCGCTGCATCGGCAGGAACGTGGGCATTACCAATTTTCCGCGCGTTTCGTGCCCGAACATGAGAGACTTTATTTCCGCCCCTGTGAGCCGGTCCTTCGGATTCATGCCTGCCTTTGCCAATGCCGACAGCTCTGGCACACCTGCCTTGGTCAGCCCGGCCAAAAGGCGTTCGATATCGGCCGTATTCTTGAACACCATGTAATCCTGGGTCATCAACTGGCTCGGCCCCCTGTCCACCCGCCCAACAACCTTCCTAAGCGTTTCCAAAGCCGCCGCGGCCTGGTCTGTGCGCCCAAGATGCCCATAAGCCGAAATAAGGACCTGCAGGGCATAAAATTTCGCCCGTGGATCGGCCGATATAAGGTCCATCTTCTCGATAGAGCGAACCGCGTCCTCAAACTTCTCCTGGCCGAACTCGGCCAGTCCGGCTTGGTAGCGCCTGTAGTCCATCCACGAGTTTGGGTCGACGCGCGCAGCCGCATCGAGATAGCTAAGCACTTCCTTCGGCCTGCCGTTGAAATTCAGAGCATTGGCCAGCGAGAGATAATTCCAAGTATCGCTGGGATCGAGCGCCACCGACTTCAGAAGAACGGTAACTGCGTCGTCCGAGTCGTGCTCGCGGACCATCAACTCGGCGACGAGCTGATAGTAGCCCGGCGAAGGATCCCTGGCCGCCGCTTCCAGGGTTTCATAGATCTTGCCCTGGGCCACGTCCGTCGTAAGTCCCATTACTACGACCCGACCGACATCCGCGTCCCAGTAGGCCCAGGCGAGCTGGGCGTACGCCGCGCCGAAATCGGGGTCGAGTTGCACGGCTTGCTGGAAATACTTCACAGCCTGCGCAAACTCCTCGGGCGTGTTGATACGGTTGTAGATGTCCATCCCCTTGAGATAGGCCTCATAGGCCTCGGGATTACTGGTGCCTCCGGCCCGGGTAGCCGGCGCGCCGCTCACCAGGCGGAGCTGGAGCGCACCCGCGATGCTGCTGACAACGCTGTCCTGCAGCGCGAATACGTCTGCCCACCGGCCGTCGAAACGCTCCGCCCAGAGATGTCTGGAAGTCGAGCCATCGATCAGCTGCGCATTGATGCGCATGTCGTCGCCGACGCGGCGAATCGAGCCTTTCAGCAGGTACCGGACGCCCAATGCCGCCGCAATCTCCTTCGGGTCCTTGTCCTTGTAAGCGGAGGCCGCGTTGGGGGAGAAGACGAAAAGACCCGGCACACGCGCCAGTGCGGTCGTCAGATCCTCGGTGAAGCCGTTGGCGAGATATTCTTGTTCCTTGTCGTCGCTGAGATTGTCGAAGGGCAGGACGACTAGCGAGGGCCGGGTGTCGGCTGCCTCGCTGACGGTCGGAACGGCAAGCGGTGCAGGCCTCTCCCACGGCTGCCACCATGCTACTGCAAGGCCGAGAGCCAGGACGAGAATTCCCGCCGCGGCCGGAAAACGCCAGGCGCGCGGCTGGCGGCGAGCATGGAGGGTCTTGCCCGCTGCCGCGGAATCAAGCAACACGCGATACGCCTGAACGGGTTCGGCTATGTTTTTGACCCTCTGTTCGCCCATTGGCTCAAAGGCGAACGCCAGCTTCCTATCAACCTCCTTGGCCACTTTTCCCGAGATGCAGATGCCGCCCGATTCCGCCAACTGCTGAAGTCTGGCCGCGATGTTGACCCCATCGCCATACCGGTCGTCGCCGTCGACGATCACCTCGCCGAGGTTGATGCCGATCCGCACCACGATCTGTTCCACTGCGGGAAGCGAGGCGTTGCGCTCGGACAGTCCCCGCTGCAACGACACTGCACATTCGACGGCATCGACGACACTACCGAATTCGGCCAGCATCCCATCGCCCATCAGCTTGAAGATATGGCCGTGGTGGCGGGCAATTTCGGGCTCGAACAGTTCCTTGCGTCCGGCACGTAGTCGCTCAAATGTACCGGCCTCGTCGCGCTCCATCAGAGTCGAATAGCCTACTACATCTGCGGCTAGAATCGCGGCAAGCTTGCGGTCCATCGGTGGCCTGGCCCCAGCGGATCATAGTATTGGTTGTTCTGAAAGGAAACCGACCTCACCAGCAAATCCCTTCTCCCGCACGTTTGATGGACCGCTGATACGGCGAGGTGTAACCAATGTCGTAGTCACCACATTCGAGACATTAGCGCTTGCCTGCCGGAATGGCTCGTTTGGGTCAGGGCTTGCCGTTGAGCCGGCCGCCGGAACGGGCAACTAGCGCCAGAAGCGACCGTCTATGGGTTCGCCGCCAAATGGGGGCTTTGGGGTCAAAAGTTCGCGTTCGCGACAGGCCGGATCGCGCCCAATGTCGGCCGTTGAGCAGCCCAAAGCCGTAACCCAAAAGCGGACATTCGAGCGAACAGACGACATAACACGTTTGCGACATTTGTTGCCGTGTGGTTGCTGTTGATGGAAACGGCTGCTCCCACGAAACAGCAGTCCTCCAGAGACAACGAATATCTGGAGGCTGGTTGCTGCCACCATCCGGCGGCGTTGGTCGCCGCGAAAATCGCGCAGCGACACGCGCGCCCCGTCCTGCGATGTCAACGTGATGTCCTGAGCCAGTCCGATTGTCGGCAGGCGCTCGTCGTTCGGCGCGTCGTGCTCACTCGTCCGCGCTATGTTCAGCGCCAAGGCGAGAACTGCGTCTGCTAGGGTCTCAGGCCTTCAACTCGCGTTTGAGCTCGTTGAGGAAACGCCAGTCCGTTCCGTTGGCCAGGACTTGTTGCGGACTCGACTTGATCATGCCGGTCTCCTGCATGCGCAGTGCATAGAACCGCACGCTGTCCTCGGCGTCGAACACGCGCCACTTGTCATGCTGAGCACCGTTCAGCGTCCCAAGCGCTTCGTCATAGTTGGGCAGAAAGCCTCGATCGACGAGCTGCTGTGCCGCCAACGACGGATCAGAAGCGCACAGGTCGGCGGATTTGAGAATGGCGCGCAACACTCGCTTCGTCGCGACCGGGTATCTGCTCACATAGTCCGCATTACCGGCCACCATACAGCAAAAATATTGCGACCACGGGCGGTCGGTCCCGTTGTTGACGATCGTATGGCCGATCTTCCGGGCGTGCAGGATCTGCGGTTCGGGCGGACCAGCCATGTAGGCATCGACCTTGCCGTCGATGAACATTTGCATCGGGGCCTGTTCTCCCTCCACCCACTCGATATCGTGCACCGGATCAAGCCCGACATAGTTGGCCATGAGGGCCGTCAGGATGTGAGGATGCGACTCCACCGACCCTCCCCCGACGCGCTTGCCCCGCAGATCCCTGATGCTGCGGACGCTGTCGTTGCCGATCAGTTCGAAGCAGCCGGAATGCACGCCGATCAGCACTTTGACCGGCACGCCGGCGTCGATGGACCTAATGTGCATCGACGGCATGTTCATGTCGAAATCGATCAGGCCGGCGGAGAGCCACTTGGAATTGTCGACGTGGGTGTCGCCTTCGACATATTGGATATCGGTGAAACCGTCGGCGCGCAGAAGTTCTCCGGCGAGGTAGATGGACGCCCAACAGTAAGCGCCTCCGACCCACTGCCCCAAGCGGACGGTTGTCGTTTCCAAAGCAGGCTCCCCGGCCGCACTGGATGGGCGAACATTGAGGAGCCCGGCACCGCCGATCGCCGACAGGCCGGCCAGGAATGCGCGACGATTCTGAATTAGCTTCATCGGGACGCTCCTTTGGCAAACTGATCGCCCCTAGGAATCAAGCAAATGACCCCAGTAGAGGACGGACAATGCGTGAGCGCGCCGAGTAATCGCGAGTTGGAGCACGCCCTGTAAAGGCGGGAGTCTTGTCGTTCTTCAGTCGCTGGCCAAGAACGCTTTCAGCCAACGATTAACGACCATACGCCTTGTCAACGTTCGTGGCGAGGGCAATGCTCTCAGCCAGGGCCAAGCCCTTTACGGAACCCTCGTACCTTCCAGGGCGCTGACAAAACGGATCGTCGGGTAGTTGCCAAAAGGCGCCTTCTCGAACCAATTCGAGACGTTCGAGTTCATCCCACGTGACGACTGGATCGGGTCCAAAGTTCGCGTTCACAGAAGTCTAGCTTGCGCCATGAACGGACGCTGCACATCCGCTACGGCCATCTTGTCCAGGCGCTGTTCACAGGTTGGGCTGGACTTCCGGAAACTCCTGTCGCGCCTTGTGGCGACCGGGCTTGAAAGAAGCCAACCAGGTATCTGTAACGTGCCTTGCGAGCTGACGGAAGTTTCCCCGAGCGAGGCGAATAGGGAGCAACGGCCATGGAGCTCAAAGGCCGTCCGATCGCTGATCGGTCTAGCTGCCCGCATCATTGTATGGCCCATTCAGCGCAGGAGGCGATCTATCTCATTAGGCACAGTGATCCCTAGCTTGGCCGACCGATCCACCGCACAATTTCATAGGCAGGCATCGGTCGGCGAAAGCCCTTCAGCGTCAGTTCGCCAACGGCGACGGACTCAACCAGGGATTCGACGGCACCAACGACCCGCTGGCTGACGAGAATCTGGCGTGGCCTGGCTTCCTCGCATAATCGGGCGGCGTGGTTCGACACTGTGCCTATCACTGCATAATCGGCGCGCTGATCGAAACCGATCCGCCCGATGGTTGCATGGCCTCGGGCGATGCCGATTCCGAAGCCGAGCAAGTGATCGCGCTTGCGCCATTGCTCTGAATGCTCGTCAATCGCATCACGCATCGCCGCAGCCATGCGGACGGCTCTCTCCGTATGGTCGGCGCAGGGCAGTGGATCGTTGAAAACGACGACGATGCCGTCGCCCACGAATCGCTCAAGAGTTCCCTCGTAGCGGACGATTTGTTCACCAAGACAGGCGTGGTATTCGCCAAGAACCGCCATCACCTCCTCAGGTTCGGCAGTCTCGGCGAAGGCTGTAAAGCCGCGTAGATCGCAGAAAACGACGGTCACCTCGCGACGGTGACTTTGCAGAAGCGTGTCGCCATTTCCCGCCGCAAGGATGAGGTCGGCGACCTGCGCGGGCAGGAAACGCCGGAGCCGGCCCATTCGCTCGATCTCGATCACCTGCTCCGCCAGGGTCTGCTCGAGCGAGCGGTTCCAATCGGAAAGCTGCACGGCTTGGCTTGCGACGGTATCGTGAAGCGCCTTCTGGCGCAGCATCGAGCGCACCCGCGCCAACAGCGCCTGGTGCTCGAAGGGCTTTGTCAAATAGTCATCGCCCCCGGCGTCCAGCCCCTCGACCACATCGCGCGTGTCGGCTTTTGCGGTGACAAGAATGACCGGGATCGATCGCAGCGAGAGATCCTGCTTGAGCAGGCGAACCACGCTGATACCGTCCAGCTTCGGCATCATGATGTCGAGCAGGATCAGATCCGGCGTGAGTTCGCGAGCTTTTGCCAACCCCTCTTCACCATCGGCGGCGGTCGCCACTTCGTAGCCATTCGCCTCGAGCCGCATACGCAGAATCTCAAGGTTCTCCGGGGTATCGTCGACCGCGAGAATGCGAGGCGGATCGTGCAAGGCACTGTCTCCCCTCAGGAAAAGAACTGACGAATCTCGGCGAGCAGCTGGCGCGGACTGAATGGCTTGGCAATGTAGCCATCGCACCCAGCAGCAAGGGCTTTCGCCTCGTCGCCCGACAGCGCGTAGGAGGTGACCGCGATAATCGGAATGTGCCGCAGCGCCGGGTCGGCCTTGATGCGGCGGGTCGCTTCATACCCGTCGATCACCGGCAGCTGAATGTCCATAAGGATCAGGTCTGGCCTGTGCGCTCCCGCTGCAGCGATGCCGGCGGCGCCGTCCGCCGCCTCGATCAGTTCGTATTCGGTGGTGGCAATGAGATCGCGGATGATCTGGCGGTTGTCCTCGGTGTCTTCCACCATAAGGATTCGTTTGCTCATGCCGCCCTCACGTCCTCATTCACCCAGATTGGTACCTTGAGACGGAATGTCGACCCTGACCCGATCACGGACTCGACGTCTATGGTTCCGCCATGCATTTCGACGATGCGCTTCGAGATCGCCAGGCCAAGACCTGTGCCACCCTTCTGCCTGGTGCTGCTGTTGTCGACCTGCTGGAATTCTTCGAAGATGAGAGCCTGGTCCTTGGACGCGATGCCGGGACCGGTGTCTCGGACGGTGATCTCGAAGTGCCCGTCGACCGCATCGGCAAGAATGTCGACCGCACCCGTTTCGGTGAACTTGACGGCATTGCCTGCAAGATTGAGCAGGACCTGCATCAAACGGCGTTCGTCCCCGCGGCCGATTGGAAGGTTCTCGGCAACAGTCGTTGAAAGCTCAAGACCCTTCGCTCGTGCCAGCGGCTCGACAGCCGTAACGGTCGATCGAACAATCTGCGCGACGGAGTAGTCCTCGATCGCCAGCGTGAGCTGGCCGGCTTCGATCTTGGAAAGGTCGAGTACGTCGTTGATGAGCTCAAGGAGGTGACGGCCGTTTGCCTGCACGCGCGCGACGGTCGTCTTCGCCTTGTCCGGGAGTTCGCCGTAGATGCCATCGACCAGCAGTTCTGTGAAGCCCAAGACTGAATTGAGCGGTGTCCTGAGCTCGTGGCTCATATTCGCGAGGAACTGGGACTTGTGGCGGCTAGCTGCCTCCAGCTCCCGGCCTTTCTCCTCGATCTCGCGGAACAGCTTGGCATTCTGGATCGCGAGCACCGATTGGGCTGCGAAGGTCTCCAGCAGATGGACAACTTGCTCATGGAAGACCCCTGGCTTGTGGCGCCTGACGACCAGTGCACCGACGATCTTGTTGGGCCTCAGCAGCGGAACGATCAGGATACCGCGATATCCGGCTTCGACGATCGTCTTTCTTACAAGGAAGGATGAGGTCTCCTCGCTAAGGTCGGGAAACTGCACCGGCATGCAGCGCTCGGGTGCGTCGCCGATCCCCATGTCGGCCAGCCCGATCGTCTGGTGTGAGACTGCAGCGATAAGCTCATCACTCATACCGAAGTTCGCGCGCGGACGGAATTGCTGCCGCGTGCTGCTGAACACGTAGATGGTGCCAGCATCCGTCTCCGACAACTGGACCGCCTTGGCGACGATCGTTTTCAGCACGGTGTCGAGATCCAGCGTCGAATTGACCGCCTTGCTCACCTCACCAAGCGCCTCGAGCTCACCAACAGACGCGGCAAGCTCGCGCGTCCGTGACTGCACCGCCTCGAAGAGCCGCGCATTCTCGATGGCGATCACGGCTTGGTCGGCGAATGTCTCGACGAGCGCGATCTCCTTGGGATTGAAAGGTTGCGGCTCAACCCTCGTCATGACGAATACGCCAACGAGATCACCTTCCCGCAACAGCGGGGCAGCGAGGACGGTGCGGAATCCCCCTGCCTCAGCGATCAAGACAACGCGGTAGTCCGGATCAGCGGTCACGTCTTCGATTTGCACGATCCGCCGTTCTTCGATTACGCGCCCTACGGCGGAGCCTCGGCCTGCGGCAAGCTCTGGAAGTGGATTGGCGTCGACATAAGCACGGAAGCTGGGCGGGTAGCCATGCGTCGACACATAGCGGAATACGCCATCAAGCAACTGCACGATACCACCCTTGTCGGCACGGCAGAGCCTGACAGCCGATTCCACCAACGTATCGAGCACGACCTGCAGATCGAAGGTAGAGCGGCTGATGACCTTCAGAACGTCTGCAGTGGCTGTCTGCTGCTGAAGGGCCTCGTCGAGCTGCTGGGTGCGCGTCTCAATCTCCTGATACAGGCGCCCCAGCTGGTCGGAGGTCTGGTTGACGTTAGTGGCGAGCACTCCAAGTTCGTCGCGATTGGCGACGGCAACCTGTTGGGCGAAGTCGCCGGCCGCTATCTGACTGAGACGCGTCTCGATCTTCTTGACCGGTTCGATCAACGACCAGGAGATGATGTAGCCAAGCGCAAGCGCGAGCAGGATGCTGCCCACAGCAAAAGCGACCACGATCAGTCGAGAGGTGCCGTACGCCCCCTCGCTCGCTTCGATGGCCGCCACCATGTCGGCTTCGGCCATGTTGACCAGCTGGTTCGTCAGTCGCTCGAGGCGGTCGGCCGACGGCATGATCTCATCCAGCTGAACCTTGCGCGCCTCCGCCGTGCGACCGGCGCGGAAGAGCTCCGCGACATGCGTCACGCCGGCCGCAAGCCGTTCGTACTCCTGTCGGACCTGGCCCAGCACCTCCGCCTCAGTTTCAGCGACGAACTCCATGCGGTCGAGGTCATAGCCAAACTGGTTGAGCTGGCGCAGCGCCCCATCCAGCATCCGGTTGTCCTGAAGCAACAGGGCGGTGGAGATGCCGTAGAGCTGGGTGGTCGTATCGTGCTGCACCTGGCGATAGGCCGCGATCCTGCGCTGCAGCTTGATCAGCTCGTTTGTTTGATCATTGACCCCACTCAGCACCTGCAACCCGACGGCCCCGAGCACGATCAACAGGCCGACGATCGACAGGAACGCGATCAAGAGCTTGGTCTGGACGCGCGCCGGCAGCCGGGCAACCCAGCCGACGAGCCAGTTCGTTATGTTACTTGGATTCGTCCAAGAGGCTGACAAGGTCATCCCGGAACTCCTCTAGGTCGAACCGGACGCCGAGATACTGTACGCGCAAGATGCCGTCCGGGTCCACGAGCGACGTCAGCAAGGTATGGTCGACATCTCCGTTCGCCGCCTTCTTCGCGATGACCCCGTATTTCCGTCCAACCTCATGGACAACCGCCGGATCACCGGTAAGAAACGACCAGCCTCTCAGATCGGCGCCAAAATTCTGCGCATATGCCTTCAAAACATCGGGCGTATCGCGCTCCGGGTCGACGGTGATCGAAACGAAGACAATCTTCGATCCGAACGTCGAGCCCAGCTTCTCCTGCACGCTGGCCATATGAGCGGTCAGCATCGGGCAGACGTCGGTACAGTACGTATAGATGAATGCAACGGCGACCACCTTGCCACGAAAGTCGTGCAGCGACACAGGTTCGCCATCCTGCGATACCAGGCTGAAGTCGGGCGCCGGTCCAATCGTCGGCAGGCGCTCGTCGTGCGGCGCGTCGTGCGCGTGTGCCGGCCCGGCCATCAGCGCCAGCACCAAGATGCGCGCCGGCCACTCGCTCACGTTTTCATCTCGCGCTTGATCTCGTTGAAGAGACGCCAATCCGTGCCGTTGGCGATAATCTTGTTAGGGCCGGCCTCGATGAAGCCGACTTCGTTCATCCGCAGCGCGTAGAAGCGCATTGTGTCTTCGGGATCGAACTCCCGCCACACGTCGTAGCGCGCTTCGCGCAAGCCCTCCAATGCATAGTCGTATTGATCGGTGAACTTGCCCTCGACCGATAGTTGCGCAGCCAGTTGCGGATCCGACACGCAGATGTCGGCGCCCTTGAGGATCGCTCGCAGCACGCGTTTGGTCGCCACGGGGTGTCTGTCGACATAGTCCGCGCGGCCGGCAAGCATGCAGCAGTAGTGTTGCGACCATGGCCGGTCGACGGTCGTATTAAGGATTGTGTGGCCGACGTTCCGGGCGCGCTGCTCCTGCGGCTCGGGTGGCACCGCCAGAAAGGCATCGACCTTTCCTTCGTTAAATAGTTGCATCGAGCTGACGTCCGGGTTCGCGACCCACTTGAGATCGGTGGCGGGATCGAGACCGACATAGGCGGCCATGAGGGTTACGAGCATGTGCGGAGCTGAGGTCAGCGCGAACACGCCCACCCTCTTGCCCTTGAGGTCGGAGATGCTGTTAATGCTTTCGTTGACGATCAGTTCGAGGCAGCCGGAGTGCAGGCCGGTGACCACCTTTATCGGCATGCCGGCCTCGATCGCCATGATGTGCGGTGGCGGAAAGTCGGTGGCGAAATCCAGTTCGCCGTTTGCGAGCATCGCGAACGGATCGGAGTCGGCGGCCAAGTCTATGTAGCGTACATCGGTGAACCCTTCGGCCCGCAATAACTCCCCGGCGATATTCTTGGGTGCTTCGCAAAGGGCGCGGAACGTCCTTGGCAAACGCACTGTCGTGGTCTCTGGCGCCGGCTCGGCATGAGCCGATGTCGGCACTTTGACGAGACCCGCGGCGCCGACCGCCGACAGGCCCATCATGAAGTGGCGGCGGCTCTGGACAATCTCCATGTCACGTCTCCTCTCCCTCGGCACGAGCAGACTCAGCCTTTCATCTCGCGCTTGACCTCGTTGAAAAAGCGCCAATCCGTGCCGTTCGCGATGATCTCGTTTGGGCTCGACTTGACAATCCCGGCTTCATGCAGCCGCAGCGAGAAGAACCTCATCGTGTCCTCGGGATCGAAGTCGCGCCAGTTAGAGTATGGGAGCTCGCGGAGCGACTGCAAAGCGTAGTCGTATTGTTCGGTGTGTCCGCGATCCACCAGAAGGCGTGCCACCCGTTCCGGTTCAGCCGCGCAGATGTCGGCCGATTTGATGATCGCCCGGATGACCCGCTTGGTGGCGGCTGGATTTTTCTCGGCATACGCGGCGTTGACCGCTAGCATGCAGCAGTAATATTGCGACCACGGCCGGTCCTTGGAACTGTCGAGGATGACGTGGCCGACTTTGCGGGCGCGGAGGTCTTGAGCCTCAGGCGGAAAGGCCAGGAAGGCGTCGACCTTGCCATCGGCGAAGAGCTCCGCCGGCTTTGCCTCGCCGACGATCCATTCGATGTCGCGTTGCGGATCGAGGCCGACATAGGTCGCCATGGCGCTGACGAAGATATGTGGATCCGACGATAGATTGCCGCCGACGCCGACCTTGCGGCCCTTGAGATCCGCGATGCTCTTGATGTCCTCGCGTCCGAACAACTCGTAGCAGCCGACATGCACTCCGGAGATCACCTTGATCGGGGCGCCAGTGTCGACCGGAATGATTAGGGCCGTGGCAAAGTCAATGCCGAAGTCGATGTCGCCGCGCGCCAGCATCTCGGTCTGGGCGATACCGGCCTCGGCGGCCACGAAGCCGAAATCTGAGAACCCCTCTGCGCGGATCAGATCCTCGGCGACGTACTGCGGAGCGATGCAGATACCAGGCGCCGCCGCAAAGCGGGCGGTCGTGGTTTCAGGTGCCGCTTCGGCGGCGGCCGCGTTGCGGCCGTTGGCAAGGCCTGCTGCAGCGAGCGCAGACAAGCCTGTGAGGAAACGGCGACGGTTCTGGACAATCTGCACGAGTCTCTCCTTCCCTTGAAAAGGCAACGCGTATCGGCGATAGGTCTACGTCTTCAGCTCTCGCTTTAGCTCGTTGAGGAAGCGCCAGTCTGTTCCGTTGGCGATGATCCTGTCGGGTGTGGACCCGATCAAACCGATTTCCTTCAGCCGCAGCGCATAGAAGCGGACGGTGTCAGTTGAATCGTAGTCCCGCCATTTCCGGTAGGGCAACTCGCTGATCGCTGCGAACGCGTCATCGTAGCGGCTGGCGAATCCGCCCGCGACCAAGCGCTCGGCAACCAAGGCCGGCGCGGCGGTGCATAGATCCGCGGCCTTGAGGATGGCGCGCAGCACCCGCTTGGTAGCAACCGGATGCGCGGCCACAAAATCGCTGTTGCCGGACAGCATGCAGCAAAAATATTGCGACCAAGGTCGGTCCACTGTGCTGTTGACGATCACGTGCCCGACCTTGCTGCGCCGCAATTCCTGCGGGTCCGGCGGAAAGCCCAGGAATGCATCGATTTCGCCCCGCGCGAACAGCTCCTTGGGCTTGACCGCCGGGTCCACCACCCAGTTGATGTCGCGCGCCGGATCGAGCCCGACATAGGCGGCGATGCTGGCGAGGAACAGATGCGGCCCCGAACCGAGCCCCTGGACGCCGACGTTCCGGCCTTTCAGATCGACGACGCTGTCGATCCCGTGCTTGGCAAACAGCTCGAAGCAACCGGGATGGACGCCGCCGAGCAGAGTGAGCCGCGCACCGGAGTCCAAGGCGACGATCGAATTTGTCACGAAGTTGAGGCTAAAGTCGATCTCGCCATTCGCCACCGCGGAGGCCGTGGCCGCACCGGGGCCTGCCGCGACATAGGCAACCTCGGTGAAGCCCTCAGCGCGCAGCAGGTCCTCTACAACATACTGTGGCGCCACGCAGATGCTAGGGATCTTGGCCAAGCGAATGCGTGTGGTCTCCGGCCCTGGCTCGGCAAGAACTCGAGTTGGAGTGCCGACGAGGCTTGCGGTGCCGGCAGCCGTCAGGCCGGCCAGGAAGCGCCTGCGGCTCTGAATGATTTGCATGTCTACGTCTCCCCTCGAGACCAGATGGGATCAGGTTTTCAGCTCACGCTTCAACTCGTCGAGGAAGCGCCAGTCCGTTCCGTTGGCGATAATTTGTTGCGGGCTCGACTTGATCATGCCCGTCTCCTGCATGCGCAGTGTGTAGAACCGCAGGGAGTCTTCGGGATCGAATTCCCGCCAGCGGTCGTACCGAATGTCCTTCAGAGTTTGGAGCGCGTAGTCATAGCTGGTCTCGAAATCGCGATCGACCATCTGCTGGGCCACACTTTCGGGATCCGACACGCAGAGGTCGGCGGCCTTGAGGATGGATCGCAAGACCCGCTTGGTCGCCACCGGGTATCTTGTCACATAGTCCGTCGTGGCCGAAATCATGCAGCAGAAATACTGTGACCACGGGCGGTCGACGGCATTGTTGAGGATCGTGTGGCCGATCTTCTTGGCGCGCAGCTCCTGCGGCTGGGGCGGCGTCCCCAGGAATGCGTCGATCTTCCCTTCGACGAAGAGTTCCGTCGGCTTGACGTCGTTAGTCAAGACCCATTGGATATCGTTCACTGGATCGAGTCCGACATAGGCGGACATGAGGGACAGCCACACGTGCCGCGAGTTGTTGAAACCGTTCACGCCCACTCTCTTGCCCCGCAGATCCGTGACGCTGCGAATGCTCTCCTTGGCGATCAGTTCGAGGCATCCCGAGTGCAACCCGGTCAGCACCTTGATCGGCACGCCGGCGGCGATCGACGCGACCTGGTTCGGCGCAAAGTTCACGGAGAAATCGGTCTCACCGCGTGCGATCCATACCGATTGGTTGACGCTTCTGTCGCCTTCTATGTAGCGGACATCGGTAAGACCCTCGGCGCGCATCAGTTCTCCGGCGATGTACGCACCTGCCCAACAGTAGGAACTACCGACCCACAGCGGCAGACGAACCGTGGTCGTTTCCAACGGCGGTTCCGCGTGGAGTGACCCTGGAACACCGACGATACCGGCAGCGCCTGCCATTGCAGCGCCGGCTAGGAACCGGCGGCGGGTTTGGATGATCTGCATCAGAACGCTCCTCTTCCGATTGGCAAAAGCAATACTGGCCGGAACCGAGGAAAAGAGGTTTCAGCAGAGGCAGATGGTCTGGTGAGCGCGACGAGTAGTTGTGGAACCTAGCGCGCCTAGTCCGATGCGAGAGTCTTGCGCTCTCAGTCGCCGGCTCATTTATTAGCAACAGACGATATGCCACGATACGCCCAATTTGCGTAGGTAGCGAGCGCAAAACTTGCTACGCCGAACGTCCCGCCAGCGCCTCGCTGTCATGGAGACTGTTTACGGGGTTGCGAATGGCCAGTTCAAGTTTGCTGCGGCCGGACCCACCCGCTGAACGTCCGCTATCGTTCTTCGGACGCCAAAAGCCGCCATTCCGCTGTTCGGCCCAAAATCTGCCTAACCGCAAAGCGCCCAACCTCGGTCGTTTGTTGCGGCCCTGCACGCCCCCTGAAAGCGGACATCGCTGGTGCCGACGCCATGAGCGGTGCTGCGCCATGACCCGATATTGCAAATCGAGCTTAGGCTCTTGTCGTCAGGGTAGAAAGCTGGTCAGTGTCGTAACGGTTCCGCAAGTCTGCAAGCGCTTTCGGATCCGGAGAGCCGTGCGCAGCGAGCCTGGCAAGCTCTTCAAAATAGTGCTCGTGTCCGGGCGGCCGGCTCTTCGCCGACATTGGTGATGTTGTGCGGAACGCCCGGTGGAATGAACAGGCAGGTGCCCGGGGTCGCGCGGATCGTCTTGTCCCCAACATGCCAGACGCATTCGCCCTCAAGCACGTAGAAGGTTTCCTCCTGTACGCGATGAACATGGAACCCGGTTGCGAAGCCAGCAGGGATCGTCCAGTCGAACATGCTCGTGTGTTTCGTATCGTTGCCGGTGACAAGGAACGCCATCGGAGAGCCACGCAACCTGACTCCATTGTTCTCGCCGGGCATGCGAATGACGGGAGCGACGCTCATCTGATCCTCCATTGGCTGGGTGCTACTCCGCTAGCACGTGGACAAGATGCGCTCCCCGTTTCCGCGAGTCGTGAAGCCGTTCCGAAATCGTTGCGAAAAATTCACAGACGATATCTTCTTTGGGAATGGCGACAATCCTCGCGTTTGGTCCATTTCGCCTCGACACCGATGCTGGAATTCTATTCCACGGCGTAGAGCCGACGTCGCTCGGACAGCGGGCGCTCGCGCTGCTTGCGCTGCTTGTGGAACGGGCGGGCGCACCGGTTCCGAAGGCAGTTCTGATCGAGGCGGCGTGGCCCGGACATGCCATTGAGGACAGCAACCTGACGGTCCAGATCGCGGCAGTTCGGCGGCTCTTTGAGGAACTGGCGGCTGGCGCATGCTGGATCGAAACGCTGCCGCGACGCGGCTATCGCTATGTGGGGCCGGCGGTCACAGCCGGTAACCGTGATCCGACACCCGGGGGCGCAGCAACGGCAACGCTGACATTGCCGGACAAACCGTCTGTCGCGGTTTTGCCATTTTCGAACCTAAGCGGCGATCCGGAGCAGGACTATTTCGCCGACGGGATGGTTGACGATATCATCACCGGCCTGGCGCGCATCAAGTGGCTGCTCGTCATCGCGCGAAATTCGACGTTTACCTACAAGGGTCGTGCCGTGGACGTGAAGCAGATCGGCCGCGAGCTTGGCGTACGATATGTGCTCGAAGGCAGCGTGCGGAGAGCCTGCGGCCACGTGCGCATGTCCGGCCAGATGATCGATGCATCGACCGGCGCTCATGTGTGGGCCGAGCGGTATGACCGCAGCTCTGACGATATCTTCGGGCTTCAGGATGCGATCGCCATGTCGGCTATCGGCGCAATCGCACCGAGTCTGCGGCGTGCAGAAATCGAGAGGGTCAAGCGCAGGCGCTCCGACAATCTCGATGCTTACGACCTTGTGCTGCGGGCCCAACTCGACGTTGATTCCGGCATGCCTGAGCGAGTGAGGCGAGCGCTCGTGCTGCTCGAACGTGCCATCGAACTCGATCCGGCTTACGCGCAAGGCATGCCGTCCCTTGCTGTCATCATGTGCTACTCGTAGATCCGCCTCTTGCGCCTGCCAGCGCTGGATGCGCCGCGCGGCAGTCTTTCCCGGCATGAACCAGCTTTTGCGCTCGTAACTCCACCTGGCGCGCGGAAATGCCTGTCGAAACCGCTCAACCGCCGCGCGATCGTACGGAAAGCGCGCTTCGGCTCAAGGAGCTGGCTGCGGTGCAGCAGGGGCGTCGGATTTTTCCATCAGATTGCGAAGCACAGCACTGCTCGCAAACAACGCGGTGCAGCTCATTCGGGTCCAAGAACACCAGAACGTATGGTCAGAGCCGCAAGGGGCAGCCAAGGAGGCGATCGGTGAAACTGCTCAACGAGCTAGCGTGGCGAAACCTTCGCCGCGCCAGACCGTTTATTCTGCTCCAGGAGAGGTCCATTCATGCCCAGACGAGATGCAAAAAACCCAGCGGCCAGACGGCCAACGAGCCCTCGTTCGCGTCCCCTGAAAGGCGAGGAGACGGAAGTGAACCACATCGTCGAAACGCAAAGTGTATCGCCAGCCCAGGCGCGAGAGCTTGTGCGGCGCCACGGAAACGATTGGCGTAAGATCGATGAAGCCGCCAAGTCTTATAAGGACGACAGCTAAGCACTTCCAAGCCGGGGGAAAGGGAGCTTTGTCACGGCAATCCGCGGAGTTGCAAATTGAGCGGATCGGCTTGAGGCGACGAATGACCACTATCGCAACGTTCATGGTCAGCCACTATATTCCCGGCCGGATGCCGCCATGTCCAGAACTCTGATTGTCAATGGTCTGATTATAGTTGCCATAGGCCTATTGTGGTCCTGGTTGTCGCGGGTCGGTCCGGGCAGATTGCCCGGTGACATCGTGATCCAACGTGAGAACTTCACGTTTTACGCTCCGATCGGCACTGGGATTCTGATCAGCATCGTGCTTTCGTTTGTTCTATGGCTACTCAACCGATAGCGAGGACGGCGAGCCCACGTCGCCGGAGGAAAGAACGACGTGGGCCGATCGGAGCTATCCGATCTGGCAGCAAAAATATGAGGGAAAGAGTTTGCTGCGTGGCAGAACTTTCCCTACGCGCCGGTGTTCCATCGCGTGAGTGAAAAAGCCCGCCGCACAGTTTGATGCGGCGGGCCGATCAAGCGCTGTTGCACCCGGCGGGGGCTCGGGTCGGGCATGCCCGGTGCGCGCGGATCACAGGGATTTAGATGCATCAGCTGCAATACGTCCACCAACCGACGGTTGGACAACACGAGGCTTGATTCCGAGCTCTTTCTCTCAGTGCCGAAGGGACAAGATAGTTGCAGGAACTCAGCCTTGGCGCGGCACGTTGCAAGTCGTTGATCATCGCAAAGGATGTATCCAATGGCGAAAGACATATCTCGCGAGGAAGAGCAACGCGGCACCGAAAAAGTTCTCTTCTGGGGCGCTGCGATCGCTCTTGTCCTTTTTGTGTCTCTGCTGACCATCGCCCTCGTCGGGACGTCCTGATCTTTTTAGACAGCAGGATTGGACCGGCGGGCGCGAGGTCTTGTGAGCTTAGGGGCGGATGCCGCGCTGCTGCACCAGCGCGAGCAGGGCCAATTCCACTTCGTCGAGCCGCGTCGGACGCGCGTTTTCCGGCATCCCCTCGGCCGTCGCGAGATCGACCAGATACTCGTTCCACGCCCAGTTTCGCACGATGGCGCGTTTCTCGTCGGCTGCCAGACGAGGATCGACGACCACGTCCATCGGCGATGCATAAAACGCCTCCTCGTCCGTCAGCGCCGGTCCATAATGTGGCGCCTGCGAAACCCCGCCGTACGCCGGCCTGCAGCCGCTTGTCCGCATCGGAAGATTCGACACTGAACTTTTTGGCCGCCGGGCTTCCTTGAACCGCGTAGGCAAGCCCCTGCCGTTCGGCATAGTCGATGGCCGCCTGAGCCGTCGGAAAATCGAGCTCCACCTGGGTCAGCGTGTCACCACTTCCGGTGTAGCCCATCAGCGGTTCAATGACCGGCGCAGTACGCCGCTCGAGCACCAGCCGCCAGACCTTCGGCCGCGCACGGCCGGAGGTCATGACTGAGCGGCAAGGCTTGTAGATCCGTGCGACCGCATCACTCGGGAACTCGGATCTGCCGAACAGCGGCGCTCGCCCGCGGTTGTCGTTTGCCAGTTCGAGATTTTCTACGACTGGTGTGACTTCTCTTTCTTGCTTCTGCATCACTCATCCCTCCCATTTTGGCGAAGGATGCGCCGGAGGCAGCGGCCTGCCGCCTCCGACTTGCTCCATGCGTCAGTGGGTGATCGGGATGCGCTTCACCTTCGACTGCGCGTTCGGGTTCTTCGGCAGCGTCAGGGTCAGGACGCCATTGGCAAAGGACGCCTTGACCTTGTCGTCCTCGACCTCGTAGCCAAGGGGTATGCGCCGCTCGAAGCGACCATAGAAGCGCTCGGAGTAGTCCTTCTCGTCGGTCTCCGACTGCTTTTCGCCACGCAGGGTCAGCACGTCTTCGTCGAGCAGAACTTCGATGTCCTTCTCTTCCATGCCGGGGACCTCGGCGGTGACGCGAAGCTCATTATCCGACTCCGAGATCTCCACCTTCGGCCAGCCGCTATCGAAAGGCGAAAGCTGCCCCGCAGCAGGCAAGCGCGTCTCGAAGCTCCTCAACATATCGTCAAAGAGCCGGTTTACCTCGCGGTGAAGCGAAAGGAACGGGTCGCCACCGCTATAGATGCTCGGGGCCTGGTTGTTGTTGCGGCCCCACGGGATAAGGTCACGCATGTTCATTGTCATTCACCTCCACGTTCAACCGCGCGGCACCGGACGATTGCCGGTGCCTGTCGCTTCTGGTTCACGCTGACTTCAGGCTGCGTTCTTTTCGGCCTCGATCTGCCGCGGTGCTGCCTTTGCCGTGCTGCCGGCGATGGCGATCCGGCGCGGCTTCATCTCTTCGGGAAGCTCGCGCTTGAGATCGATGTTCAGCAGCCCATTGTCCAGGCTGGCGCCAACGACCTTCACATGGTCGGCCAGTTCGAACCGACGCTCGAAGCCGAGCCCGGCTATGCCGCGATAGAGATACTGGCCGTCATCGTCGCCAGATTGCGACCCGCTCACAACCAGCAGGTTAGGTTGATGAGTGATGGTTAGCTGATCCTGCGAGAAGCCGGCGACCGCCATGGTGATGCGATAGGCGTCCTCACCAGCCTTGGCGATGTCATAGGGCGGCCAATTGTCTATCGCAGTGACACGGCTCGCATTTTCCAGCATGTTGAAAATGCGGTCGAAGCCGATGCTGGACCGGAACAGAGGGGTAAAATCGAGGTTTGTCCTCATAGCCACATCCTCCTTTGAGCAACATGGATACAAGGAGACGCCAAGAGAGCCTTGACGCCTCCTGGACCTGCGCCGGCCCCATCTGGCGACCGGCGATTAGTTATTTAGAACAGTGCCTTACGCGTTCAAGGGGCTATAGGAAAATTTTCAGCCAGACGAATGGTCGCGACGAATGGTCGCTAAGAACACGTCTATCCCGCCCGCCGGCCAATCCTCGCCGGCGGGCGGATGCCTCGGATGCAGAGAGTGGCCGCGTTCAACTCAAAGTCGATCGACGGATGCTGTAAAACCGGTGACCGCGATACTTTCGATTTCACGACCGCGACCGGCGCCGGGAAGCTTCTCCAATTGATCCAATTGGCGCAACGCGTCCATGATGGCATCGAAGCTGACCGGTTCGGTTGCGCCCGGCGGCATGCGCAGCGCCGGCACCGATTCCACTGCACAGGCATCCGATGCCCAGGACGAAAGGATTGCACGCTTCTCCTGGAAGTCCAGCATCACGTCGGTCAGCACGTTCTCAGGTCGCTCGAAATGCCGTGCCGGATGGAGCAACCGGTCAAGGAAAACATCAGGGCCCTCGGGCCCGATTGGGGGAAAACTCGTCGAAATGGCTCCTTCCATCGATGGTCCTCCGCTTTGAATAGTCTCCTTTGTTGATGTCATCTTTGGTGGCTCTCGCGATTTCCACCAGCTGAAAATTTTGGAGAGTTTCGACCAAATTTCAATGGCCCGACAAGGCCAAATCCTCGCAGTTCAGCCCACCATCAACATTTTTTCGAACCGGTGAAACAATCGGCGTGAATGTCAGTTCTTGCGTCTGGGAAAAGTCGCGCGGCAGCGCCAGGGCGGTCGGGCAGGAGAATCAGTCATGTCTTACATTTCCAGGAAGCGACTGAGCATGGGCCTCGTCGCAGGAATCTTGATGCTCTCGGCTGGCGGCTTTGCTCCGGTTTCAGCACAGGAAATCCCGAACGACTTCAGCGCAATCGTGCGTCAGAAGCTGCCGGCCGTGGTCGCGATCACGACGAGGCAGATCATCCAGGACCAAACGATGCTCGACGATTTTCTCAACCCCTTCGACAGCCGCGGGCCTGCCCAGCCGCAGGTGCGAGAAGCTCTTGGCTCCGGCTTCGTGGTCAGTCCGGAGGGCTACATCGTCACCAACAATCATGTCGTGGCCGACTCCACCGAAATCCACGTCGTATTCTCCGATAAGGAGACTTCGCCCGCGCGACTTGTGGGCCGCGATCCAGCAACCGACATCGCGGTGCTGAAGGTCGATCCACGCCCCAACATGACGACCACCGCCTGGGGTGACTCTGACGCAATGCAGCCGGGTGCCTGGACGATCGCGATTGGCAGTCCCTTCGGGCTCGGGGGAACCGTGACCGTCGGCGTTCTTTCCGCCCGCTCGCGCGACATCCAAGCCGGCCCTTACGACGATTTCCTCCAGACAGACGCCTCGATCAATAGAGGCAATTCGGGCGGCCCCCTGTTTAACGCGCGCGGCGAAGTGATCGGGGTCAATACGGCCATCGTCTCTCCGTTTGGCGGCAGCATAGGCATCGGTTTCGCCGTGCCGTCCCGAACCGCACGGAGCGTCGCCGATCAGCTGATCCGCACCGGCCGGATCGAGCGCGGGTTCATCGGAGTGCGTCTCCAGGAGGTGACGCCGTCGCTTGCCCAGGCGCTTGGCATATCGAGCACCAAGGGAGCGCTGGTCGCCTCGGTCGAGCCCGGCAGTCCGGCAGACAAGGCCGGCTTGCAATCGGGGGATGTGATCACCCGGTTCAACGGCAAGGAGGTTCAGGGCGTCCATGACTTGACGCTGGCGGCAGCTAACGAAAAGCCGGGGTCGAAAGCCACGCTGACAAGGAACCGCGGCGGCTCCCAGCAGGAGGTGGAACTGACCCTCGGTCAACGCAAGGACGAGGAGGTACAGACCGGTGCCGTTCCGAGTCCGGAAGCGGCGGACCAACGCCTCGGGCTGTCGCTCAGCCCCATTCCGGACGAAGCGCGCCAGCAACTGGGTCTGCAGCCGGGTACCACCGGCGTGTTTATCCAGGAAGTGGCGCCGAATAGCCCCGCCGCCGAGAACGGCCTTCGACCTGGCGACGTGATTGTCTCGGCCAACAACCGGGATGTGGCACAGCCGTCAGATATCCAGGAGGAGTGGGCAAGATCCCGGCAGCAGCACAAGCCCATTCTGTTGCGCATAAACAGGCAAGGACAATCGCTCTTCATTGCCCTAGCTGCTTCCTGACGTAGCGTGCGTCGAAACCAAAAATGTGACAAAGTTTCCGTTCCGTATCCGAAAGAACGGAATCAGGTCGCCGGGGCCCAAACATCACTTCAGCCGCCTCCTCCCATCTCGCGCGCGGCAAAAAGCAGCCAGCCGGCCGTGGCTCCCATCACCGTCCGCACTTGAGCAGCTCGTGCCGAGCCCGTGTCAATTTTGACGCACTCCGTTCCTGCATAGCGTGACAGAAGACCTTCGCCGCGTTGGCGATGATGAAGACCGGCCTTGCCGGAACCGCGCAGCGAGCGCCCTTCCCGAAGACGCCATATGACCACATCTCGCACGGTCATTGTTGAGACGGCAGCGTCAAAGTTCGCCGCATCAGTTGCAACGAGTTCTGGAAAATCAGGCCGGACTTGAGGCCAGCGAATGATAACGTCAGGTCGGCTCGCCGTGTTCTGCATCGCTCGTTGTCGATGGGTGGCGATCATAATCGACGGGCGGTGACAACATAACTTCGGCCTCGGCTCTGCCGAATTCCCTGCCGATTTGGAATGCCGCTGAAAGCTGTCTCATGAACCGGAGGGCGGCACGTATTTTGGAGGCATCGTTGGATCTTCCCGCTTTCATTTAGTCGACAATAGCTGGTCCGCTTGGAACGGCAGTCCGTCACCGTTCAAAAGCCACCCGTCGAGGCGGCCTTTTCATTAGGAGCCCCTCCACATGACCAAACCCACCCCAACGCGCCGCGGCGCCAACACCGACGTGCGTGCGACCGTGAAGCGGCAGCACCTGCAGGTTCAACACTGGCTTTCGCAGGCGATGCCGTCTTTGTCGCGGTCTAGCTTGCGGCCCCAAGAGCAGTTGGCTAGGTACCAACTTGCTTCATCGCACGAGCTGATTTGGGAACAGGTGCGCCGCGGCTCGCATGAATAGCCGCTTTGTGCGACCTGATGGCGGTTGATTAAGCCAAGCGGCTGGTTAGAAAGCGGCCGGTTGTCGGCATGCGCTAGACGCCACACCCAAGGCGCCTGAAAAGTTCCGGCCCACAGACCGAGCTTTGCCGCCTCTGCCTTCGCCTGCTGCCCCGCATAGGCGCCGTGGCTGTAGAGGGGCCAGTCCAGTGCCAAGCCCTGCTCGACAAGCCAGCGCTGAACGCTACGACCGTCCGCCCGATCGCAGTTCCCGACAAGACGCCCGTACCGATCACGATCGACAAAACTGCAATGCAGCGGTCGCGAAGCTGCCAGGAACTTGTCCAAGGCTTGGGCAGTGCGGCGCCCGCATGGGTAGTCAAAGCCCTTGGCGTCGTCGCAGTGCTGACGGCTCTCGGGCGCGTCGATGCCATTGAAACGAATCCTTTGGCCTGCAATCTCTACTGTGTCGCCATCGATCACCGAGGCGCGGCCTTCCATGTGGCCAGGCAATGGTTCTGTCCAGTTTGTTATCGTGCTCTGTTGGCCGGCGGTGCTCTGGATCGCGAATTGGGTGACTGCGGCGGCAAGCGTGCCGGCGCCGAGGAAGATCAGTCCCAAGAGGGGTCGCGGCAGCCGCCGTGACGGCATTCTTCTGCCGGCGCGCCTTCGCCAGCGGTCAGCCTGATTGGCGCCTTGATAACGGTGGCCTTTGCCCACGCCCGCTCTCCCGGAAGAGGAATGCCGCCATTCCGGGCAAGAGTCGAGAAGCTGCACTAGCCGGTCGGCAACTGGTCAACGCGGGGGCACCGGCTCAGCCTTTCAACCGTCTCAACTATGGCCTTCGCAAGCGGGCATCAAGGTCCGCGTGAAGCACCTCCGGGGCGAGGAAGACCATCGGCACGCCTCGCTGCAGGATTTTTGGGATGAAGACTAGAACGCCGTTTGTGTCTCCAAGACGCGACAACGCAAAGTTCACCGGCCCGGCCAAGCGCCGACTATTTGACAAGCGCGCAAATGGCGTATGCTGTCAGCGTCCAAGCTGTTGGGGACGTAGCGGCTACATGCGCTTGTGCTACCCACCCTGGAGCTGGGGAAGTAACCGGCAAGCTCCTAGAAATTAGAGCATTTGAATTT
>NZ_JAMYNE010000022.1:0-109271 GCF_040318915.1 Mesorhizobium sp. M0991
GCCTCCACTCCAGCCAGCATCTTGAATCACAAAACAGATAAATCTGGAATCCCCTTTGATTCCGTCAAAGGGGGAACCGCTCTAGGGTCCCCGCGACGTCGCTTCGCTCCTGCTCCGCCCTAGGATGACGAAGGTACAGTGGTATAAGGCCAATCGCGGTCGTTGGAGATTGGCTGGAAACCTCCCCTCGCATCGTCATCCTAGGGCGGAGCGAACGCGAAGCGGAGCGCAGACCCTAGGATCCATGCCGTTACCATGGCTGTGGAGCGCAGCGACCCAAAAGGCCCTCATGTGATTTGACGCTGCAGCGCGCTGACCTACCCTCTAATGCCGGAACCGAGGAGACGAGCGATGCTGTCACCTTTCAACCGGAGCGACACGCTGGCGGCGGCGGTGATCCTTGCCGCCACAACAGCAGCCTATGCCCATCATGGCTGGTCGTGGACGCAGGACGGGTTCTTCGAACTCAAGGGCAGGATCACGGCCATCTATATCGGCAATCCGCACGCCACGCTGGTGTCGACGCCGACGGAGAGGTGTGGCGGGTGGAGATGGCGCCGCCGTCTCGCACGATCGCTGCCGGCTTCACGGAAGGTGTTGCCAAGGTCGGCGACGAGGTGACCGCGATCGGCCACCGCTCGCGCGACGAGAGCGAAAAGCGCATGAAGGCAGTCCGCATCATCGTCGGCGGCAAGTCCTATGACGTCTATCCCGACCGCGTGCCGCCGGTCTGAATGGACGGTTTTTTTGCTGGCATCGAGCAACTCGCGCTTGTCCGGGGACTGAAGGCCTCCTTCGTCGCCTACCCCCTCGTCAACGCGCTGCACATCATGTCGATCGGCGCGCTGCTGACCAGCGTCTGGCTGATGGACCTCAGGATCCTGGGCGCCTTCCGCTCGCTGCCGCAGGCGGCGTTCGTGGCGTTGCTGCGCGGCACGGCGTTGAGCGCGTTCGCCGGGGCGCTTGTCACCGGGGCGCTGCTGTTTTCGGTGAGGGCGAGGGAGTATGCGGCGATGCCGATCTTCCTCGCCAAGATGACACTGATACTTCTCGCCGGCACCAATTTCCTCGTCTTCATGCGCCGCGCAAAAGGCGGTGACGAGCCGGCCGGTGGCACCGTCACCATGCTGGCGGTGCTCTCGCTGGTTTTGTGGACGTCGGTGTTGTTCGCCGGACGGTTTATTGGGTTTCTCGGATGAGGCGAGTGTCGGCAATGGTGTTCGCAAGGTGCGGGATGGTGCGCGGCGATATCGAAACGCAGACCGAGGCATCGCTGAAGGCGCTGAAATATTGCCGGAAACGGCGGGCACCTCGCTGGAGAACGTGGTGACGGTGCGCATCTACGCCGTCAATTCCGACTTCTATAACGCCATCAACCGGATTTATGCCAAGTATTTCAACGTGAAACCGCTGGCGCACAGCTTCGTGCCGGTGGCGTCATGGCCGATAGAATTGGATATCGAGACCGAGTGGGTGGCGGTGGCGTAAGGGCCTGATAACTGTGATTTGCTGGCCGTGAAAGTCCTTGTTCAGCGGCAAGGGGCATGCGTCGGCCGCTGGCGGATCGACCACGATTCCGCTATAGAGGCGGAAGGTCATGACGCAGGTTACTGATAAATGATCTGGGGCTGGCTGTTAGCGCAGCGTCGACCCCGACGATTCTTGGTTCCCCGACCAGGATTCGGACCTGGATTGCCTCACCTGTAAGAGCGGGCGTCCTTCCATTAGACGACCGGGGAAAGAGTAAAGAGCCTATTTCGGGGCCGTTCGCCTTCACCTTCGCGGGGATCGAGGCGGCGGCCCCTGTTTCATCCTTGCCCCGGCAGCGTCGGCTACCGTGCCGGGGCTCTGACTGTTGTCATCGTCATCCCTCGATTCGATAGCTCATCCTACCGACGCCACTCCATACGTCAATAAAATTGTTCGATACAGCCGTAAAATTATACGGGCATCCTGTTGACGGAAATCGAGGCAGATGTCATATTTGCGACGGACAAGAAGGAGGTCTGACTATGGCCGACACTCAACCGAATGACGACAGGCCGAAGAAGGACCGGAGCCCATCGTTCCCGTTCATTTCGCTTCCTGAGGCGGTCAAGCGTCTGCAGGCATTCGAACAGACCTTCGGTCGTCACGCAGCCCCGGGTGTCAAAGTCGGCCTAGCTTGGGGCATGAAGGACAGGAGCAGCCAAGCGTACCAGATTCTGGCAGCTCTGAAGGCGTTCGGCCTCGTGCGCTACGAAGGCAGTGGCAAAGACCTGAAGGCGACGCTCACGGATGACGCTCGAATCTATCTTCGAGCTAACATGGAAATGACGAAAAAGGAGCTTTTAAAGCAGCTTGCTCTAAAGCCGGCACAGCTTCAGAAATTTTGGGGAATTTGGGGAGCAGACCGCCCGCCAGACCCGGTTTGCCTTGATCAACTGATCCTTCAGCACGCCTTTACTGACAACGCCGCCCACACCTTTCTCAAGGTGTACGATGACACTGTTGCCTATGCAGGACTCTCAAATGCCTATGCAGGACTCTCAAATTCTGATACGGTAATAGGGGACGACGTAGAGGACGCCGAACCACCCCTAGAATTCAAGGTTGGAGATCTGGTCAACTGGGATTCTGGTGGGCAGGTACAGTGGAAAGCACCTCGGCGGATCGTCTCGATTGACGAGAAAGATGGCCTGTTCTTCTACAAGGTCGATGGCCTTGGCGAACTTGCGGGCCAGATCGGATGGATTCCGGTGGAACAAGCTATTCAGCGTCAAGCAGCCGCCCCTGCAGGAAGCAATCAATTTACTCCGCCGCCGGCCGATCCCAAAAAGGATGACGTAGTCATACAGGGAACGCGTAAGGCCGTTTTTCCGGTCACTGGCGGCGATGTCACGATGATTTTCCCGGAAGGTCTTTCGAAGGATGGCTTAGAGGAACTCGGCCAATACCTCGATATCTTCCTTAAGAAGGAAAAGAAGACGGTCGGTTCCTAACTAGGGCAATCGCCGTAAATTGGGACAGCCTATCCGATGGTGAATCAGTAAGTTGGGGCAGTTCTCGTCCGACCTGCTTGCATAGGTGCGAGCCTTCCGCTCCGAGAGAAGCGTTGGCAGGATTCCAGCGCCGGCGGGACAGCGCCCCCCTCTGGCCTGCCGGCCATCTCCCCCACAAGGAGGGAGATTGGCTAATCGCCTACGCAAAATACTCCTGCAGCGGCCGCACTTCCAAACTCCCCGCCCGTAGCGCCGCAATAGCCTCCGCCACCGCAGCCGCACCCGACAGCGTGGTGTAATACGGCACCTTTTGCATCAGCGTCGCCCTGCGCAGCGATTTTGAGTCCGACACCGCCTTCTGGCCGTCCGTTGTGTTGAAGACGATCTGCACCTGGCGGTTGCGGATGGCGTCTTCGATGTGCGGGCGGCCTTCCAGCACCTTGTTTATCTTCTCCGCCGCGACGCCGTTTTCGGCGAGGAAGCGGGCGGTGCCTGAAGTGGCGAGCACCTTGAAACCCTGGCCGGCGAGGCGCTTGACCGCCGGGAGGATGCCTTTCTTGTCTTCGTCGCGCACCGAGACGAACAGGGTGCCGGAGCGCGGCAGGTCGACGCCGGCGCCTAGCTGGCTCTTGGCAAAGGCCAGCGCGAAGTCGCGGTCGAGGCCCATCACCTCGCCGGTCGAGCGCATTTCCGGGCCGAGCAAGATGTCGACGCCGGGGAAGCGGGCGAAGGGGAACACCGCTTCCTTGACCGCGATGTGACCGGGGTTGCGCGGGTCGGGCATGGCGCCGTAATGGGCGAAGGCGTCTTCCAGGCTTTCGCCGGCCATGATGCGCGCAGCGATCTTGGCGATCGGCCGGCCGATGGTCTTGGCGACGAAGGGCACGGTGCGCGACGCGCGCGGGTTGACCTCCAGCACATAGACCGTGCCGTCCTTGATAGCATATTGCACGTTCATCAGGCCGCCGACATTGAGCGCGCGGGCAAGGGCCGCCGTCTGCCGCTCGAGCTCGTCGACAAGCTCCGAGGGCAGCGAGTGCACCGGCAGCGAGCAGGCCGAGTCGCCCGAATGGATGCCGGCCTCCTCGATGTGTTCCAAGATGCCGGAGACGTAGGTCGACCTGCCGTCGCAGAGGCAATCCACATCGACCTCGATGGCGCCGGAGAGATAGGTGTCGAACAGCAGCGGGTTCTTGCCGAGCAGCGTGTTGATTTGACCGGTCTTGTCGTTGGGATATTTCTGCTTGATGTCCTCCGGTACCAGGCCGGGCACGGTGTCGAGCAGGTAGGATTGCAGCATGCTCTCGTCGTGGATGATCTGCATGGCGCGGCCGCCGAGCACATAGGACGGGCGCACGACCAGCGGGAAGCCGAGCTCGCCGGCGACGAGGCGGGCCTGCTCGACCGAATAGGCGATGCCGTTCTTCGGCTGGCTGAGGCCGAGCTTGTGCAAAAGCTTCTGGAAGCGGTCGCGGTCCTCGGCCAGATCGATCATGTCGGGCGAGGTGCCGAGGATCGGGATGCCGGCCTTCTCCAGCGCGTCGGCCAGCTTCAGCGGCGTCTGGCCGCCGAACTGTACGATGACGCCGACCAGCTCGCCCGAGGCCTGTTCGGCGCGCAGGATCTCCAAGACATCCTCCGGCGTCAGCGGCTCGAAATAGAGCCGGTCGGAGGTGTCGTAGTCGGTCGAGACGGTCTCGGGGTTGCAGTTGACCATGATCGCCTCGAAGCCGGCGTCGCGCAGCGCAAAGGCGGCGTGGCAGCAGCAATAGTCGAACTCGATGCCCTGGCCGATGCGGTTGGGGCCGCCGCCGAGGATGACGACCTTTTTGCGCGACGAGACCTGCGCCTCGTTGGCGAGCGCACCGGCGAACGGCACCTCATAGGTCGAGTACATGTAGGCGGTGGGCGAGGCGAACTCGGCGGCGCACGTGTCGATACGCTTGTAGACGGGATGAACGTCGAGCTTGTCGCGTATCTTCTGGATCTCTTCGACGTCCTTCCTGACCAGCGAGGCGAGGCGCGCGTCGGAAAAACCCATCGCCTTCAGCATGCGCAGATTGGCGGCGTCCTCAGGGATGCCGTGCTCGCGGATGCGATCCTCCATGGCGAGGATGCCGGCGATCTGTTCGAGGAACCACGGGTCGATCTTGCACATGGCGTGCACGTCTTCCAGCGAGGTGCCCATGCGGATCGCCTGCGCCACCATGCGCAGCCGGTCGGGCGTCGGCGTGCCGAGCGCTGCGCGGATGGCATTGCGGTCATCGACATGGCTGGCCGGCGCGCTGCCGTGGCCGATGCCTGGGATCTCGATTTCGTCCAGACCGGTCAGGCCGGTCTCCAGCCCGCGCAAAGCCTTCTGCAGCGACTCCTGGAAGGTGCGGCCGATGGCCATGACCTCGCCGACCGACTTCATCGAAGTGGTCAGCACCGGTTCGGCGCCGGGGAATTTCTCGAAGGCAAAGCGCGGGATTTTGGTCACGACATAGTCGATGCTCGGCTCGAACGAGGCCGGCGTTGCTCCGCCTGTGATGTCGTTCTCCAACTCGTCCAGCGTATAGCCGACGGCGAGTTTGGCAGCGATCTTGGCGATCGGGAAGCCGGTCGCCTTGGAGGCCAGCGCGGAGCTGCGCGAGACGCGCGGGTTCATCTCGATCACCACCAGGCGGCCGTCTGCCGGGTTGACGGCGAACTGCACGTTGGAGCCGCCGGTCTCGACGCCGATCTCGCGCAGCACCGCGATCGAGGCGTTGCGCATCATCTGGTATTCTTTGTCGGTCAGCGTCAGGGCAGGGGCGACGGTGATCGAGTCTCCCGTATGCACGCCCATCGGGTCGATGTTCTCGATCGAGCAGATGATGATGCAGTTGTCGGCCTTGTCGCGGACGACCTCCATCTCGTACTCCTTCCAGCCGAGCACGCTCTCCTCGATCAGCACTTCGGTGGTCGGCGAGGCGTCGAGGCCGGACTGGACGATCTCGTAAAATTCGGCGCGGTTGTAGGCGATGCCGCCGCCGGTGCCGCCCATGGTGAAGGAGGGGCGAATAATTGCCGGCAGGCCGACATGGTCGAGCGCTTGTGCTGCGATCGCCATGCCGTGGCTGATGTAGCGCTGCTTGCGGTCGCCTTCGCCGAGGTTCCAGCGCGTTTCCAGTGCATCGAGCGCGGCGTCGAGATTTTCGGGCTTTTCCGCCTTCAGCGCGGCGCGCTCGGCCTCGTGCGTCTTGCGGTCGGCATTCTTGACGTCGGTGGCGTTGGCCAGCATCGACTTCGGCGTTTCCAGGCCGATCTTGTTCATCGCCTCGCGAAACAGCGCGCGGTCCTCGGCCTTGTCGATGGCCGTGGCGTCGGCGCCGATCATCTCGACTTGATAGCGGTCGAGCACGCCCATGCGGCGCAGCGACAAAGCGGTGTTGAGCGCGGTCTGGCCGCCCATGGTCGGCAGCAGCGCGTCGGGCCGCTCCTTGGCGATGATCTTGGCGACAACTTCCGGCGTGATCGGCTCGATATAGGTGGCGTCGGCCAGCTCCGGATCGGTCATGATGGTGGCCGGATTGGAATTGACCAGGATGACGCGAAAACCCTCTTCCTTGAGCGCCTTGCAGGCCTGGGTGCCGGAATAGTCGAACTCGCAGGCCTGGCCGATGACGATGGGGCCGGCCCCGATGATCAGGATCGACTTGATGTCGGTGCGTCTTGGCATGTCGAGGGTCCGTTCGGCAGGCGGCTTGCACAAAAAGCCGGACGGGATGACCCGGCCGGTTGTGCTCGCGATTCTGGTATCAGGCTAGGAGGGCCTTATAGGGAAGAGTTTTGCCGGATGTAACCCCGAAAATGCGGCTTTGTGCGGGGCTGCCTGAGCAAACAAGCGTCTCGTTCCGTCGCGCCCCCCCTCTGTCCTGCCGGACATCTCCCCCACGCGGGGGGAGATCGGCCTTCACCTTTGATTTCGCCAATCGCTAACCTCGAAAAAGGAGGCGCTGTCAGCGAAACAGCCAATCTCCCCCCTCGTAGGGGAGATGTCCGGCAGGACAGAGGGGGCGCTGTCCCGCCGGCGTCTCGAATCTATCTAGCCTCCCGACGCCAAGGCATCCGTGATCTCGAAACGCTCGGAAGCACCGACACGGATCATGTTCAGGCTGCCCTCGCGGGTGAAGCGGAATTCGCCGGGTCCGTTCGAACCGGCCGGCTTGCCGGCCTTGAAACTGATGATGCGCGTGCCGCCGTCGGGCCAGGTAACGGTCACGTCGGTCTTGTCGCCGGTGCGCACGACATTTGCCTTGCAGTTGGTCATCGGCTGGCCGAGATAGCGCGCGCAAGGGATGGCGTTACCGGCACCGGGGACCGGTGTCCCCGGCGGCTGAAGCCGCGCAACGGTCTGTGCGTCGGGCGGAGGCGCCGCGTTGGCCGCGCCGAAATTCTGCACGGGACCCACTGTTGCGGGCGGCGATCCATCAACCTGTCCAGTCGAGGGGTTTCCACCGGCCAGGGCCAGGCGGTAAGCATCCTCGATCGCCGCCCTGCCGATCGCATCAGCGGAGTTCAGCGTCGTTTCGGGACCGCCGGTTGCGCCCAGGCGCGTTGTCAGATCGGGCAGCGGTTGAGACGCAGGGTTCTCCGTATTGGCCGCTGCCTGCGGTGTCACTTGCCGGGGATTGATGGGGTCGAGATAGCGCGCCGGAGCCCATCCGCTCAGCTTCGGGTCGTCAATGTCTTGGACTTTGCACCACTTGTAGCCGCTGACGTCGCCGCAGCCGAGATTCTTCACGCTCGAACCACTCGGCAGCCGTGCCTCGATCTTGCCCATGGCCGATGCCGTGGCGCGCACGTTGAGGAGGTCATCCGGAGCGAGACCCGTCACAATCGAGATGATGGGCTCCGGCTCCTGGCCGTTGGCCGGCAACTCCGCCAGCATCAGCGGAGCGGCAATCACCGCAAGCAGCGTCGTCGGGAGTGTTACTGTGCGCCTAATCATCTGCCATGGGCGGTAGGTTCAATTGCCGAAGGCGCGGCCAGGCACGAAAGCGCCATTGCACGCCAGCCGGTTTTTATAGGCGACGAGGCGGCGCTGTGTAAGCCCGAAAAGGGGCCGCGTGTTGAATCGCGCCCAAGCCACTTCCGTGAACTAACAGCCGGCAAAATATTGCACATTTCATGTAAATATGCACTCTCTCAAGTAAGGTTGAGGAGGACAATATGGTCGACCTTGAAATATTTGCGCAGGTGGAAAACATAGTTCGCCAGCGTATCAAGAAAACGCGCCCCGAAATTGAGGCTTCACTTGGTCACATTGCCAACGGCAATCCGCTGGCCGCCGAACAGACCCTCTCCAGGCGCCTCGACAGGTTGCAGGTAAAGGCGTCGCTCAGCCGCACCGAAGCGGAGATGATATCGGCAGCGATCGACATGAGGTCTGCCGGGGAAAGAAAGGCCGCCGCCAAACAGCCAGGGCCGGAGGCAATTCTCGGCCCAACGCTCGATTTCATCGGGGTCGCATTTCTGGAGCGTGGGCGCCGTGCGGCCGATGCGGTCGGCCGCGTTGCCTTTTTCAACGGCAATCCACAAGGATCGGGTTTTCTGGTCGGGCCACGGCTGTTCCTCACAAACAACCATGTGATTTCGTCACCGGCGGATTCCCGGCGCTTCCAGGTCCAGTTCGATTATGAGCAGGACGGTGCGAATGCCGTGCGTACGCCGACGACGTTCCTGTTCGATCCTGAATCCTGTTTCGTGACCGATAGCATAGAGGGTCTGGACTATACGCTGATCGGGGTCGGCGAGCGGCGCTCCGGTCCAAAGGAACTGGGGGAGTTCGGTTTTATCTCGCTGTCGGACGCGCGCGACAAGCATATGCTTGGCGAAATCGCCAACATCGTTCAGCATCCCGATGGCCGCTTCAAGGAACTGGTGCTGCGTGAAAACCGGCTGGTGGCCCGCGACGAAACGGTTCAAGTGCTGCACTATGTCGCCGACACCGAACAGGGTTCGTCCGGTTCACCGGTCTTCAACAATGAATGGGAGCCTATTGCCCTGCACCATTGGGCCGGCCCGTTCCACGAGGTGACGGGCATAGGTGGCTATGCGCTTGCGCGCGAGATCAACGAAGGCATACGGATCAGCGCCATCGTTGACGATCTCAGCACTAGAAAGACCAGGCTACCGGGCTCCTCGGCATCGGCGGTTTCGCAAGCACTGGCGATTTGGGCCGGCACGCCGCGCATGATGGACGAGACAGTTCGGCTGAACGCCGACATTCGCGAAGATGTGCCGGACAAGCCGGTGCAGCGGCCGGAACCCGATCGCAATCCGCCGGCGACGAGACACAATGCCGATGGCTCGGTCACCTGGACTTTTCCCGTCGAGATAAATGTCCGGGCGCCGTTGATCGACGGCGACGGAGGCGATGCAAGACGAAACGACGGCAAGAGCCCGGCAAGCGAACCCGCGAAGGTAGCCATCGCCGAGGCAGCGGGTTGGAAAACAGAGGACTTCGACGATCGTGGAGGGTATGAGCCCGGCTTCATACCGGGCTTTGTCCTGCCAATGCCGACGGTTGCCGATTCACCCTTCCGGTTGGCCAAAAACCTTCTTGCCAAACCGGGCGAGGACCCACACGAATTGCGCTACCATCATTTTTCGATCTTGATGAACGCCGATCGCAGGCTTGCCTTCGTCACCGCCTGCAATATCGATGGATCCCGCACCAAGGCGGTCAATCGTGAGGACAAGACGGTCATCGACAAGCCGTCGCTTGTCGAATTGGGGGTGGAGTCGATTTCCGGTTCGGAAGCCAGCGATGCTTTCCGGCCCGATCGCCGTATCGATCTTGGCGAGCAGATGACCCAGGAATTCTATTCGAGCCAGAATGTGCCTGGATTTCCCGTCGCAAAATCCAAGGAACGAATCGCTCGAATGTTCCAGAAGGGCCATATTACGCTTCGCGGCGACCCTGCATGGGGCGTGGATCAGGAGGCGGTCGCGGCAGAACGCGACACGTTCTTTTATACCAATGCTGCGCCGCAAGTCGGCTTCTTCAATCAGGGAAGCTCGCTTAACCATCCCGGCTCCAAGGGGAAGCTGAGATGGCGCGCGGTGGAAACCTATGTGCTGCGCAACGCCTATACGACGCGAGGCCGTGTCACGGTGTTTGCCGGGCCAGTGTTCGGCGAGGACGATCCTCGCTACCGCTTCGACAGCCATGTTCCGCTGAAGTTCTGGAAGATCGCACTGTGGTCCGATCAAGCTGGCCTGCGCGCCATCGCGCTGCTGGCGGATCAAAAGCCGGTTTTGGAAGTAATGCCCGAAGCGTTCGGCGAGCGTGCCGAGGCATTCGATGACCCGCTTGAAATTGCCAGGGTATCGGAGTTTCTTTCGACGGTGGCTGAGATCGAACAGCTGACCGGCCTGAACTTTGGCCAGCAGGTGCGCGACGCCGACATTCGGGCGGGTTCCGAATCCGCCCCAGCACAGACTTTCAACCCAACGCAACTGGCGCCCAAGCCGACACGGCCAAAGGCTTCATCGCCCAAGACTTCGACGCCCAAGACTTCGGCGGCCAGCACCCGACGTCCTGCCAAGCGATCGAAGCGATCCGCGTCGGACAACTGAAGATTGGACCGGCCGCAGCTTCTGCCGCTCGAAGGCGGTCATCCGTTCGGACCGGGTATAACCGCGGTTCAACCCGGCATGAAGCCGGTGCGCAGCGCGTGAGCCCATTCGGGCCGTGCCGCCTGCTCGGCCTGACGCGCCGCCGCCTCGTGGTCATAATCGACGGCGATGGCCTCGAAACGATCAGGGTGCAAGTCGAGGATGCCATAGCGGGCGTGCGGCGAACCTTGCTCGGAGACATGCGCCGGCGGGGTCGAATCGTCATAGGCCGGGCAGCCGATGCTGCCCGGGTTGAAGATGACCGGACCGCCGGGTATGCGGACCAGCTCGCTACGATGGCTGTGGCCGCAAAGCATGATGCGGCAAGCGGGATCGATCGCGCCGAGGCGCCGTTCGATGGCGGCCAGCGGCGCGCGCACCAGCCGGCCGTCGACTATCGCGTCAGTCAGGTATTTTTCGTCGTGGTCGGGCCGGGCGTGGAAGGCGAGTATGCCGGGCGCCACCTCCAGCGTGACGGGCAGCGCGAACAGCGCCTCGCGCTGGGCCTCTGTCAGCCGTTCGTGCGCGTAGCGGTCGGACGGCCACATGGTCTCGTCGCCGGTGTCGCGGGCAACGCGGCGGTCGTGATTGCCGCGTACCGTCGGCAGGTCGAGCGCCTCGAGCCGCTCCATGGTCTCGCGCGGCCAGAGCGGGCCGGAAACGCAATCGCCGAGATTGACGATGAGGTCGGCGCCGCCGCGTCGCCGCAGATCGTCGAGCACGGCTTCGAGCGCCAGGACATTGCCGTGGATGTCGGCGAGGACGGCAATGCGCATGGGGAAGCTCCGTGGCTGAGGCAGCGTTTCCTCGCCTCCGCGAAGCGGGGGAGAGGGGGCCGCGCACCGGCCGGACAGGGGGCTCTGCGCAAACCGGCGCGGCGAGGACAATGCAGCGTGCTTGAACGTTCTGGGTGCGTCAAGGCCCCCTCTCCGTCCCGGCTTCGCCGGGCCACCTCTCCCCCACTCTCGTGGGGGCGAGGAACCCAAGTTCTGGAAGGACGCTTCCCTGTTGGTGCTCAGGCGCGGACTTCGATCTCGTGGCCGCCGACCGCCGGCAACGATGCGTCGTCGCCGGCCGCGGCAATGACGCTGTCGAGCAGGCCCGGGAAGCGGCGGTCGAGATCGTCACGGCGCAGCGTGATCAGCCGGCTGGTGCCAACCGCTTCGGTGCGGGTGACGCCGGCCTCGCGCAGCTTGGCCAAATGGTAGCTCAGATTGGTCTTCGAGCAGAGATCGAGGAACCGGCTGCAATTCAGCGGCACGCCCTCTTTGCTGGCGAGATAGCGCACGATGGCCAACCGCGTCGGGTCGCCGAGCACGGCAAGCACATTCGGCAGGCTGATCTGGTCGGCGGTGGGATGGGGCAAGGTCATGCCCAGGAATTAAGCACATTCGGGGCCGATTTCAACGCATCTCCTCTCGTGGCTGATGGACACATAGTTTCGCCCCGTCGCCCCATCCTGACACCGGGCTGTCAGGATGGTTCGGCTATTTTGCAGCGGCTTTATTGACATCATGCCCTGTTATGTCCAATTGTTCAATAACCTTTGAACTAAGGAAATTGCCATGGATAAGCGCCTCATCTGGCTTGCGCTCGGATCGTTCACGATTTCGACCGAAGGTTTCGTCATCTCCAGCCTTTTGCCCGACATTGCAAAGGATGCCGCCATCTCCGTTCCGCTCGCCGGCACGCTGATCACGGCGTTTGCGCTCGCCTATGCGATCGGCACGCCGATCCTGGCAACGCTGACCGGCGAATGGGATCGTCGCCGCGTCATCCTGTGGACGCTGGTGTTCTTCGTGTTGGGCAACGTCGCCGCGGCGCTGAGCTCCTCCTTCGAATTGCTGTTGATCGCGCGCATCGTCATGGCGCTATCGTCAGGCCTGTTCGCGGCGACCGCGCAGGGAACGGCCGTTGCGCTTGTCGACGATCATCACCGCGCCCGCGCCATTGCCGTGGTCGTCGGCGGCACCACCGTGGCGGTCGCGGTCGGCGCGCCGCTTGGCGCGCTTGTTGCGACGGTTGCCGGCTGGCGCGGCACCTTCTTTGCCATTGCCGGCCTTGGCGCGCTCGCCGGCGCGATCCTGTGGTACCGGCTGCCGCGCGGCATCGTCGGCACCAGGCTTCCGCTCCGGATGCGGCTGGCAGCGGCACTTCGCCCCGGCGTCATGCCTATCCTGGTGACGACCATCCTGGCCCTGATCGGCGCCTTCACCGTCTTTGCCTTTGTCGCGCCGCTCGCCATCGAAGGTGGCGGACTGAACCCGATCGCGCTTCCCGGAATGCTGCTCGCTTTCGGCGTTGGCGCGGTCATCGGCAATATCGGCGGCGGGCAGGCCGCCGATCGTTTCGGCGCGACGCGCACCGTCTGCTGGTCGCTGGCGCTGAGTGCCGCCATGCTGGTCACGTTTTCGCTGATCCCGATGTTCCTGCCGCGCGAGATCGCCGGGCCGGCGCTGATGGCCATGATGGTGCCGTGGGGCATCGTCGGCTGGGCATTCCCGCCGGCGCAGGCCAGCCGCATCATCAAGCTGGCGCCCGATGCCGCCCCCATCGTGCTGTCGCTGAACGCTTCGGCACTCTATCTCGGCGTCGCACTGGGTGCGGTGGTTGGCGCTGCGGTGCTGCGCTATGGCGCACCGGCCGACCTCGGTGTGGTCGCGGCGGCATTCCCGATCATTGGTCTGGGCGTGGTGCTGGCGGGCCATCTGGCGGCGCGACCGGTGGCGATGCCGGCCGAATAAGGCTTGTTAGCAAAGCTTGGCTGCCGGCCGCCGATAATTCAACTCGCGGCCGGCGCTGCGTCGAAATCCAACGCGGCGATTTCGTCCAGCGCCGCTCGCAGGCTTGCCGCCTGCTCTTTCCAAACACCTGTTTGAAGCGCTGCTGAGCGACGCGCCACAGCTTGGTCTTACGCTGTCCGCCACATCGGAATGATCGAGGCGGCCAGCAGCAGGCCAAGCATGATGTTGAGCATGCGCCATTGCCGCTCGGTTCGCAGCAACCGGGCGAGCAGCGTGCCGGCCACGCACCACGCCGCCAGCGATAGGGCCGCGGCAAGACCGAAGACCGTGCCGAGCAGCACGGCGAGCTGCAGCGGCCCGTTGGCGAGCGCGGCAAAGGATGCCGCCGCTCCCAGCCCCATGGCCCAGCCCTTGGGGTTCATCCATTGCAGGCCGGCGCCACCGAAAAAGCTGTTCGGCTTTGCCATAGCCACGTCCAGATTGGGCGGGCCGCTGCGGCCGATCTTGAGGGCAAGCCATACCAGATAGAGGGTGCCGGCTATTTTCATTGCCAGTTGCAGCGAAGGAGCGGCGGCCAGCAGACCAGCGAGCCCAGCAGCACCTGCCGCAGCCACCGTGGCCAGGCCGGCCGCACTCCCGGCCATCAGCGGGATAGAGCGGCGAAAGCCGAACTGCGCCCCGGACGCCGTCGACAAGGTCGTGGCCATTCCTGGGGTTGAGGTTGAGACCAGCGCGAACAGGAGGAGGGGAAGGACGGTTTCAAACATGCGGCTTCCTTTGAAGCCTGCACCGTAGGCTGTTTGGCCCATCAGTAAATGCAATGTTTGCCATGATGTGCATTAGCAAATATAATGACCAGATGCTCCGCAACCTCGATACTGCCCTGGTTCGAACCTTCGTCACCGTTGCCGACAAGGCCAGCATGACGGCGGCGGCCAACGCGCTGCATTTGACGCAAGGTGCCGTCAGCCAGCAGATCAAGCGTCTGGAAGAGGTTCTCGGCTGCAGCCTGTTCGACCGCGATCGGCGCGGATTGCGATTGACCCGCTCCGGCGAGCGATTGTTCGGCAAGGGCAAGCGCCTGCTTTCCCTCAATGACGAGATCCTGGCGGAGATGGCGGGTGATGCGGTTGCCGGTCAGGTGCGGCTTGGCGTGCCCTACGACCTTGTCGGCACCTTGCTTGCGCCGGTGCTCAAGGCCTATGCCGAGGCCTATCCGCAGGTCGAGATCTCGCTTGTTTGCGCCTCGTCGCCGGAGTTGGCTGCGGCCTTGGCGGCGGGCACGATTGAGCTCGCGGTGATCGAGGAGCCGATCGGTCGGTCGCCCGGCGAATGCCTTGTTGTCGACCGGCTGGTCTGGGTCGGCGCCAAAGGCGGTGGCGCCCGCCGCAAGCGACCCTTGCCGGTTTCGATGGTCGCCGAGACCTGCGCGTTCCGCCCGGTGGTGCTGGAGGCGCTTAACGAGCACGGGCTGGAATGGCGCACCGTCTTCGAAAACGGCAGCATCGACGTGACGACGGCGACGGTACGTTCGGACTTGGCCGTCACCACCTGGTTGGCGTCAACCGTGCCTGCCGACCTCGATATTTTGGCCAACGATCCGGAACTGCCGTCGCTGCCGAATTTTTCAATCAATCTGCATTTGCCGAAGCACGGCGTCGCGCCGGCTGCATTGGCATTCGCGGGCCACCTCCGCGATGGGTTGGCACGGCGGCGAGAGGCGGCTTAGAAAACAGCAAAAAGGACGGCCGGTGTTCAGCCGTCCTTGATCGCCCCGCAGCCTCTATTTCCAGTTCTTGCGCCGCTCGATCTCGGCTTCGGACGGCTGTTCCGGAGCAAAGACCCGGTCTTGATCTCGCCGGAGCGTTCATAGCTCGCCATCAGCACGCCAGTGGTCGATACCTGCGAACGGGTCAGCTTGAAGGCGGCAGGTATCGTGCCCCTGCCGAACAGTTTTTTGCCCTTGCCCAGCACCAGCGGGAAAATCAGCAGGCTGATCTCGTCGATCAGGTCATTGGCGAGCAAGGTCTGGATCAACTCGCTCGATCCCTGAATGAGCAGGTCCGGGCCGTCCTCCTGCTTCATCCGGCGCAACGTCGCCACGACATCGCTGCCGAGCGGCTGGCTGTTTTGCCAGGACAGCGTATCTGGCCTGTGCGTCGCCACATATTTCGTGACGGCGTTGAAGCTGTCGGCGATCGGACCGCTCTTCTGGTACGGCCAGTGGGCGGCGAAGATGTCGTAGGTCTTGCGGCCGAGAAGCAGCGCGAACGGTTTTGAAAACGTCTCGCCCATGGCGGCGCCCATCACATCGTCCCAGTAGTGAAACGTCCAGCCGCCGAATTTGAAGCCGCCGACAGGGTCCTCTTGCGGGCCGCCGGGTGCCTGCATGACGCCGTCGAGGCTGACGAATGTTGCGGCGATGATCTTCCTCATTGGAGCTCCCTTTCCCTGATCCGTGCCGTCATGGCCGGACTTCGGGCCAAGGACGGGCGAACGGACATTTGTCCGACAGCGGTCGGCAAATTTCCAGGGCTGGAAGGGCAGATGACTGCCGACCTTGTTGCGTCGGCTTGGAGCAGAGAAACGCTCAGCCCAGACCGACGACCGTATCGTAGAGCAGCTTGAAGTTGAGCACCAGGATGAGCGCGGCGACCACCCAGGCCAGCACGGCAACAGCGCGGGAAATGGCGAAATTACCCATCTTGCGCTTGTCCGAGACGAACTGCACCAGCGGTACGACAGCGAAGGGAAGCTGCATCGACAGGATTACCTGGCTGAAGACCAGCAACTGGCCGGTTCCCTTCTCGCCATAGAGCGCAGTGACCACCACCACCGGGATGATGGCGATGCCGCGCGTCAGCAGGCGGCGCGCCCATTGCGGGATGCGCAGCCGCAGGAAGCCTTCCATCACGATCTGGCCGGCCAGCGTCGCCGTGACCGTCGAGTTCAGGCCGGAGGCAAGCAGCGCTACGGCAAACAGGATCGAAGCGATGCCGAGGCCGAGCAGCGGCGACAGAAGCTGGAAGGCCTGGCCGATCTCGGCAACGTCATGATGACCGGTGCCGTGGAACGCCACCGCCGATACGATCAGGATGGAGGCATTGACGAACAGCGCCAGTATCAGCGCGATGGTAGAGTCGGTCGTCGCCCATTTGATGGCGTCGCGCTTGCCGCGATCGGTGCGCTCATAGGCGCGGGTCTGCACGATCGAGGAGTGCAGGTAGAGATTGTGCGGCATCACCGTGGCGCCGATGATGCCGATGGCGATGTAAAGCATGGCCGGATTGGTGACGATCTCGGACGACGGCACGAACATCGCATGCAGGATGGAGCCGACCGGCGGCGCGGCGGCAAAGATCTGGATGGCGAAGCAGCCGAAGATGATGATCAAAAGCGCTATGATGAAGGCCTCGAGGAAACGGAAGCCCTTGTTCATCAGCAACAACAGCAGGAAGGCATCGAGCGCGGTGATGATGGCGCCGCCGATCAGCGGAATCCCGAACAGCAGTTGCAAGGCGATCGCCGTACCAATGACCTCGGCCAGGTCGCAGGCGATGATGGCCAATTCGCAAGCGACCCAAAGCATGAAATTGACCGGTCGCGGATAATAGGCGCGGCACGCCTGCGCGAGGTCGCGGCCGGTGGCGATGCCGAGCCGGGCGGCGAGCGCCTGCAGCAGGATCGCCATCAGGTTCGACAACATGATGATGAACAGCAGCGTGTAACCGAACTGGGCCCCGCCGGCGAGGTCGGTCGCCCAATTGCCCGGATCCATGTAGCCGACCGAAACCATGTAGCCCGGCCCCATGAAGGCGAACAGCCGGCGAAGCCAAATCCCCGAGTGCGGCACGGCGATCGTGGCGTTGACTTCGCGAAGGCTGGGCTGCTCGCCGTCCTCCGGGCGGGCAAATCGCCACATGGACCGGGGGGCTGAGGTGGCTTCGGCTTCCGACATGAACTGGCTTTCCACTCGCGCGATAGATGTTGCCTCCTTATCTATGCCACGGCTGAACATTATGCAATATGCTATATTTCATTGTCGGAGCTTTTTCGTGTGGCCGCTTGGCCGTGCGGCCGGAACGGCAGTGAACGCCGGTTGCACCGGCCACCGAATGGAAATAAACGGCCAGAACCAATAGGGTTCCGTGTTATGACTGCAATGTCGATTCAAACTGCCGGGAGGAGCGCGTATTGGCGCTGAAGAAAAGACCGGTTCCTCGCGAAAAGCCGCTGCCTGACGCAGAAATCCACTCGGAAGGCTTCAGGCAGACGCGTGAAGCGCGCCGCAGTGCGCTGGTCGAGGATTATGTCGAGCTCATCGCCGACCTGATCGAGGATGGCAACGAGGCGCGCCAGGTCGACATCGCGGCACGGCTCGGCGTCGCCCAGCCGACGGTGGCGAAAATGCTGACGCGGCTGTGCGCCGACGGGCTGGTCTCCCGGAAGCCCTATCGCGGCGTGTTCCTGACCGATGCCGGCCGCAAGGTTGCGGAAGAGAGCCGCATTCGCCACCAGACGGTCGAGGCCTTCCTGCGCTCGCTCGGGGTCAGCGCCGAGACGGCGCGCATCGACGCCGAAGGCATCGAGCACCATGTCAGCGCCGAGACGCTCGAAGCCTTTCGCAAGGCAATAATCGCCGCGCGCTGATTGATCGAAGCGATATGCAGTGCGACTGACCTGCTCACTCGTTCGTATCCTGCACCCAGTTGCGCGGGTGACCATCGACGCGAAACTGGAAGATGAAATAGGGTGGGATGCAAGTGCCCTTGCCGGGCTTTGCTTCCGGCAGATCGTCAAAACCGGCGGTGCAGATATAGTCCTCGCGGCAGGGATGGGCCTTGTCGCAAGCACGCAGGCCAGCGGTCTTGGTGAATTCCCTGGTGCAGAATTTGTGGTCCTTGCCGGAGCCTATGCAGTCGTTGAAGCCGGTCTTGGCGAGGCGGCCGCAGCTTGCCTCGTCGGGCAGCTTTTCGCAGGTCGCCTTGCGCAGCATGCCGCCGGGAAAGCCGCCAGTCTTCTGCTCGGGATTATCGTAACGCTGGCGCGCCGCGCCGTAGCCGGCGAGCTTTATCGGCGGTTTTCTGTCCCTGGCCGGGTCGATGGCGCAGGCCTTCGCGGTTGCCGGTGACAGACGGCAATATTGGTCGTTGCCCCATTTCGACATCCTGATCTCGCCGAACTCCACCGGATCGCCGACCGCGGTGCCGGCCTCGCTGACGCAGGTACCAAAGCCCGGATGGATGGCGCTCTCGTGGACCCCGGCGCAACGCAGGCCTTCGTCGCAGGTCCAGTCCACGAAACTTGGGTCGGCGCCGCGATAGCAGATCGAGCCCCATCCATTGTAGAGATCGGTGCCTTCCAGCGCTTCGGCGTATTTTGCCTCCGGACGGCCGGCAAAGCCGCGGCTGAAATCCGGGTGTCTGCCAGCGGCGAACGACTCGACAATGGCGCGGCGGCGCGGCAGGTCGGCAAAAAACACAGCCGAGCCCGGCACGAACACCGCGTTGCGGCGCGGTTCGTTGGCCGGGTCGGCGCCGGTGTAATGGAACCCGGCGATGCCGTGCGTCTGGTGACAGCCGGTGCAGGTCATCTCGTTGAGGCGCAGATTGAAGCCGGCCACCGATTTGACGGTGCGAAGCGTATTGCCCTTGGCGACATAGTCCCTGAGCGCTTTGTCGATAGCATCGTCGTCGAGCAGCCCAAAAGCCAAATTGTTTTGCGACCGGTTCATACCGCCGGGTGCCACCGAAACCGCGGTGGTCGCGAGGAATTTTTCGTCGATCACCAGACGGCCACGGTCGAGATCATAGATGTTGCGGTCGGTGAGCAGCCATCTTTCGAAGGTTTGCCTGTCGGCCAGCACCAGCTTGCGGTCGATCTGGTTCTCCATTTTCGCTTCCTGGAAAATGGCTTTGGCAGGGTCCCACTTGAATACCTTCAACAGATACTCGGCGTGGCCGCCGAAATCTCGCCGGCTCGAAGCCGATAGGCGCACGACCTGCATGTTGAGCTCGAGCCGCATGGTCTGCGAAGAATTCAACATCGCGCTGGAAAGCGGGCCTTCTTCCGAGCGCAGCCAGGCCGCCAGTTGATCCGGCTCCAGATTCTTCTGCCCGGCGACAAGCCAGCGCTTCGCCACGTCCGCGCAGGAACCGTTAGCCGAGCGCGGACGGTCCTTCGAGGCGCGAGTCTGTGCCGAAGCCGGTATGGCGTTGAAGACCAGGCTCAGGGTCAGCGGCAGGCGCGACGAAATGCGTTGCCCAGGCTTCTCCTCGACCGAATAGTGGAAGCGGTAGATCAGCCTGATCTCGCCGCATTCGGTGTGGCCGAGATAGCCGCGATCCATGCGATTGACGATGCCGGTCAGGTCCAGCGTCGAACCGTCGTCGTCGATGTATTTCGGATTGAACTTCTGGTTGATGTCTTTCGACTTTGCCAGAGCGGCTACATAGGAGTCGGGGCTGTTCCTTGGTTCGTCTAAGATCTGCTGTTTGACGGCGTTGCGGACCGGGCTCAGCGCGCGCACCGAAAACAGCCCGCGATTGTCGACGTCGCGTGTCAGTCCGAGCGCTGGCCCAAGCAGACGGCTGATCGATAGCCCGCCGCGCTCGAGCGCCTGCAAGGTCTCGGGATCGGTGATTGCGACACTGGAATCGAGAGTGACGGCGCTGGCCGGCGCGGGGCCTAGGCAAGACAATGCCGCAAACAGCAACAGAACCCGCCCGAGCATCCGCAAGCGCCCCCTCGCTTCCACAGCCACGGTGGATGCTACAGACCTTGCGACGTCTAAGCCAGAGCAGACCCGCGTCAGCAGGCATTGCTCGTTAGCGCGAAAAATACTGTGACTTGGCGTAACCATTGGGATAATTGTTTGCTGGGTTGGAACCGGCCAGGACATCGGCGGGTTGAGTGCAAACGTGCATCACGGGGAGTTGTCATGCTCTGGAGAGGCCGCCGTCAAAGTGACAATGTCGAGGACGAGCGCGGCCAGAGTGGCGGGCTTGGCGGCAGTCCGGGGCAGTTTCGCATCCCGATCGGCGGTCGCGCCGGCGGCGGCGGCATGTCGGGCATTATCATCGTAGCGTTGATTTTCCTGGCAGGGTGGTATTTCGGCTTCGACCCGAGCCAAATTCTCGATGACAGCGGCTTGCAGCCTGGCGGCGGCGGCCAGATCACCGACAATAGCGGCGGGCAGGGCGGCGGCACCGGTGCGCCGGCGTCCGACGAGATGAAGCAGTTCGTGTCGACCGTGCTGGCCGAGACCGAGGATACGTGGACCGGTATTTTCCAATCCGAAGGTCTGACCTATCAAGATCCAAAACTGGTCCTGTTCAGCGGTCAGATCCGCTCCGCCTGCGGTTCTGCCTCGTCAGCGGCCGGACCATTCTACTGTCCCAACGATCGCAAGGTCTATCTCGATACCACCTTCTTCCAGCAACTCGACCAGCAGTTCGGCGCCTCGGGCGATTTCGCACAGGCCTATGTTATCGCGCACGAGGTCGGCCATCACGTGCAGAACCTGACCGGCATCCTGCCCAAATTCAACCAGATGCGGCAGAATATGAGCGAGGGCGACGCCAACCAGATGTCGGTGCAGGTCGAGCTCCAGGCCGACTGCTTTGCCGGCATCTGGGCACATTTCACCGGTCAGAAGGGCATTTTGGAACAGGGCGACATGGCGGAGGCACTGAACGCCGCCAAGCAGATCGGCGACGACACGCTGCAGAAGAAGATGCAGGGCTACGTCGTGCCGGAAAGTTTCAACCACGGCACGTCTCAGCAGCGGCAGACCTGGCTGGCGCGCGGCTTCCAGAACGGCAAGCTATCGGACTGCGACACGTTCAACAACCCGATCTGAGCCGACGGTTTTCTCGTAATCCGAGAGACTGGATCGCAGTCAGGGGGATGTCAGGATGAAAACACTCTGCCCGTTCCCTCATTGTTCCCAGCGATGTGCTCGCCTATAAGGTGTGTTCCCGTTCGCTCGGGCGGCCCGAGGAGATACCATCATGATAGACCCCAAAACCGCCAGGCGGGGCCTTGCGCTTGTTTTCACCACCCTGCTGCTCGACGTCATTGGCTTCGGTATCATTATGCCGGTGCTGCCGGCCTATCTCAGGGAATTGACCGGCGTCGGCATCAGTGAGGCGGCTATCGAGGGCGGCTGGCTGTTCTTCGTCTATGCGGCGATGCAGTTCGTTTTCGCACCAGTGATGGGCGGGTTGAGCGACCGGTTCGGGCGGCGGCCGATTCTGCTCGCCTCGGTGCTGACGTTCGCTATCGACAATCTGATCTGCGCTATCGCCTGGTCCTATCCGATGCTGTTCATTGGCCGCGTGCTGGCCGGCATTTCCGGCGCCAGCTATTCAACGACATCGGCATTCATTGCCGATATCTCGACCGACGAAAATCGTGCGAAGAATTTCGGGCTGCTCGGCATTGCTTTCGGCGTCGGCTTCGTCATCGGGCCGGTCCTGGGCGGGTTGCTCGGCACGTTCGGGCCGCGCGTTCCGTTCTATTTCGCTGCAGGGCTTGCTTTCGCAAACTTTCTGATCGCGCTGTTTCTGTTGCCGGAAACGCTTGATAACAAGCACCGTCGCCGCTTCGCGTGGAAACGCGCGAACCCGGTCGGCACGCTCGTCCAGATGCGCAACTATGAAGGTATCGGCTGGATCGGACTTGTCTTCTTTCTGATGACGCTCGGGCACATGATGTATCCTGCGGTCTGGTCGTTCGTCTCCAGTTATCGCTATGGCTGGAGCGAACAACAGATCGGCTTCTCGCTCGGAGCCTTTGGCCTGTGCGGCGCGATCGTCATGGCGACAGTCCTGCCGCGCGTGATCCCTACACTTGGCGAGTGGAAGACGGCGGTAATCGGTCTGGCATTTACCGCACTCAGCGCCTTCGGCTACGCCTTCGCGTCACAAGGCTGGATGGTCTATGCAGTGATCGTCGTCGGATGTCTCGAGGCGTTGGCCGACCCGCCGCTCAGAAGCCTGGCGGCCGCCAAGGTGCCACCCTCCGCCCAGGGCGAACTCCAGGGCGCGATGACCTCGATCTTCTCGATCACCTCAATCATCACACCGCTGTTTTATACGGCGATCTTTTCCTGGTTCACGGGGCCGAGCGCGCCCATAGTTTTCGGCGGTGCCCCGTATCTGCTCGGCGCGATTTTCCTCACGCTGGCGCTCGTCGTCTTCGTCAGTAGGGTGGCCAAGCCGACGCCGAAGGAAGTCAAACGCATGCACGCGCAGCAAGCGGTGACGGACGGGGCTTGATCGGCGCCGGGAGCCCGGCCGGCGCCGTCAGTCAAATCCGTTTTTACGCAATGCGCTAGACACGCTCGGCCAGTGCCGGCTCGCCGCGCTTTTCGCGGATCAGATTGACGAAACGGCGGAACAGATAATGCGAATCCTGCGGGCCGGGCGAGGCTTCCGGATGATGCTGGACCGAGAAGACCGGCTTGCCGGTCAGCGCAATGCCGCAATTCGAACCGTCGAACAGCGAGACATGGGTTTCCTCGACGCCGCTCGGCAACGAGTCGGCGTCGACGGCAAAGCCGTGGTTCATCGAGACGATCTCGACCTTGCCGGTGGTGTGGTCCTTGACCGGATGGTTGGCGCCGTGGTGGCCCTGATGCATTTTTGCGGTCTTGCCGCCCAGCGCCAGCGCCAGCATCTGGTGGCCGAGGCAGATGCCGAACAGCGGGATTTCGGTCTTCAACAGATCCTGGATGACCGGCACGGCGTAGTCGCCGGTGGCTTCCGGATCGCCGGGGCCGTTGGACAGAAAAATGCCGTCCGGCCGCATCGCCATGATCTCCTCGGCGCCGGTCTTGGCCGGCACCACGGTGACCTTGGCGCCGAGGCCGGCCAGCAGGCGCAATATGTTGCGCTTGACGCCGTAGTCGATGGCGACGACGTGCATCGACGGGTCGGCCTGTTCGCCAAAGCCCTCGTTCCAGACCCAGGGCGTCTCGCGCCAGACCGAGGACTGGCCGGAGGTGACCTCCTTGGCCAGATCAAGCCCGATGAGCCCGGACCAGGCGGCGGCGCGGCGCTTGAGGTCATCGATGTCGAAGGTACCGTCTGGGGCGTGCGCGATGACGGCATTGGGCATGCCCTTTTCGCGGATCAGCGCGGTCAGCGCCCGCGTGTCGATGCCCGAAAGTGCGACGATGCCGCGCTTCTTCAGCCACTGGTCGAGGCCGGCTCCGGCGCGGTAGTTCGACGGGTTGGTGACATCGGCCTTGAACACGGCGCCGACGGCGCCGGCGCGGGCCAGCGGATTGAGGTCCTCGATGTCTTCGTCATTGGTGCCGATATTGCCGATATGCGGAAAGGTGAAAGTGACGATCTGGCCGGCATAGGATGGGTCAGTGAGGATTTCCTGGTAGCCGGTCAGCGCGGTGTTGAAGCAGACCTCAGCCACGGCGGAGCCGGAAGCGCCCAGACCGCGGCCCTCGATGACGGTGCCGTCGGCCAGCACCAGCAGGGCTGTCGGCCTCTCGGTGGCCCAAGGGGGGGTCGACGCGGCGGTCATCGTTGCCATGGCGGCACTCCTAAAGGCTGCGCCCCTCAATCGGCGCAACAAAAGGCGCGAAGCGGCAATCTCACAGCCTCGGCGCGCTAACTTTTCACTTGTGCATGTCGTGGCCCCAAAACCGCTACGCACTTTTGGGCGACGTGCACTAGAATTTAATTCATGCAAGGCCCAGTACATAGGGGAAGGCGCCAAGGCGGTCAATGATGCCGCGCCGTGCGAGCCTGGATTTATTTCGTCGAACAATATCAGCGGTTTGCCGGACGCCATCGAGTTTGCCTTGAGCTATCGGCACGACTATTGTCCGCCGCATTCGAAGGAGAAAGCACTATGCGAGGAAAAATCGCCGAATCCCTGAAGAGCGCGATGAAGGCGCAGGACAAGCGCCGGCTGCCCACATTGCGGCTGATCCAGGCGGCCATTCATGATCGCGACATCGCCAATCGCGGCGCCGGGAAGGAGCCGGCCAGCGACGACGAAATCCTGCAGATCCTTGCCAAGATGGTGAAGCAGCGCGAGGAATCGGCCAAGGCGTTCGATGACGGCAAGCGGCCGGAGCTTGCAGCGCAGGAGCGCGACGAGATGGCGATCATCCGCGACTTCCTGCCGACGCAACTGGGCCAGGCCGAGACGGAAAGCGCCGTCCGTTCCGCCATCGCCGAGACAGGCGCCAGCGGCGTCAAGGACATGGGCAAGGTGATGGCGGCGCTCAAGGAAAAATACGCCGGGCAGATGGATTTCTCCAAGGCGAGCGGCATCGTCAAGAGCCTGCTTCAGTAGACTGCTGTGGAAGGCCCTTGCCGTCGCGCCCGCAATCCTGGCGGACAGCCAAAAGCTCGCGCTCATGATCGAACTCGTCAAACCGGCGTTTGAACACCTGCCGTCCTACAAGGCGGCCCTCGAGCGCGGCTGGTCGCCGGACAATGTGCGGCTGCTCGACGCGACGCGCGAGCAGCTTGCGGCTATCGAAAAGGATCCAGCGACTTTCCTTGCCGATCTCGACGATTCCGATGGCAAGGGACCGCCGATTGCCTTGCCGGACGGTTCGACGGTGCCGCGGCTGCCCGGATTCCGGCGCTGGATCTGGGACGGGGAAGTCTTAGGCTCGATCGGCTTGCGCTGGCAGCCCGGCACCGCGGCGCTGCCGTCGCACGTGCTCGGCCACATCGGCTATGCGGTGGTGCCGTGGAAACAGGGACGTGGCTATGCGACCGAGGCGCTGCGGCTGATGCTGGAGGAGGCGAGGGCGGTTGGCCTGCCCTTCGTCGAAATCACCTGCAAGCCTCACAATGTGCCCTCGCAGAAGGTCGTTCTGGCCAATGGCGGCCGGCTTGTCGGGCGTTTCTTCGAAGACGCTGCCTATGGCGGCGTAGAAAGCCTGCGCTACCGGATCGATCTGTAGTCCTATTCGGCGGCAGCCGGCAGCGGCGGCGCAGCCCGGCTGCGCCATTCCCAGACATGCGAGGCAAGCGCGACCGCGACCGCGACCAGCATGGCGATCGCGCCAACCACCGGCAGGCTGCGATAGCCATAGCCGGCATTGAGCATGGCCGCGCCGAGCGATGCGGCGAGTGCGATGCCGACGTTGAAGCCCGACGGAATGAGTGACGAGGCAAGGTTGGAGGCGTCCGCGGTCCAGGTCAGGATGCGGGTCTGGATCGGCGTGCCGATGGCGAAGTTGAGGCCGCCCCAGACGAAGATCGCTATCACCATCGGCAGCGGGTAAGAACTGACGGCGTAGATCAAGGCGAGCATCACCGCCTGCAGGAAAAGCATGGCGATAAGCGACGGCATCAGCTTCCAGTCAGCGAGCCGCCCGCCGACAAAGACGCCGATCGTTGCGCCGACACCGTTGAGCAGGAGCACCCAAGGTATCCATTTCTCGTCGAGGCCGGTGACCTCAAGCAGCGTCGGCGTGATGTAGGTGAACAGGCCGAACTGGCCGATCATCAGCATCAGCATGATGATGAGCGAGGTCCAGACCTGCTGGCGTGCGAGTACGCGGACCTCACTGCCAAGACTGACGGACGGGTTCGACGATCCCGTCTTGCGCGGCAGCAGGGCGCCGATTGCCGCGAAGGCCACCACGCCGAGCGCGCACATCACCCAGAATGTCGCACGCCATCCCCAGATGTTGCCGATTGCTGTGCCGGCCGGAACGCCGATTACGTTCGATACGGTGAGGCCGGACAGGATCAGCGCTACCGCCATGCCGCGCTGGTCTTCGCGCACCAGGCCGACGGCCACCACCATGGCAACGCCGAAATAGGCACCATGCGCGACGGCCACCGCTATCCGCAACAGCAGCATCGAGGCGAAGTCGGGCGCCAGCGCGCAGGCCGCCTGGCCGATGGTAAAAGCCGCAGTCAGTCCAAGCAGCAGAGCCTTGCGGGAGAACCTTTTGGTAGCGAGCGCCAGCAGCGGGCCGCCGACTGCAATGCCGCCGGCATAGCCGGAAACGAGATAACCGGCGGTCGGGATCGCGACGCCAAGGCCATCCGCCACCTGCGGCAGCACGCCGGCTATGACGAATTCGGTGGTGCCGAAGGCGAAGGCGGCAATGAACAGGGCAATGAGGGGGAGCATGGCGGAAAGGCGATCCTCGGATAAGGTGGCCTCAAACCACGGATGAGGGCGGCGGGCAATCCAGAAATTGTCGACGCCGCTTTAGCTTTTCTTGATCGCCGGTCAGGCGCCCGCCGCGGAGGCAAGAGCTAGGCGGCTGCCTTCCTTCCATAAGGAATTTTCAGCCACGCCCGCTCGTGAAGATAGTAGAGTAGCGACTTGGTGACGACCTCGGTCAGGCCGATGGCCGCGGCGAGCTTGATGCTTCCGGTCACGACGAGCGAAATGATCATCGTGTCGATGGTACCGGTGACGCGCCAGGAAAGCGCTTTGGCGAAGCTGCGAGAATGGGTGTCCATCGACTTTCCTTCCGGTAGATGCGGCGATCTTTAGCCGACAGACAGGAGGTGGCGCAAAGATAATTTTTGCGCATTGGCCCACAGCAATTTTCATAGGCGATGTTCTGAAGCTACCCGGCTTGTGGACGCAATCTATCCAGCCTTCAGCCGCGAACCGGTGAGCAGGCCGCGCTCCTCGAGCACGGGATAGGCCATCGAGGCGAGCAGCGAGTTGATCTGCTTGAGGTCACGAATGGTGTCGAGATGGATGGAGCTGGTCTCGACGCTCTTGGCGGTGCCGTCGCGCAGCCGCACGAAATGGCTCTGGCTGGTTTCCTTCTCGCGGTCGCGCAGCCGGTCCTTTTCCAGCACCAACTGGCGAGCGGTCTCCGGATCGCGAGACACCAGCACGTTGAAGGCAAGCCTGGCATTGGCAAGCACCAAGGCATGGAAGGCGCAAAGCTCGCGCCAGCCTTCCGGCGTGAACTCCAGCCCGCGCTCGAATTTCTTCTTCACGTGGACCAGCATGTTGCGCACGATGATGTCGCCGACCTGCTCCAGCTTGACGCAGGCGCCGATCAGCTCCTGGCAACGCAGCGCCTCGTCCTCGCTCAGCGGGTTCTTGGTGACCTTGGCCAGATAGAGCTTTATCGCCGCGTGCTTCCTGTCGACACGGTCGTCGAGCGCGGCCAGCGCGCTGATCTTGTCGGCGTCGGCGCTCTCATAGAGTTCGATGATCCGTTTCAGCATGATCTCGACCGTCTCGCAGACCCGCACCACCTCGCGGGTGGCGTTGGCCAAAGCCTGGCTCGGCACGTCGAGCGCACTTTCGTTGAGCGCCGAAAGCTCGACGACGTCGAGCGCGTTGGCGGGCTGCGGCTTGGTGCCCAGCGCCACGATCTTTTCCGAGGCACGATAGACCAGGCTCGCCAGCGGCAGGCCGGCGATCAGGATCAGGATGTTGAAGACGATGTGGGCATTGACGATCTGCTCGGGCACGGTGCTGCCCAAGAAGGCGACCGGCGGCCTGAACGTCAGGAACAGGATCAGCATGATCAGCGAACCCATGCCGCGCATCAGGAGATTGCCGATCGGCACGATACGAACGCCGGGTTCTGCGTTGCGGGTTAGAAGCGGCGCGATGATCGAAGAGCCGAGATTGACACCGAGCACCAGCACGATGCCGAGTTCGGGCGGGATGAAGCCGCGGCCGGCCAGCGTCACCATCAGCAGCACCGCGGCGATCGAGGAATGGAACAGCCAGGTGACCAACGCCGCCAGAAGGTAGGCGGTGACCGGATCGCCAGAGAAGTAATCGACGATGAGTGGCATCAGCGTGCTCTGGCGTAGCGGCTCCGACGCCTGGCCGATCATCTCCAGCGACAAAAGCAGCAGGCCGATGCCGACCAGGATGCGGCCGAACTGGCGCCAGTCGCGCCGCTCGGTGGCCATGAACATCACCGTGCCGGCGACAAGGCAGACCGGCACCAGCAGCGACAGATCGAAGGTAAGCAGCTTGACCACCAGGGCCGAGCCGATCTCGGCACCGCGCACCGCAAGCTGGCCCGACATGCCGCTGACAATACCGGAGCCGGCGAATGAGCCGACCAGCAAGGTGACGGCGGTCGAGCTTTGCAGTGCGACAGCTAGGCCGCAGCCGGCCAGAACCGCCATGAACGGATTGCGCATTGTGGCGCGCAGTTTGTGGCGCAGCACATCGCCATAGGCGCGCTCGACGCCGGTCTTCACCAAACGGGTGGCAAACAGCATCAGTGCGACCGCACCGGCAAGGTGCAGCAAAACGACGGAGCCACTCATGCCCGACCCCGCAACCCGACCGGTATCAGCGACGCGGGCGCCGTGACGTCAAAGGGGCAAAAGTGGGCGCGAATCGTGGACATTGCAGAGGTTAATATAACTCCGATTTATTTTAGCCGAATAATAAATTTTGCGCGGTTCGGACGCCTGTTGGCACGCGACGGAGCGTGTCGGAAATGGATGGCTGACAAAATGGTTGCATAGACTGCCGAGTTGCGGAGGGTCATGCGTCCATTCTCGGACGGCCGCTTTAAAGGTAGCGCTGAATTAGTCGTGCTAAATGTAAGAAATGATTACGAAAACGTAATCTCTGTGTTCAGTTTCGGTTCATTCTTCCGGCTCTATTCCGTAGGCATCGACAACCAAGGAGTACCCGCTATGAAACGTATCGTTCTTTCCGCCGTTGCCTTCTCGATGCTGGCTGCAACCAGGCTGCACCACTGAACACACCAAACGCGCCGCAGTCGAACTACAGCCAGGTCGACTGGCAAAGGCCCGGCAGGCATGTCGACGTGAACAAGCATGTCGACGTGAACAGGCGCGTCATAGTGAAGAAGAAGATCGTGGTGAAGCGCAGCCATTGGCGCAACGGCCAGAGATATTCGAGCTGGAAGCGTCACCAGCCGATCCGCGACTATCGCCACTATGGCCTGCGCCGTCCGGGTCCCGGCCAGGAATGGATCCGGGTCGGCAATGACTATCTGCTGGTCAGCGTTCTCTCCGGCCTGATCTTCGGCGCCATCGCCGCGCAGTAGGTGCGGAACGGCTGACCGGCGCTGCGCCGGATTAGATCGACAAGGCGGCCCGCGGCCCGCCTTCTCTTTTGGCCTGTGAAAACCGGGTATGGTCGCCATTAGGAGTCGTCGGGCTTCGCCCGTGTGATTATATGGAGGCCAAACGAGCTGTCCCCCATGCGCTTTCCGCCTGCTTTCCTCGACGAGATCCGCGACCGCGTACCGATTTCTTCGGTGATCGGCCAGCGCGTCGCGTGGGACAGGAAGAAGACCAACGCGCCACGCGGCGATTATTGGGCGTGCTGTCCGTTCCATGGCGAGAAGAGCCCGTCCTTCCACTGCGAGGACAAGAAGGGCCGTTATCACTGTTTCGGCTGCTCGGTTTCGGGCGACCATTTCAAGTTCTTGACCGAACTCGATGGGATGAGCTTTCCCGAGGCAGTCGAGAAGATCGCCGACATGGCCGGCGTGCCGATGCCGGTTCGCGACGCCGATGAGGAACGGCGCGAAAAGGAACGCGCCAGCCTGACCGATGTCATGGAGATGGCGACGGTGTTCTTCCAGGAACGGCTACAGGGACCGGAAGGGGCAAAGGCCCGCGCCTATCTGCGCGACCGTGGGCTGACACCGGCGACGCAGCAGTCTTTCCGCCTCGGCTATGCCCCCGACAGCCGCAACGCGCTGAAGGAGCACCTTGCCGCCAAGGGTGTCCCCAAGGCCGACATCGAGGCGTGCGGGCTGGTGCGCCGTGGCGACGACGTTCCGGTTTCCTACGATTGGTTCCGCGACCGCATCATGTTCCCGATCCCGGATTCCAGGGGCAAGATCATCGCCTTCGGCGGGCGGGCACTGGCGCCGGATGCGCTGGCCAAATACATGAACTCGCCCGATACGGAGCTCTTCCACAAGGGCAACGTCCTTTACAATTTCGCCCGTGCGCGCCAAGCGCTGGGAAAGGCGGCGCTGGGAAAGGGGACGCTGGCCAAGGGCGGCACGGTCATTGCGGTCGAAGGCTACATGGATGTGATCGCGCTGGCGCAGGCCGGCTTCGAAAACGTGGTGGCGCCGCTCGGCACCGCATTGACTGAAAACCAGCTCGAACTTCTATGGCGCATGGCTGGCGAGCCGGTGCTGTGCTTCGACGGCGACCAGGCCGGGTTGAAGGCAGCGTGGCGCGCCGCCGACATGGCGCTACCGGCGGTCCAGGCAGGCCGCTCCGTGCGCTTCGCCCTGCTGCCGGAGGGCAAGGATCCCGACGATCTGGTCAAGGCCGAAGGGCCGGACGCATTCCGCGCCGTGCTTTCCGAGGCGCGGCCGCTGGCCGACCTCTTGTGGATGCGCGAGACCGCCGGCGGCATCTTCGACACGCCGGAACGGCGGGCGGAGCTCGAAAAGACGCTGCGCGAACTGACCAGCCGCATCCGCGACGAGAGCCTTCGCTATCATTACCAACAGGAAATGCGCGAGCGGGTACAGAGCTTCTTCGGGACCCAGCGCGGACGCCAGGGACGTCAGGACGGACGGCCCGGTGAGCGCTTTCAGGGCAGGGCCTCAGCACCCGGCGGGCAGTTTGCACGTGGCGGCGGTGCCGGTGGGCGCACCGCGATCACCGAAAGCCTCGGCCGCTCGGCGCTGGTCAAACGCGGCGGCGAGGGCATGTCGGTGCGCGAGGCGACGATCATTGCGGCCCTCGTCAACCATCCCGTGCTGATCGACGAGAATTTCGCCCATGTCGAGTTCCTCGATCTCGCCAATTCCGATCTGAAGCGGCTGCATGCGGCCATCCTCGACGCCATGGCGCATGATATGGCCAACGACCGCAACGCAGTGATCGCGACGATCGAGCGGGCCGGCTGCGGTGAGATCTGGCAGCGCGCGGTGGCGCTGATCAAACGTGCGCGGCAATGGCCGGCGCTGGAAACGGCAGCACTCGACGATGCTCGCGACGCGTTCAGCCAGGCTCTCCACTTGCAGCGCAGCGCGCGCACCTTACATAAGGAGCTGAAGCAGGCGGAAGCAGCGCTCGCCAGCGATCCCACGGACGAAAACTACCGGCACCTGGTCGAAATCCAGGCGCAATTTCGTGATGTGCAGGCAACGGAAGCGCTGATCGAAGGGTTTGGCGTATCGTCGGGCAGGGCTGGGCGCGTTTAGATCGAAGCCTCCAGAAGACTGAAATGTCCAGAAGACTGAAATGTAAGGACGTGCTTGCGCGTTGAATCAAGCGTGCGGTGCTCTAAGTCGGGTAATTGATTCGCTTTTTTCATGCGAATCATGCGAGAGGCGCTTGACCTTCCGGCAGAATGGCGGAATCAGGTCGATTCGAAACGTTAACCCGCCCCGGCATCGACGGGAATGCAGCGATGTAAGGTACTGATCACTGGACAGGCAGTCAGCTTGCCACAGATATCAGGGTTAATCTGGACTTAACGAGAGATGCAGTTACTGGCCCGGTAAAGCGCGTTCTGGAAGGAGCGCATCCAATTTGACCGGACCGGCAGCTTACGCGGCTTTGATACTCAGCCGCTTGGAGAAAATAAAGACTATGGCGACAAAAGAAAAGGAAGAAGTCGAGACCGAACGCGAGGCCGCGACTGATGGCCCTCTGCTCGACCTTTCCGACGATGCTGTCAAGAAGATGATCAAGGCCGCCAAGAAGCGCGGCTATGTCACCATGGACGAGCTGAATTCGGTGCTGCCCTCGGAGGAAGTGACCTCCGAGCAGATCGAGGACACGATGGCCATGCTTTCCGACATGGGCATCAACGTGGTCGAGGACGACGAGCAGGGCGAGGAGCCCGAAGCCGCCGATACCGCCGCTGACGCCGAGGAAGACGCCAACGAGCTGGCCGAGCAGACCGGCACCGCCGTCGCTGCCACCACGACCAAGAAAGAGCCGACCGACCGCACCGACGATCCGGTCCGCATGTATCTGCGCGAGATGGGCTCAGTCGAGCTTCTGTCGCGCGAGGGCGAAATCGCGATCGCCAAGCGCATCGAGGCCGGCCGCGAGACGATGATCGCGGGCCTGTGCGAAAGCCCGCTGACCTTCCAGGCCATCATCATCTGGCGTGACGAGCTCAACGAATCGAAGATCTTGCTGCGCGAGATCATCGACCTCGAGGCGACCTATGCCGGGCCGGAGGCCAAGCAGGCGCCGGTTGTCGAGCGTATCGAGGAAGCCAAGACCGAGGAAAAGTCGCGCCGTTCGCGCGAGGACGAGGACGACATCACCAATGTCGGCGGCGACACCCGTGGCCTGGTGGACGACGACGAGGAAGACTATGACGAGGCGAGCCTGTCGCTGGCGGCGATGGAAGCGGAACTGCGCCCGCAGGTGATGGAGACGCTCGACGTCATTGCCGACACCTACAAGAAACTGCGCAAGCTGCAGGACCAGCAGGTCGAGAACCGGCTGGCCGCCGCCGGCACGCTGTCCCCCAGTCAGGACCGCCGGCTCAAGGAGCTGAAGGACCAACTGATCAAGGCGGTGAAGTCGCTGTCCTTGAACACGGCGCGCATCGAGGCGCTGGTCGAGCAGCTCTACGACATCAACAAGCGCCTGGTGCAGAACGAAGGCAAGCTGCTCAGGCTGGCCGAAAGCTATGGTGTGCGCCGCGAGGAATTCCTCAAGGAATATCAGGGCTCGGAGCTCGATCCGAACTGGACCCGCTCGATCGGCAATTTGACCTCGCGCGGCTGGAAGGAATTCACCAAGAACGAGAAGGACGCCATCCGCGACCTGCGCGCCGAGATCCAGAACCTCGCCACCGAGACGGCGATTTCGATCCAGGAATTCCGCAAGATCGTCAACCAGGTGCAGAAGGGCGAGCGCGAAGCCGCGATCGCCAAGAAGGAAATGGTCGAGGCCAATCTGCGCCTCGTCATCTCCATCGCCAAGAAATACACCAATCGCGGCCTGCAGTTCCTCGACCTGATCCAGGAAGGCAATATCGGCCTGATGAAGGCGGTCGACAAATTCGAATACCGCCGCGGCTACAAGTTCTCGACCTACGCGACATGGTGGATCCGGCAGGCGATCACCCGTTCGATCGCCGACCAGGCGCGTACCATCCGCATTCCGGTGCACATGATCGAAACGATCAACAAGATCGTGCGCACCTCGCGCCAGATGCTGCATGAGATCGGCCGCGAGCCGACGCCGGAAGAACTGGCGGAAAAGCTCGCCATGCCGCTGGAAAAAGTGCGCAAGGTGCTGAAGATCGCCAAGGAGCCGATCTCGCTCGAAACGCCGGTCGGCGACGAGGAGGATTCGCATCTCGGCGATTTCATCGAGGACAAGATGGCGATCCTGCCGATCGACGCGGCGATCCAGGCCAATTTGCGCGAGACGACGACGCGCGTGCTGGCCTCACTGACGCCGCGCGAAGAGCGCGTGCTCAGAATGCGCTTCGGCATCGGCATGAACACCGATCACACGCTTGAAGAGGTCGGCCAGCAGTTCTCGGTCACCCGCGAGCGTATCCGCCAGATCGAAGCCAAGGCGCTGCGCAAGCTCAAGCATCCGAGCCGCTCGCGCAAGCTCAGAAGCTTCCTCGACAGCTGAGGATTTTTAGGTGGGCGCGACCTACGGAACCGTCAGCATAAAGGGGCCAACGCAAGAAGCGTTGGTCAACTGGCTGAGGACGAAGACCATCGACGCCTTCGTCACAACCGAACAGAATGGTTGGACCACTTTCTCCGACCGTTACACAGACCAGCTCGACCCGCGCTGGATTGAATCCTTGCTTCAGAGCCTGACCCTCGATCTGACCTGCATCGGCATCGCGATTGCCGTCTATGATGAGGAACAGCTAAACCTCTGGGCGGCAAAGCACGGTGTTCTCCAATCGCGCTACAATTCCTGTCCGGGCATGGAGATGAGTGACCCTGACGATGAGGACATGCGTCCTCGGCTGGAAGACGCTCCCGCCTTGCTGGCTATGATCGGCAAGCAGGCCGCGCCTGACGATTTGCTTCAGATATTGGGAATGGATGGAGCGAAAGAGTACATGGCTCCGCTCGACCTCCATGAGGAACTCGCCGCCTATCTGGGACTTCCGGAAAATTCGGTTGGCCTTGGCCACAGATACATTCTGAAGGACAAAATCGATCTGTCAGAGCAGGGCTTGATCAGGACGGTCGATAGCTGACGTCGTGCTCGAGCATGCTCGGAACCGTCTGAGGAGCTGACACTCAAGAATGACCGAACGATTCAGAGGGCGCCATCCGGCGCCTTTTTAATTTTATCATCCGGCCGGTTGTTCTTGCGGTGCACCGGTCGTGGGAGGATAATTCCGCGACGGATGCATTCTCTGGGCGACAACCCCGGATGCCCGCCCCGGCGGTTGGACGCCGTGCTCCGTGGCTCCGGAGGGAGGTGTGCCATGACAACTTACATCGTGCTGATCAACTGGACGGAGCAAGGCGCCAAAAATGTGCGCGAGTCGCCGAAGCGGCTCGATGCCGCCAAAAAGCTGTTGGGAGACATGGGCGGGTCCTTCAAGGCATTTTATCTCACCATGGGGGATTGCGACATGGTGGCGGTGGTCGAAGCGCCCGACGATGCGGTGCTCGCCCGTTTCTCGCTGATGCTGGCGACGGGCGGCAACGTCAGGACGCGGACGCTCAAGGCTTTCCCGGAGGATGCCTATCGCGAGATCATCACCTCGCTCGGGTAGGTTGCACTCCAGGCCTGGCCATTTCGCGGGTGTCGTGTTGCGTTGCGGCGCAACGGCGTTTGCCGGATAGTCGGTGCGCGTCCCTCTGGTGCCGTTTCGAAACATGAGCAAGCCTCTGCTGACCGTCTGGTATAATACGCGCTGTCCGGTCTGTGATGCCGGCATCAGCCGGCAGAAGCGGCGGCTGATCGAGGCGGTCAAGGCCGGGCGGATCGAATTTCGCGACATCAATGCCGAACCGACGGCGCTGGCCCGCTACGGCATCGGGCTGGAGGATATCCGGCGCCGGCTGCATGCGACCGACGCCGACGGCAAATTGCTGGTCGGCGCCGATGTTGCCGTTGCGGTGTGGCTGATAACGCCGGGCGAGGGCTGGTTGGCGACGCTGTTCGGCAATCCCGCCGCGCTGCCGTTGACGCGCTATGCCTATGATCGTTTTGCTGATCTGCTCTATGCCTGGAATCGGCGCAAACGCCGCTGGTGACGGTGCCAGTTCACTTGGCACCAAAAGCCACGAGATTGTTTCCAAGCCTTCGTATGGCCGGCTATCGAGCCACAGGCTCGCAAAGCCAGCCAACGATGCGGCGCACCGCCGGCAGCACCAGCAGCAGCGTGGGAAATGCCACCAGCCAGGACAGGCCCCAGGCTGTCAGCCAGGTGGCCGGCAGATCGGGCTGGAAGCCAAGGCTTTTCAGTGTCGAGATAAACGACACGATGAACGTCATCAGCAACGACAGCACCAGCGGGCTGACGATGGCGGCATAGTGCGCTGGCAGCTTTCTGCGCGAGGTTTTCACAATCATCTGGGATTTTCCCTGAAGCATCCGGTCCGTCGCTTTGGCATCCATTCGCCGGTCTTCGGCGTCACTGCCCGGAACGACCGAGGGTGGATGCGTTGCTTCACGTCAGACGCTTAGGGAGTGGCCTTCGGCCCTCACGCGCTTCCTAGCTGCGCTTCTCGCGCGAAATCAATCCTGCCGGCGCTATTTTCAGATACATCGTAAGATATATCTTGACTCGGTCGCTATGGGTATCTAATTGAGATATATCTTAAGACATAACTCAAGGAGCAGGCAATGCACAAAGGCAATCATTTCGGGCATCATCGTTTTGGCGAACACGCCGAGCGCGTTTTCATGCATATGGCCGGCAAGTTCGGCGGACGCGGCGGCTTCGGCCCGTTCGGGCATGGCATGAGAGGCGGCGGACGCGGCGGGCCGGGCGACATGTTCCGCGCCGGGCGCATGCTGGCTGACGGCGACCTCAAGCTGATCACGCTGTCGCTGCTGGCCGAGGCGCCGCGGCACGGCTACGACATCATCAAGGCGCTGGAGGAGCGCACCAGCGGCTTCTACAGCCCGAGCCCCGGCGTGGTCTACCCGACGCTGACCTTCCTGGAAGAGGCCGGCTACGCCGTTTCTGCGGCGGAAGGCAACAAGAAGGTGTTTTCAATCACCGAGGCTGGGCAGGCGCACCTCAACGAAAATCGCGAGATGATCGACCACGTGCTCGAACATCTCGAGCGCTTCGGCCGCAAGATGGCGAAGGCGCGCGACTGGTTCGGCTGGAACGATGACGGCGACGGTGGCCGCCGCGGCCGCGGCCGCTCGGAAAAGCGCGACGAGTTTCGCGCCGTGCGCCACCGGCTACGCGCCGCGCTCGGCGAAATCGTCGATGCGCCTGAAGCAAAGCAGGCCGAGGCAATCAGCATATTGGAAGCTGCCGCAGAGGCCTTGGAAGCGTTGTCGCGCGACTGACCTCTGAGTGCCAAACCAGCTGCGGCCCTTGCCCGCTCGGCCAAGGACCGGTACTGAAAATCATCCTGCACCGCGCTATGTGGTGCAGGATGATTGCCGTTGGAGGATACCCCATGTCTTTTCTGAAGCGTCTTTTCGGCGGAGGCAACGAAGCCGCCGAGCCAAAGACAGCGGCGCCGGCAAAGCAGATCGAGCACAAGGGATTTTTGATCAGCGCCACGCCCTACAAGGCGGAGGGCCAGTACCAGACCTGCGGCGTGGTTTCAAAGGAGATCGACGGCGTGATGAAGGAGCACAAATTCATCCGCGCCGACCGCTTTGCCGGGCTTGATGACGCCGTCGACATCTCGATCAAAAAGGGCATCCAACTGGTCGACGAGCAAGGCGAAAAGATCTTCGGGTAGATCGGCTACTACTACAGCCTTGGGTCGATTGGCTCGCTTTCCAACGCCAGCACGGCGAAGACACACTCGTGAACCCGGCGTAGCGGCTGCTTGGCGACAAATCGCGTTAGCGCTTCGTGACCAAGCGCGAACTCTCTGAGCGCCAAGCTGCGCTTGCCGGCCAGGCCGCGTTCTCGCAGGCGGACGAGATTGTCGGGCGCGTCATATTCGGGACCATAGATGATGCGCAAATATTCCGGGCCGCGGACCTTCAACGCAGGCTGGATGAGCCCCTTCTTGCCACGGCTGACGAAGTCGCGTGGTTTGACCACCATGCCTTCGCCGCCTGAGCCAGTCAGCGTCTCCCACCAGGCGATGGCCTCGGCACACGCGCTGCCGTCGGCCAGATCAACCATACGCCATCGAGTCGGCGTGACCACGCCACCATGGGCAGCCAGACGGTCCGCGAGCGACATGTGCCAGACATGGTCCTGGTCAAACCAAACACGTCCCTCGCTGGCCAGCAGGTGGAAAGGCGCGGCCTTGAGGTCCTCGACGCCCGAAACTGGCCATACGTAGGGCGCCCAGGCGGTGGCGTATTTGGCTGCGCGGACGGCCCGGTCTTCAAGGCGTGCGTTCAGGCCGGCTGCATCGACGCCGCGCGCCATCGCACGGGCCAGCGCCTCGCTGCTGGCCTTGAGACCGGCGGCAGAGGATGTGGCCACAGGCGCATACTGGCTTTCGATCAGACTGCCGGCTTTGGCCGACCAAGGCATTATCTCGGTGTCCAGCAGCAGCCAGTCGCTGTTCAATTCCTTCCACAGGTCCGCCGTGTCGACCTCGGCGCGGAGACGGGCGAGCAGGCCCTCCGTCATGGCACTGTCGTTGAAAAAGGAGCGTCCGGTGCGGGTCCAGATTGCGCCGGTTTCGTCGCCAGGGACCCCGAAGCGGCTGCGTGCCGCCTGCGCGTTCCGGCAGAGCGCGATCACTGCCCGCGAACCCATATGCTTCTCCTCGCACACGACCTGCGCAACGCCGCGCTCGCGGAAGTAAGCGAAGGCATCCTCCGGACGTTCCAGCCAGCCGTCCTGGCTGCTGGTCTCGGACGGCGACATGGTCGGCGGCAGATAAATCAGCCATTGCGGCGAGAGCGCGAAGCGGCTCATCACCTCCAGTGCTGCCGACGCATTCTCCTCGGCCACGACAATCCGGCCCCTCAGTCCGGTCTCGATCCAACGGCGACCGGAGACGTCCTGATAATCGAGCACGCCGTCGGCGTCGGCCTGTGCCGATTTGTCCGGACCGGGCCTGCCCAGCGGACGTATCGGCTCCGACCAGGTCTGGATTGCCGGCACCTCGACCAGTTCGCGTTCCGGCCAGCGCAAGGCCGTCAGCTTGCCGCCGAATACGCATCCGGTGTCGATGCACAGGGTGTTGTTGACCCATTCAGCCGATAGCGTGGGCGTATGTCCATAGATTATGGCCGTCTTGCCACGATAGGCCGCGGCCCAGTCGGCGCGGACGGGCAGCCCGAACTCGTCGGTCTCGCCTGTGGTCTCGCCGTACAGAGCGAACTCGCGCACGGCGCCGGAACCGCGTCCGACCATCTCTTCCTTGAGGCCGGCATGGGCGACGGCGAGACCTCCGCCATCGAGCCAGACATGGCTGCGCAGGCCGTCGAGAAAGGCCGGCAGCGCCTCGCGCAGGCCTCGGTCCTGTGCACTTAGCTGATCGACAGTCTGCTGGAGGCCGTGGGCGACCGTGACCTTGCGGCCTTCTAGCCAGCGGCTGAGTTTGCGTTCATGATTGCCCTGGACACAGTATGCGGTTCCAGCCGCGACCATGCTCATGGCAATGCGCAATATGTCGGGCGAGTTGGGGCCGCGATCGACGAGGTCGCCGACAAAGACGATCTTGCGGCCCTCTGGTGGGACCACGATGACCGTTCGGTCGCCCTGATGCTCGGACCAGGCGATGCTGTAGCCCAATCGAGCGAGCAGGATATGAAGCTCATCCGAACAGCCGTGGATGTCACCAATGATATCGAAGGGGCCATGGTCGTCGCGCTTATCGGTCCACAACGGCTGTCGCGACACCTCGGCCGCGTCGATGCTGGCCTCGCTGGTAAGCTTCCAGACTTGGCGGAAGCCCTCGCGTTGCAGGCCGCCAAGACCCTTGCGAATCTCGGTTGTCATGCGCTGGGCGACCCCGGCGCCAAACGGCCGGTCGGCCCGCACCGCATTGCGTGCGACGCACACCTCGACGCCTGGATCGAGGACCACGGCGACGGGCAAAGCGTGCCACTTGCGCGCCAGCTCAATCCAGGCCTTGCGGTCGGCGGCTCGCACATTGGTGGCGTCGATGACGCCCAGCCTGCGGTGTTTAAGCCGTTTGCCGGCTATTTCGCGAACCAGATCGAAGGCATCCGCAGAGACGTCCTGGTCCGTTTCGTCGTCGGAGATCAGCGCCCGGCACTGGTCCGAGGAGATGATCTCGGTCGGCAGAAAATGCTTGGCGGCAAAAGTCGACTTGCCCGATCCGGTCGAGCCGATCAGCACGACGAGGGCGAAGTCAGGAATGGTGAGGTTGGTCTTGTCGGGTTCTCTCATCGGGTGAACACCGCCATCTGTGTGGGGGCGCCGAGGGTAGCGTCCTCGGCTCCGATACCGCTGAAGGTGGCTGCATAGCCATAGATCTCGCCGATTTTGGCCGCCCAGGCTTGGAACTGAGCCCGGCTCCATTCGAAACGGTGATCGGGATGGCGAAATGCGCCGGGGGCCAGTCTTGGAAACAGAGCGTTGTAGTCCGCATTCGGAGTGGTCACGATGACGGATTTGGGCGCCTTCTCACCGAAAACGATGCGTTCGACCAGGGGCAGCCTGTCCTCGTCGAGATGCTCGATAACCTCGACCAGAACAGCGACGTCGGCTGCGGCCCAACGGCTGTCCCGGTAGGTCAGCGATCCATGCAGCAGCGTGACCCGGCCCTCGGGCGGCCCGCCTAATTCGTTCAGCTTGAGACGCTTTGCAGCCCATTCCAGTTCGCGCACCGCCGGATCGAGCCCGAACAGCTTATGCACCCATCGCTCGCGCACGAGCCGACCGAGCAGCTTGCCTTCGCCGCATCCCAAATCTGCAATCGAGGTTGACCCCGTCGCCTGAATGGCCTGGACCACAGCTTCCATGCGCAGATCGTTGAGCCGGATCGGCGTCTCCAGCGCTTCCTCGGGCGTAACGCGCAGCTCGGCAGATTGTGCCTCGCCAGCCGTCTCGGGAGCCAGCCGCTCCAGGGCGATGCGGGCCAAAGCCCTGCGATTGCCAAGATAGCGGCGCACGATCAGGTCTTTGGCCGGATGGTTTTCCAGCCAGCCCTCTCCCCTGGACAGCAGCTTGTCGATCTCTGCTTCGCCGATCCAATAATGCTTGGCATCGTCCATCACCGGGATCAGCACATAGAGGTGATTCAACAAGGCGCTGAGCCGGCCCGTGCCGGTCAGCTTCAGATGGCCGTATCGGGGCTCGGCTGCAGTCCCGATTTCTTCGATTGGCGTCAGATCGACTGTCCAGCCCAAGGGTTCGAACAAACTTCGAACCAGAGCCTCACCGCCGCGCATCGGCAGTGGAGTAACCACGGCCTCCAGCGGCAGTTCGCTGTCGGCTAGTTCCTGGCGCTCCTTCGATATACCGGTCATCGCCGGCCGCAGCATTTTGTTCAGCGCCACCGACAGGAAGGATGATGCAGCGTAAGGCCGGTCGTTCACATATTGGTCGAGCAAGCCATCTGCCTGGCCCTTGCCTCGCACCAGTCCCACCGGGTCAACGTCGAGCAGGAGTGCAGCCTCGCAACGGTCTTCGGTTGCCTCGGGATAGAACAGCCACGCCTTGCCGAAAGACAGGTCGGTCTTGTGCAGGCGATCCGGATGCTTGTGCAGCAAGAAACCGAGATCGGTGGCCGGACGGTGCGTTGTGGCAACAGACAGGAACATCAGCGACCGATAGCGCAGACAAGCGGAATAACCAATGGCGGTTGTGTGGCCCACGACAGGCTGTCGCTAACGAGAAACAAGGGCAGGCGCCGGGCGCCTGCCCTTGTACAATTCAGACGATGCTGACGCGTTACGCCGCGGTGGCGACGCGCTCGGCATTTCCGGTCGCAGCCACAATGGCATTGACCTTGGCCGTGGCCTTGGCCAGCGCTGCTGCCACCGCGTCGGCGCCCATGCCGACTCCTTCGATGCGGATGACCTCGACATCGGTCATGCCGAGAAAGCCGAGCACGCTGCGCAGGTAGGGAATGGCGTGATCGAACTGCACGGCCGCACCTTCGGAATAGATTCCGCCCGAAGCCAGCACGATATAGACCTTCTTGCCGGTGACGAGGCCCTTGGGGCCAGCATCGCCATAAGCAAAGGTTTTGCCGGAGCGGGCGACGTGGTCGACCCAGGATTTCAGCGTCGACGAGATGTTGAAGTTGATGAAGCCGGTGGCGAGAATGACGGTGTCGGCCGCAAACAGCTCGTCCAGTACAGTATCAGAAACGCCGACGACCTCAGCCTGGCGCTGGGTGCGCGCTTCGGCCGGCGTATAGATGCCGGTCGAATAGTCGGGGTCGATATGCGGCAGCGGGTTGGCGACGAGGTCGCGGGCGACAAGCTTGGCCGAAGGATCGGCGGCAAGCAGTTTGTCGGCGAGTTCGTTGGCGACGCGGGTCGAGTGCGAGGCGGCGCCGCGTGGGCTGGATGTGACAAGAAGGATGGACATGGTGACTCTCCAGGGTTGGATTAAAATCTCCCGGCAAATATGTGTGCGCAGACTCATTTGAAAAACTGGTATATTTTGTATATGATCCATCTAAATTGTGGATTGAAAGATGCAGCCCAACCCGACGCTTGACCAACTGCAGATCCTGGTTGCGGTGGCCGACACCGGTTCCTTCTCGGCTGCCGGCCGTAAGCTCAACCGCGCGCAGTCGGTCATCAGCTACGCCATTGCCAACCTCGAAGCGCAGCTTGGGCTGAAGCTGTTTGAGCGTGAGGGCACGCGTGAGCCGCAACTGACCGATGTCGGCAAGGCGACGCTGGAAGATGCGCGGCGCATGGTCGGCGTGCTGCAACGCATCCGCTCGCGTGTCGACGGATACCGGCAGGGATTGGAGGCGGAAGTTGCGCTGTCGGTCGACGTGACGCTACCGTCGCCGGTGCTGGTTCGGGTGCTAAAGGCATTCGAGGCGCAGTTCCCGGCAGTGACACTGCGTCTGCATATCGGCTCGCTTGGCCTTATCCTCGATCATGTTGTCGGCGGACAGGCCGATCTCGGCATCGGAGGGCTTCTGGGCGAGGCGGACGTGAATCTGCTGCGCATCGGTTTCTTCTCCCTGGTGCCAGCCGCAGCGCCTGATCACCCGCTGGCGCTGCTGCCAAGACCAGTTGCGCTGGAGGATGTCCGCGAACACATCCAACTGGTCGTCTCGGACCAGTCCGAGCGTACGCGCGGGCGCGACTATGGCGTCTTCGCCTACCGCACTTGGCGGCTGACGGATGTGCGCACCAAGCACGTGCTGATGCGCGAGGGGCTGGGCTGGGGTGGGCTGCCGCGATGGCTGATTGCCGATGATCTGGCGAACGGCCGGCTCGTCGAACTCGATCTCGAGCCTTACAGCGAAGTCCGCTCGCCGCTTTATGCCATGCACCGCGCCGATCGCAGCCCGAAACCGGCGGCCGCTTGGCTGATCGACCAGTTCAAGCGCCAGCTAGGCTGTTTCAACGAGTTCGAACCGGGTGAGGTGCCTGAGGGGGAGCCGGAGACAGGCCGTCGATCAGCGCCATGAGAACGGCGCGATAGTCCTCGATCGATGCTCCAGTTTCGATAGCGAGCGCTGCGCGGTCGAAGGCGGCGGCGAGCAAAGCGGTCAGTGTTTCCACAGGCAGTCTCGTCATGGAGTGCGAGCGCATTGCGGCGACAAGGCCCTCGCGCAGCGAACGGTTGCCATGGCGATTGTCGATCGCATCCATGGCGGCGCGGCCGAGCACGGCCGGGCCATCAAGCAGCAAGAGCCGCGTGCGGCCGGGCGCACGCATGGCAGCCAGATAGGCATCCGAGCCGGCTATCAGCGCATCGCGGGCAAATAGCGAAGGCGGTGACGCGCGTTCGATCTCTTCCGAGACGGCTTGCGCCTCCTGTTCGACCACAGCGGCAAACAGCGCCTGCTTGTCGGCAAAGTGATGATAGAGCGCGCCGCGTGTGACGCCGGCAGCGGCGACGATCTCGGGTGTGCCGGTTTCGGCATAGGACTTTTCGGTGAACAGTTTGCGCGCCGCGGCGATGAGCTCGGCGCGTGTCGCCTCGGTGCGATCACGGTTGGAGCGACGAGCGGACCCCGGTTGCATACATGCAGCCTGTATGTTAATGCGATTTACATGCAGACTGTATGTTATTCGCCGGGAGAAGGAAAGATGAGGACGACGAGCTATTATCCGGTGCTGATGACGAGCGACGTTGCCGGCACGGCGGCCTTTTATGTTGCGCATTTCGGCTTCAAGCGGCTGTTTGAGGCCGACTGGTACGTGCATCTGCGCTCAGCCGAAGATCGCCGCGTCAACCTCGGCATCGTCCAGGGCGATCATGAGACGATCCCGGAGGAAGCGCGGGGCCGCACGTCCGGTCTGCTGATCAATTTCGAGGTCAGGGATCCGGATGCCGTCTATGAGCGGATCACCGCCGCTGGCCTTCCGATCCTGCGAACGCTGTGCGACGAACCCTTCGGCCAGCGCCATTTCATTACCAGGGATCCCAACGGCGTGCTGATCGACGTGATCAGGCCGATCCCGCCGAGCCCAGAATTCCTGGCGCTATATGCGCAGGGTGCTGCGGCGCGCTAACTCGCCCGCGCCAACGGCATCACCGTGACCTGAGTGATGCCGGAGCGGCGCACCACCGTGCACAGTGTCTCGTGGCCGATGCGCTCGGCGTCGAGCATGCGCACCAGATCGTCGACGCCGGTGACCGGGCGGCCGTCGATAGCGGCAATAATGTCGCCTTCCTTGAGGCCGGCCTTGTCCGCCGGGCTGTTCTTCTCGACACTGCGCAGGCGCACCGCCGTGCTGCTCGATACTTGCGACAAAAGGGCTGCGCGGCGCGGCAGGTTGGTGGTGTCGGCGGAAACGCCGATGAAGGCACGGCGCACGCGGCCGAAGCGGATGATTTCCGAGATGACGAAATTGGCCGTGTTGGAGGCAACCGCGAAGGCGATGCCTTGTGCACCATGGATCATCGCGGTGTTAACGCCGATCACCTCGCCGGCCGAGGACACCAGCGGTCCGCCGGAATTGCCGGGGTTGAGCGCGGCGTCGGTCTGGATGACGTCGTCGATCAGCCGGCCGGTGGAGGCACGCATCGAGCGGCCGAGTGCCGAGACGACGCCAGTGGTGACGGTCCATTCGAAGCCGAGCGGATTGCCGATGGCAATTGCAATCTGGCCACGCCTCAAACGCTTGGAATCGCCAAGCGGCGCAACGTCGGCAAAGTTGCCGTCGGCGCGCACCAGCGCAATGTCGGTGTCGGGATCGCGGCCGAGCACGCGGCCTTCCCTGGAGGCGCCGTCCGGCATTGATACGCGCACGCTGCGCGCATCGCCGACGACGTGGAAGTTGGTGACGACCAGCCCGTCCGGCGCGATGACGAAGCCTGAGCCATGGCCGCCCGGGCCACCGACGCGCTCGATGCGGCAGACGGCGGGCCCGATACGGTCGACGGCATCGGCGACCGTCGCCGAATAGGCATCGAGAAGGCCATCGTCATATTGCAATTGCTGGGCGGGCAGGGCCATCTGAGGGCTCCGTAGCTTTTTTGGAACAAGATGAACAATGCCTATATGTGCGGAGCGGCCGGACCGGCCGCGACCTGACCAGATGGCCAGTCAAATGCCCAACTAGCCGTCAGGCGAGTATCCGCCAACGCTCTGCGGGGCGATATCTGGGTCACGAAGAACCCAGGAGACAAATCATGAGCGATTTCAATCTGAGCACGTTTTCCGACGCCATTGCCGACATCGCGGCAGCCGCGGCACCAGCGACGGCCAGCTTCGCGACGCACCACCGGACGTCAACTGCTTTCCACTGGCGGGACGGCTATTTCGTCACTGCCGAGGAGGCGGTCGAGGCCGGCGAGGAGATCGAGCTGACGTTTTCTTCGGGCGAAGCCGTCAAGGCCGAACTGGTCGGCCGCGACCCGTCCACCGGAACGGCCGTTTTGAAGCCGGCCGGCGCGCCGAGCGTGCCGTCACTGGTAAAGGCGGATGCGGTGCGGCCGGGCAATCTGGCGGTCGTCGCGGGCAATAGCGACGGCACCTCGCTCGCTACCTTCGGCACGGTCGGCGAGGTCGGTCCGGCTTGGCGTTCAATGCGCGGCGGCACGATCGACCGGCGCATCAACCTTGCCGTCAATGCCGGCGGCCGTTTCGAGGGTGGCCCTGTGCTCGACGCTAAGGGTGGACTGATCGGCATGCTGCTGTTCGGGCCACGCCGGCGGGCGCTGGTGATGCCTTACGAAACGATCGAACGGGCAGTCACGACGCTGCGCGAGAAGGGTCATGTGGCGCGCGGCTATCTTGGCGCCGGCCTGCATCCGGTCCGCAATGGTGATACACAGGGCGCCATGGTGATGAGCCTCGACGATAACGGGCCGGCGAAAGCAGCCGGTCTCAGTCTCGGCGACATCATCGTGTCGTGGAACGCAGAGACGGTGCATGGCCCGCGCGAGCTGATCCGCAAGCTCGGGCCGGACAGCGCCGGTGCCTTGGTGACACTCGGCGTGGTGCGCGGCGGCGAGAACCGTGAAGTCTCCCTGACTATCGGTGAAAAGCCACTGAGCTGAGGGATAGATGGTAAGCGGTGAGGTCGCTGGCAGACGGCTGACGGTGCTGATCGCGCTCGGTGACGTCGAGCGCGCGCGAAGTCTGTCCGCGGCTCTCGCTGCGACCGATGATCTGCGGCCGGTTCTGGCGGGCGAAGTCGACGGGCGTGGGGCGGCGGATGTCGCCATCGTCGATGATCATGGGCTACAAGGCGGTCTCTTCGACGCGGCGATGCCTCGCGTGCTGCTATCGCCGCGAGCGGCCCGTGAACGGCCGGCCGATACAGTGTTTGCCGTGCTGCCGATGCAAGCGGACGAGTTGCTGATCGCCGCCGCCGCGCGGCTGGCGGCGGCGGGCTACCGGATTTCGCGTGACAGCCATGCTCTATCCGATCGGCATCACGATTTGACCTTCCATGACAGCGACCGGTTCGAAGAGGAACTGACAGACGAGCAGATCGTCCGGCCGACGCTTTCGCCGCGCGAAAGCGAGGTGCTGGCACTGCTCGCCGAAGGCGCGCCCAACAAGGTCATCGCGCGGCGGCTGAACATCTCCGTGCATACGGCGAAATTCCACGTCGCAGCGATCCTGACGAAGCTCGGTGCCGCCAACCGCACCGATGCGATCGCCATCGCTATGCGGCAGGGCCTGGTGCTGGTCTAGCTCAGATTGTCTCAAGGCCGACGCAGCGTAACCCGCATCCGGTGTGTTGGGCCTTGCGCGGCGGTTCTCAGCCGCGCAAGGATCGTGTCTTTCATGTTGCAGGGAGGCGCGAGGATGTCGCTCAAGGGAAAGACGCTGTTCATCTCCGGCGGGTCGCGCGGCATCGGGCTGGCGATTGCGCTGCGCGCCGCGCGCGACGGCGCCAATGTGACGATCGCGGCCAAGACCGCCGAGCCGCATCCGAAGCTGCCGGGGACGATCTACACGGCGGCGCAAGAGATCGAGCAGGCCGGCGGCAAGGGGCTGCCGGTGCTGTGCGACATTCGGGATGAAGCACAGGTCGCCGAAGCCGTCGCCAAGACCGTGGAGAGGTTCGGCGGCATCGATGTCTGCATCAACAACGCCAGCGCCATCCAACTCACCGGCACGCTGGAGACTGACATGAAGCGCTACGATCTGATGCACCAGATCAACACGCGCGGCACTTTTCTCGTCTCCAAAATGTGCATTCCGCACTTGAGGTTAGCGGAAAATCCTCACATCTTGAATCTGGCGCCGCCGCTCGACATGAAGGCCAAGTGGTTCAAGAACCATGTCGCCTACACGATGGCGAAGTTCGGCATGTCGATGTGCACGCTGGGCATGAGCGCCGAGTTCGCCAGGGACGGCATCGCGGTCAATTCGCTATGGCCGATCTCGACCATCGACACGGCGGCGGTGCGCAACCTCCTGGGCGGAGCGACGGTGGCGGCGATGAGCCGTTCGCCCGACATCATGGCCGATGCGGCATACGCCATCCTGGTCAGGCCGTCGCGTGAGACGACCGGCAATTTCTACATTGACGAAGAAGTGCTGCGCGCTGAGGGCGTCAGCGATTTCTCGGCCTATGCGCCGGGTGCGACAGGCCCGCTCGCCGGCGACTTTTTTGTGCCGGACGAGGTGTTCGGCCGGACGGATACCAAAATCAAAGGTATCTACTGACGAAAAGTATCTAGCTACAGAAGCATCTCTTAAAAGACCGGCACAGACGCGTGCTCACTCCTCGGCTTTCTTGGCTTTGCCAAGACCCATCAGCCGGTCGATATAGGCAAGCATCAGTGCCGAGAGAACGAAGGCCAGATGAATGATGGTCAGCCACATCAGCTGGTCGGTCGTGTAGGAGACCGAGTTCAGGAACACCTGCAAGAGGTGGATCGAGGAGATCGCTACGATTGTCGAGGCGACCTTGACCTTCAGCGAGCCGACATCGATCGTGCCCAGCCAATGCACCTTGCCGTCATTTTCATCGAAGCGGCTGACGAAGTTTTCGTAGCCCGAGATGATCACCATCACCACCAGTGAGGCGACCAGCGCGGCATCGATGAGGCCGAGCATTTTCAGGATGGTGTCGGTATCATCGAGCGTGAAGGCGACGGGAACGAACTCGAACAGCTTCTTGCCGAAGGACACGGCATAGATGGCAAGTGCCGCACCCAGTCCGAGATAGAAGGCGACCAGCAGCCAGCGCGAGGCGAGAATGATCGATTCGATGGCGAGTTCGAGGCGCTTCATGCGGCGGTTCGGGCTCCGTTGTCGGAGTGCCGTATTTCGGGCAGGCTGCGGCTGTTTGCAAGGTTCCAAAAAAACGAAACCCCGCCGGGGAGGGGAACCGGCGGGGCTCGTGTGTCCCGCTGGAGTCGGGACAGGGCAGGGAACGCCCTGTCCAGAATCTGGGATTGGTAACCACGCGTTTCAAGATTGATGACCGCGCGATTCAATGGTTGATCAAATCGCGCGGTTCACATTCCGATTTATTGGGCGCTGGCCACCGGCGCCACCAGGGGGGTAATCCGGCGGATGGCGACGCGGCGGTTCTCGCGGTTGGGTCCCGACGTGTTGACCTTGAGATACTCCTCTCCATAGCCCTGGGTCGTCAGGTTCTCCGGCGGGATGCCAAAGGCGTTGGTCAAGGCTTCGGCGACCGCCTCGGCGCGGCGGTCGGACAGAGCAAGGTTCGCTTCCGGTGTGCCGACAGCGTCGGTATGGCCCTCGATCAGGAAGCTCTCGGCCGGGTTTTGCTTCAGCAGCTTGTCCATGGCGTTGGCAACACCCTCCAGCTTCTGGACCTCGGTGTCGGAAATCGAGGCCGAACCGAATTCGAAGTTGAGCGTGTCGAGGTCGATGCGGCGGGCGATGTCGCGCACGCGGGCCGAGCGCTTGACCTCGTCGATCGAATAGAGGCGCTGGACCCTCTCGACCGGCGGCCGTTCGAGGAAGGTATAGTAGTCGTCCGGATCCTCGACTTCTTCGGAATCCAGAATGTATTCCTCTTGCGGGATGGTAAGGCGCATCGGCGGCAGGTCGTCGCCCGGGTCGCGCCAGTCTGCATCATAGTCATAGTTCCGCTCGTCGACATAGCTCAGCACATATTCGCGCCCGTCAGGCGCGATGCGTGAACGCTGGATGACGTCGCCGTAGCGGTTGCGGATAGTGACGATCCGGACACCGTTGTCGCGCTCGACGATCTCCCGGGTGCGATCGCCCGACAGGTCCTCATAATAGACATTCCTGGCGCCACGATGCATGCGCGGGGCATCGCTGCTTTCCACGAACGTCTGGTTGTTGAACTGGAGGATGACGCGGTCGCCGAATTCCCTGACGACGTTGGCGCCCTGGGGGCGCGGACGGCGGCGAACATCCTCGATGTCCGGCGCACGCTCGACACGCTTGCCTTTTTCCTCGGTCACCGGAGCGATCTTTTCAGGCTTGATCTCCTGCTGGGCTGCCCGGTCGTCGGTGGGTGGCGGTCCCTCCTCGACCGGAGCCGGCTTCGGGGCTTCCGCCTGGTTCTCGCCCTGCTGGGCGGGCTGGTTGCCCTGCTGCTTGCCGGCATTTTGGCCGCGCTCCTTGCCACCCTTGCGCTTGCGCAAGACATCCTTCTGGCTGTCCAGAACAGGTGCCTCGTTCGGATTGGCCTGGGCTTCACCCTGGACCGGATTTTCACCCTGGACCGGCGCGGCCTGGCCAGTCGAAGGCTGTTCGCCGGTCGAGGGCTGTTGCTCTCCTGTCACCGGCTGTTCGCCGACAGGCCTCTTGCCACGTTTCTTGATCTTGTCCTGGGGCTGTTCGTCCTGGACGGGAGCGGCCTGCTGCTCCGTCGGAGCCGGTTGGGCCTGTGGGGTCGCTTCCTTATTGGTCGGCGCCGGCTGGCCTTCCGGCTCCGTGGCGGGTCCGGTCAATTCAGCAGGCTTCTTGCGCTTGCCCGGCTTTTGTCCGGGCTCGACAGTCGGAGCCTGTTCTGCCGGGGCAGCCTCGATCTGCTGGTTCTGTTTTTGCTTCTTCTTGCGCGGATTGACGTTGGGCTGGTTGTCGTTTGCCGGCGCTGCCTGCTCGGCCGGTTGTTCCGATGGGGCCGCTTCGATCTGCTGCTGATTGCGCCGCTTCTTGCGGGGCTGTTCGGTCTCGGCCGGAGCGATCTGCTCGGTGGGAGCAGATTCCGTTTGCTGCTGTTGGTTGTGCCGCTTCTTGCGGGGCTGCTCGGTCTCGGCCGGAGCGATCTGCTCGGTGGGAGCAGATTCCGTTTGCTGCTGCTGATTGCGCCGCTTCTTGCGGGGTTGCTCGGACTCGGCTGGAGCGATCTGCTCGGCCGGAGCGGATTCTGTTTGCTGCTGCTGATTGCGCCGCTTCTTGCGGGGTTGCTCGGACTCGGCCGGAGCCGCCTGCTCGGCCGGAGCGGATTCCGTTTGCTGCTGCTGGTCGCGCTTCTTCTTTCTGGGCTGCTCTGCCTGCTGGCTTTGCGCGCAGGCCTCCGCCGACTCGCCCTCGGCGCAACTCGATTGCACTGGGATGAGCGGCGCTGCGGTACGTTGCACGGGGCTGAATGCGGCATTGCCTTGCAGCGGGAACGCGCCTAACGGCGCGGACGCCATCAACAGGCCAAGCGCCGTGCCTGCCAGAATCCGTGGTTGGCGTTTCATCATAAACACTCCTTGTGGCGTCCCATCCCTGCCCAAACTTTCAGCAACCATGTTTGGTTCCTGTTTGTAGGTTCTAGCTGTGGCACAGGGCGATTGACCGGCGTTTTGAAGGCGACTTCATGTCATTCGTATGGTCCTGGCGTATGTTCCGGCGTATGGTCCCGGCGTATCGTTCGGACGAGGGTGCACGGTTGCCGTGCTTGACCTTGAAGCGTCCGAGGGCCACATGCCGCCGATGGAAAAGCCGTTCTGGAAGACCAAGACCCTCGAGGCGATGACCCCGGCCGAGTGGGAATCACTCTGCGACGGTTGCGGTAAATGCTGCCTGTCCAAACTCGAAGACGAGGACACCGGAGAGATCTACTGGACCAGCGTCGGCTGCCGGCTGTTCGACGCTGGAAGCTGCCGCTGCTCCGACTATGCCAACCGGCTGGCGCGTGTTCCGGATTGCGTCGGGCTGACGCCGCAGAATGTGCGCACCATCAGCTGGCTGCCCAAGACCTGCGCTTACCGGCTGGTCGCCGAGGGCCGCGATCTCTATTGGTGGCACAGGCTGGTGTCTGGAAGCGACGAGACCGTGCACGAGGCCGGCATCTCGATGCGCGGCCGGGTCAGCGCCAGCGAGACCGACCTTGCCGAGCCGGACGACTATTTCGACCATATGCTCGCAGACGAGCCTTAGGATTTTACCGCGAAATCGAGAATCCGGAACCGACGGCAAAACGGACGTTGCCCATCCGCCGTCCATCGCACCGGTTCCAGAAGCGAGAGAGACTATTCCGGTTCTGCCTCATGAACTGGAGATGAACGGCCGGTTCGCAAAAAATTCAGACAGACGGGTGCATTCTCCTCGCATCGGTTCGACGAAAACGGGTTGAAACCCTCAACAAGGAGAGACACAATGTTCAATACCATCAAGACGGCTGCTCTTTCGGCTCTTGTCGGCCTTGGCACACTTGCTGCCATCCCCGCTCATGCTGACAGCATCTATCTCGGCTTCGGCAATAACCAGGATCCGCGCGTCGGCGTCTATACCGGCGACGAAGATGATGGTTACTATCGCGAACACCGCCGTCATGGCGGCTGGCGCCGGTCCTGTTCGCCGGAGCGTGCCATCGACAAGGCCGAACGCATGGGCCTGCACCGCGCCCGCATCATCGACATCAACCGCCGCACGGTCAAGGTCGCCGGCCGCCAGTATGGCGACCGCGTCGTGATCGTATTCGCTAATGAGCGCGGCTGTCCGATCATCTATCGCTAAGGTCTTGGGCCTGCGGCCGGCTGACTTGCAGCCGGTAGAGTAGCGGAGCCCTTTCCGCCAGGACGGAAAGCGTGGCTCAAAAAAACCCCGGAGGATCGATCCTCCGGGGTTTTTTATGCTGCAAGCGATGATCATTTCAATTCGAAAGTCACCGTCACCTGTGCGGTATAGGAATTTTCGCCGGCTTGCACCGGGACCGACGCACCGGCGGCATCGAATGCCTTGGCGTTGATCGGCATCGGCGGTGGTGCGAAATTCTGGTCGGTGATTTCCAGGACCCGGCCGATGCCCACGCCCGCCGCTTCGGCCAGCGTTTTGGCCTTGGCCATGGCATTGGCGACAGCCTTCTTGCGGGCCTCGGTGACGGCTGCCGCCGGATCGTCGTTGGAGAAGGAGATGCCGCCGCCCTGGTTGACGCCGAGCGACACCGCCTTGTCGAGAATGTCGCCGGTCTTGTCGATGTCGCGGATGCGCACCGAAAGCGTGTTGGTCACCTGGTAGGCGACAAGCTCGGCCTCCTGGCTGCCGTCGGGCTTGTTGGTGTAGTTATAGCGCGGGTTGATCTGGATGCCCGCGGTCTGCAGATCGCGCTCCTTGATGCCGGACGATTTCATCGCGGCGATCACCGCGGCCATGGCGTCGTTATTGGCATCGAGCGCAGCACGTGCCGTCTTGGCCTCGCGCATGACGCTGAGCGTCAGCAGAGCCAGATCGGGTGCTATCGCCGCCTCGCCTTCGCCGGTGACGACGATACGCGGCGGCGGTGGTGAATCGGCGGCGCCGGCGATCGCCGGAAATGCGATTGCGGCGGCAATTGCCAGGGGCAAAATACGTCTGGTCATGAAATCTCCTCGATCTGCGATCCCAAGACGGCCGAGTGTTGGGCGGCGTCCAATGGGCGACGTGCAATAGGTTATCAATATGGGCTGATTTGGGCGATCTCTGCCAGCCCCTTGGAACGTCTGCTCGGAAAGCCCAGGGAAAGCCTTGTGCGGTTCAGGGAAAAACACTAATCCAGCGCCGTGGGGCCTGTAGCTCAATGGTTAGAGCCGGCGGCTCATAACCGCTTGGTTGGGGGTTCGAGTCCCTCCGGGCCCACCATTGGCTTTTGTGGCCGTTGATTTAATTGGATTTTTTGGCCATTTTTGTCCCACCTCTTTCAACCCCCGCAGAAAGTGGGACAATTTTGTTCTCTTTTCGATCGATAACCAGCAGGTATTTCGCCGCTCTCGCTACCTTCCGGCGACGCGCTTTCTTGATGTAGTGGTCGGGCTGCTGGTACGTAGTCCACCCATATATCGCCTTCAGCTGCTCGTGCGTCGCGCCGTTCTCAGCGGCGATCGTCGCGCCGGCCTTGCGAATTCCATGAGCACTGCAGTGCGGCAGCTCAGCTTGATCACACCACTGGCGCATCTTGTTGCCCAGACCGTTCTCCGAGAACGGGCGACCATACTCATTGACCAGGAAGGTCATCTGGTCGGAGGGCGTGTGCTCAAGTTCCGCCTCTAGTTCGGGCAGAAGCGGGAGCTCCACCAACACCGCATCCTTGTTACGACTGGTCTTCCCAGGCTTAATTCTGATCCACTTCTCCCACTGCTCGGTCTCCTCGTTGTAGACGAGCGTGATGTGCTGTCGACCGAAGATCGCGACGTCGGACAACCGCAGGCCAGTAAACATGAAGGTCGAGAGCGCACGTCTGGCTGCGGTACCCAGCGGATGCCGCTTCTCATATTGAACGATCTCCGACACGTCCCATGGGTGCCAGCCGTCGCCGCTCTTTAGCCGTCTGATGCCGCGGGCGGGATTGGAGTCGACGCCCGGAATCTCTGTGTCCTTTGCCCACTCAAACATCGCGCTGATGGCTTTTACGATATTGTTTGCCGCGCCAAGGGCGTCGAGCCTGGTGTCCCTGATCTCCTTAACATGAGACCGTTTCATACCGGCGAATGGCAGAGATCCCTTGGTGGGATACTGAGGATCCGGGTCACCTTCGAGGGGATGAGGTAATTCGCATACGCGCTCCAGAATTGCTCGTCGGCGCGCCATAGTGTCTTGGGTGATTTCCGTGCCGCCCCGACGGTAATACTCCTGGCAAAGCCACAGCAACGTGCCTTTCTTCGCTGGCTCGGAAGCCTTGGGGAGGCGCCGGCAAATCTCGGGAAGAGTGCCGGGCCGAACATAAGTGACCTCGGCGCGCGCGCACCGCAGTTCCTCGAGGAACTCGTCGCTGCCGGTCGGTTCACGGAGCCGGACCTTCTTCCGACCCGGTGCGCGAAAATAGTACCGATCATTGCCGTGGCGATCAGTGTCCTTCACTACGCCCTTAAGATCGATTTTCACGGGCTCATCCGTCATGTTCGTGGTTTTCGATCCCAAGGATTGTCTAGTGGCGGCGAATCTTCGTCAAGCTTTGGTGCTCCTCCGATTTGGCGGTGAGGGAGCTTTCGAAAGGCCAATACAAGTTCCTCGACGTCCCAAACAATGCGCCCCTTGCTCGGCATTCGTGGCTGGGGCATCCGGCCGTCCTGGACCATTTCATCAAAGGTCGTTGAGCTTACGCCGATGAACGTCGCAGCCTGCTCGCGATTGATTCCTACCGGCGGGAGCGAGGGCGGCAAGACGCTCGGGGTGCGTAGCATCGGTTTAGCGCGTTGAAAGCGCGTTTTTGACGCCTGCCTGTCTTCCTATGTACCTGTCCGAATATTGCAGACGCTCAATCATGTCCTAGCCCTGTGCTTGCAGGCTCACCCTAGGTCTCCAGACCTCAGGATCGCTCAAGACACCGGACTCTTTTCCAGCCTTTGTGTACGATGATGGGTATCTTAATGCGCTCGAGGCCAAGAACTGAATGGTCGGCGACTTGGAAGGGCAAAATGACCGTGGAACCACGAATCTGAGTCAGAGGCGGAATCCAACTGAGGAAAGTATGGCTGTGTTTTCAGACGGTTATGACTCTCATGCATGCGTAACAACCAACAAGAATACCAACAAAATGTTTCTGTGGTTACTTTCATTCCTCATGGAATGCGCGACTGATTTGGTCCGACAGCGGCTTCACAAAATAAGAAAGCGCCGTACGCTCGCCCGTCTGGATCATCGCTTCGGCCGGCATGCCGGGCACGAGCGTCAGGTCCTTGAGCTTCGTCAGTTCCGCATGCGGAACCGACAGACGCACCAGGTAATACGAAACGCCGTTTTTTTCGTCCGTCGCCAGATCGGCTGCGATCCGGCTGACATATCCGTTCAATACCGGCGTGGTCCTCAGATTGAAGGCTGACATCCGCAGCACGGCCTTGTGACCAAGCTGGATTTGGTCGATGTCCTTCGGGGTGATTCGTGCTTCAAGCGCAAGATCGTCGCCTTCCGGCACGATTAGCATAATCGGATCGGCGGGCGTGATCACTCCTCCGACCGTATGAACTGCGAGTTGTTGAATGGCGCCTGACTGCGGCGCGACAATATCGATCCGTCGCAGTTCCTGTTCAGCCGCCACCTTGCGCTCAACATACTCCCCAACCTGCGCCTGAACCTCTCTGAGCTCCTGGCCGACTTCCGTCTTGAAATCCGGATCGATCTGCAGGATCTGCAGGCGCGTTTCGGCTATGCGGGCTGCCGTCTGTGCCTGATGTGCAATCTTCTCACCGCGTTCGCCGCCGAAAGTGGCAACCTGCGTCTTCAGACTGTTCAAGCGTTGGTCCGAGACAATGCCTTGGTCGCGCAGCCCACTCAGGGCAGCAATTTCCTTTTGGAGGATCTCGGTGCTTTTCTCACAAGCGATTGCCTGCGCCTTGAGCCCCTCGATCTCGTGCTCATATTGAGTGATGCGTTCCGCTAGCTGCGCCTGCCTTCCGTCGCGGGATTGTCTGCGGAATTCGAACAGCCGCGTCTCGCCATGTACTGCCGAAGCTACGTCCGGAACATCTCTGCGGGCGAGCAGCCAGTCCGGGAAGGCGATCTCCGCCAGATCGTCACGCTCAGCTTCGAGTCGTGCCAGGTTGGCGGCCAGCTCATCGAGCCGCTTGGTGACTACAGCGAGAGTGGCGCGCGTCTGGGTGGCGTCGAGCCGCATGAGGATGTCGCCGGCTTTTACTTTATCACCTTCGCTCACCAGGATTTCTCCCACCACCCCGCCGGTCGGGTGCTGCACCTTCTTCACATAGGAATCGACGACAAAGTGTCCGGACGCGACAACCGCGCCGGAGAGATTCGTGAAGGCCGCCCAGGCTCCGGCTCCTCCCACAAAGATCACGCTCGCCAGCAGGCCCGCCACCAGGTGCCGGCGAATGGACCTGGAAACGTCATTGTTCTGATGAATGCCGGACACCGGGATCCTCCATGTCAGCGCGCTCGTTATCCTGTGTAGACTCGATGGCCTTGACCCCAGCGCCTGATGCCATCGCTGCCCTCTTCAAGACTTTGGAAAGCGCCTCATCACGCGCACCGAATGCTCGCTGCCGTCCACCTTCCATCACCAACACCAAATCCACGGCGCGGATGGCGCTCGGCCGATGGGCAACGACAACCGCAATGCCCTTGCGCTCGCGCACGGAGGCGATCGCCTTGACAACCGCAGCCTCGCCTTCCGCATCGAGATTGGCATTGGGTTCATCCAGCACAACAAGGAAAGGGTCTCGATAAAGAGCACGGGCAAGACCGATACGCTGGCGCTGCCCGGCGGAAAGTGCCGATCCGGCCTCACCAATCGGAGTTTCGTAGCCGTGCTCAAATCGGAGGATCAGTTCGTGCGTGCCCGCTGCTTTCGCCGCGGTGACAATAGCCTCAGGGTCAGGATTATCTTCAAAACGAGCGATGTTTTCGGCAATGGTGCCGTCGAACAGTTCAACACCTTGCGGCAGATAGCCGATATGACGGCCTAGCGCTTCCCGGTCCCATTGATCGAGGCTTGCGCTGTCGATGCGAACCTTTCCGGCGACCGGCGTCCATGCGCCGACGATGGCGCGCGAGAGTGTCGACTTGCCCGAACCCGATGCACCGATGATCCCGAGTGCGCTTCCCGCCTGAACGGCAAACGCAAGGCCGGTCACGGTCGGCTTCCTTTCGCCGGGCGGAACGATTGTCACGCCTTCGAGGCGGAGTTCGCGTTCAGGTGCAGGCATTGGCATAACAGGAGCGGTTTCAGGAACCTTTCCCAGGAGGTCCTCCAGCCGCGCCCAACCCTCGCGCGCCATGAGGAAGGGTTTCCAGCTTGAAATGGCCAGATCGACCGGAGCCAGCGCACGCCCCATCATGATCGAACTGGCAATCATGACCCCGGCCGTAGCCTCCTGCCTGATCACAAGGTACGCGCCGACGGCAAGAATGGCCGATTGCAGCAGCACGCGCAGCGACTTTGAAATGGCACCCAGCCCACCTGCCACGTCCCCGGCTTTCCGGCTGGCGGCCAGATACTTGGCATTGGCCTTGTGCCATCGGGCAGCGATCCGCTTTCCGAGACCGAGAGCTTGCACGACCTCGGCATTGCAACGCGCTGCTTGCAGTAGACCATTGCGTGCCATGTTGTGGGCAATGGTATCGCGTATCGGTCGTTGCGAGAGAGTGTTGGCAAGAAGTGTCAGAGATGTGAGACCGATCGCCCCGACAAGTGCCGTCATGCCGATCCAGAAATGAAAGAGGAAGCAAATGCCAAGATAAAGCAGCATCCATGGCAGATCGAAGAACGCTGTCGGGCCGTTTCCACCTAAGAATCCGCGAACATTGTCGAGATCGCGTAGCGGCTGCAAGCCGTCGCCCGGCATGCGCGTTGAAAGCGGAAGGCGAACGATCGCATCGTGAACGCGTCCGGAAAACTGTTCATCGAAACGCTCGCCAATCCGCAGCAGCACGCGCGCGCGCAAAATGTCGAGCAGGCACTGGAACGCATAAAGCCCTGTAGCAAGCACGACGAGCCCCACTAGCGTCGATACGCTGCCACTTGCCAGAACGCGGTCGTAGACCTGAAGCATGAACAGCGGCGAGATCAGCGCAAGCACGTTCACCACGCCGCTGATCAACAGAATTCCCCAAATAGCGGAACTCAGAGGGAAAGGTCTCAAAGCTGAATCCTTCAAGGAATGGTTACTCACGTAGGTCTCCGTGAGGATCTGGCGACCCAGCTCCCCATATTGCTCCCCGAGCGGCGACCGACTGCATCCGCTCGCTGCTTCAGGATCAGTGCTCCCGCCGAATATGTTTGGTTTGGCATCTAATGGAGCGGGTCAACAACAACACCGTCCGGCTGAAGGTTTGGAAGGGCAACGTCATCGTGGCCGGCCGCAAGGGCCCGAACAGGCTTCCGCCTCCACGCCTTCAGGGAGATTTCGGTGTACGACCAGCGCGACGTGCAGGGCTTCGTCAAGCTGTACACGCTGCGACTGCTCCCGGGCGCCCCGGCCCATCGCACGTAGCGGAAACGGAAAGCGCCCGCCCCCGGGGGGCGGGGCGCTGTTCCGTATGGGTTTTCTGGATCAAACGAAGGTGAAGTCCGACGCGGTCAGGCCTAGGTCGGCCACGGTGACCACACCGCCCAGGTGGACGAATTCATGCGCGCTGTTGTCGGCGGTGACATAGGCCAGAGTTGCGACTCTGTCGGTGTAGCTGCTTTGGTAGACAATGATGTCGCCGGCGTGCTCGCCGGAGATCGCACTCGCGGCTTCAGAAGCAGAGTTGAAAGATTCGCCAGTGATTACTACGACGTGTTCGCCGTTCGCACCCGAGGCCGCACCACTGTAGAAGCTGCTCACCGGGTAGCCGGACTGTATGCTGGCGTTGTTGACGAAGTTCGCGCCAAAACCGTCATTGTAGAGGCCCACCGCATCGAAGGCGAACTTGTCCTCCGCCGGGTTGAAATCGGTGATAGTGGTAATGTCCGACTTCGACCCGACAACCCCAGGCACCGGATTGTGGAACTGGAACACGAACGTGTCACTGTCGGTGCCCCCGGTCAACGTGTCCTGGCCGTCACCCACGTAGAGGACATCCTGGCCGGGACCGCCGCTGAGCCTGTCATTGTCCTCACCGGAGACGCGCGGGTTGAAGCGGCCGTTGTCGCCGGAGAGATCGTCCCAGCCATCTCCGCCGAAGATGCGGTCGTTACCCTTGCCGCCGATGAGTCGGTCACTGTCCGGGCCACCCGAGATCTCGTCGTTGCCGCCACGACCGTCAATCCAGTCACCGCCCTGGAAACCCTCCATCCAATCGTCAAGCTCGGTGCCGATGAGTGTTTCGGCACCCGGGCCACCCTCGATAATCTTTGCCATCGAAAATACTCCTAATGATGCACCCTGCCTGACGCGTTCATATTGCTCATCGGATAATTAGAGAAATCGATTGCTTGGATAGACACACATTTACGAAATGGATGCATTCACGTTCACTTCGCCCTTCTGCTGAGCAGTTGCGGGCTCGCTGGCGGCGGGGACGCTGGTCGCCCAAGCAATCGATGAAGATTCGACACTCAAACCGGGACCAGGACGAACTTCGTAACGGGGCCGTCCTGGTTGGGCCCCAAACTTCTCTCTGTTTGCTCGACGCCGGCATACCCGCACCGTGAGCGCTGGACGAGGACAAGTTCCGCTGGCGGAGAACGGCGTGATCGGCTTGCCGCGCCGAAACTGATGGCGCTCGTCGAAGGCATGGACTGGACACGCGTTCGAGCCGAACGGCGACGGCGTCCGGCCGGAAGGCGGTGGCGAAGTGACTCAGGCGCAAAAGGCGGGCCTCAGGCCGTGCAAAATAAGCTCCTGTCGGCGTCAGTGACGAGAAGCGCTCGGCCCGTCCCCACGAAATCGATCCGCTCAAGGCGATGTTCGTCGCCATGGCGGCGGAGAAGGCCGAACTGCAACAACTCCGGAGCGAAACACTCAAGGCCGAGATCGTCCGGATGGCGACACTCAACGAGCGTGCCCAGGAGAGGATCGCCGACCTTCATGGGATCGTCAAGCAGCTGGAGCGCGCCGCTTCGGTCGCAGCTCCGAGAAGCTCGAACGTGCCCAGCAGGCCTTCGCCTTCGAAATCAGACCGGGCTCGGCGCGATTGAGTCCGAGCTCGAGGCCGCAAGACCGACAGGCGAGCCGCGACGTGCTGCGCGACCGCGCAAGGCGTTCCCGGCGCATCTGGAGCGGGTCGAGATCGAGCCATGGGGGAAGAAGCGCTCCCGCAGCCAATCGTCCAGTCCGTCAAACGCGGTCGGCCGCACAGGCTTGCGAAACGGAACAGTCCCGCCCTCGCTTAGATACCGAGGCACCGTGTTGCGAGCGCACCCGAATTCGTTCGCCCGTCGGTTCCCCAGCCAAGCTCATGCAGCGGCAGCATCGCTGCCACCTCTTCAAGCTGAAGGATCTGCTCTCCCTGCATCGTTCTCGACAATGCAGGAATCGCCCAATCCCAATCGCCATCCATGCCTCCTCTCATAACCGAGGGGTCGTCGGCCGACAACTGAGACGTCCGGTGCTCTTAGGCGGGGTAATCATACGAGATGCCTCCTGCAACATCATTTCCCGCATCCATAGGCTTGCCGGATCATTATTGTGAAGCGCAGGCCATTGGACGGCCTCCGTGAATGCGGCAGGAAGTGGCGGCGGAAGTTCGACAATCCGCAGGGGTGTTAATTTTGCGAAATGCTGCGCCAGCCGTAAGGGCATTGTCCCAATGCGGTTGGTGCCTGATAGAAGGGGCGGGATCATGCTAAAGCCCTGTACGACGACCTCGATACGTCTCTCGAAACCGTTCTCGAGCAAATACCATTCCTCGATGGAGGGCTGCCGGGTGTCCCCGAATTTAAGCACAACCTGCCCCATCGACAAGTATCGGTCGAATGTAAGTGGCTCTGACAGCTGCTTGTTCGTGCCGCAGCCTACGCATACGAGCATATCTTCGAACAGGGCTGCGCGAGGATGTTTCGACATGAATACTTCCGGCATAATCAGAAAATCAACGTCGCCGCGCCGGAGAAGCTCCTCGGGGTCGTCGGAAATAAGCAGACATTCGAAGCGGACGGCGGGAGCTTCCCGCGCAGCACGCTTTACGATCTTCTTAAAAAATACGAGCGTGAGGTAATCGGAAAGGATGATGCGGAAGCGACGATCCGATCGGGCCGGGTTAAAGGCGTCCCAGGAAATAATCGACAGCTGGATGTGCAGCAATGCCTCCCGGACTGCTGTGGCGAGCCCCTCCGCGCGCGGTGTCAAAATGAGTTCGCGGCCGTTCATCGTAAATAGCTCATCGCTGAAATAGGCGCGTAACCGACCGACGGCGGCGCTCATGGCCGGCTGACTCAGGTTAATACTGCGGGCCGCGGCGGTGACTTTACGCTCCCTGATCAAAGCGTCCAGCACAACCAGGAGATTTAGATCGAGTCCCTTAAAACGCATGTATTGACCTATCCGACGCGTGGATGGGTATCGCCCAAAGAATCAATTTTAAGAATGGTGAGTAGCGTCAACGCATCAGCCGACGACGAAATAGAGCAACCGATAGGAAGAACGGCAAAACCGTGTATATGCAAAGCGCGCCGATATGCAGGCCCATGCTGCCGGCCGGACGGCCAAGCATCGCCGGACGAATGAGGTCAATTGCATGTGCGAGCGGCAACAAGGAGGCGACGTCCTGAAAAGCGCCGGGCAATTGGTTGACCGGAAACATCGCGCCGCAAAGGAACAGCATGGGTGTTACAACTAGCGTATTATAAAATATGAAATATTCATAACTGGGCGCAAGCGCCGTGACGACCATCGCTAGACTCGCGAAGGCGAGGCCACTGAGAGCGATGACTGGCAGCAAGCAGAGGATGGATGGCCACGATGTGTAGCCGAGCGTGGTGGCAACAATAGTGATTGCTGTGCCCGCCATCAGGGCCTTGGTGGCTGCCCACGCCAATTCGCCGAGTAAGATATCGCCGAGCGTCAGCTGAGTGCATAGCATTCCTTCCCAGGTGCGCTGGTTGTCCATGCGGCCGAAACTCCCGTAAACCGTTTCAGCAGTCGCCGATGCCATCGCGCTTGTGGCAACCATGCCAGCCGCGAGAAACGCAATGTACGAAGTGCCCTCAACAGGACCTATCATTGTTCCGATGCCAAAGCCGAGACCGAACAGATAGATCATCGGATCGGCGAGGTTGCCGAGAACCGATGCAAGCCCGATTTTCTTCCATCCAAGATAGTTGCGGCGCCAAACCGCGACCCAATTCCACGCATTGGCGGGCATGGCCGCCGCATAACGTTCGCCCATTGTTCAGTCCTCCATCTCGCGCCCGGTTAGCCGCAAGAACACATCCTCGAGATTGGGGGGACGCTGCAGAAGGCGCAGACCGGCGCGCCCGCGTAGCTGCACCAGCACCTGCTCCGGATCGGGTGCATAGCAAAAAAGCGTCTCACCGCTCACCTCGATGCGCTGTGCGTACGGCCGGATCAGCGCACCCAGTTCATGCGGATTGCCGCCGTAGACCTCGACCACGTCACAGCCGATCTGCTCGTCAATGAGTGCGGACGGGCGGCCTTCGGCGATCTTGCGCCCCTCCTCCATAACGCACAGCCGATCGCACAGCCGCTCGGCCTCTTCCATGAAATGGGTAGTCAAAAGAATAGTCTTGCCCCGCGCCAGCAGCGATCGCAGCCGTTCCCAGATCAGGTGGCGGGCCTGCGGATCGAGGCCGGTGGTCGGCTCGTCCATCACCAGCAAGTGCGGGTCATTGATCAGCGCACGCGCGAGCGTCAGGCGCCGCTTCATGCCGCCGGACAGTTCGGCGACGCGCGCATCCGCTTTGTTCTCGAGGCGGGCGAACTCAAGCAGCGACGGTATGACCGCTTCGATCTGGCGTCTGCTCATCCGGAAGTAGCGCCCGAACACCAACAGGTTCTCGCGTACAGTGAACGCGGTATCAAGATTGTCGAACTGCGGGACCACGCCGATGCGCATACGTGCCAAACGCGCGCGCGCCGGCACTGGAGCGCCGAGCACAGTAATCTTCCCCGCATCAGGCGATGTCATGCCGAGGACCATACGCGCAATCGTGCTTTTGCCCGCACCGTTCGGTCCCAAGAGCCCGAAGCATTCCCCCGCCGCAACGCGGAACGACAGTCTGTCGACAACGAGCTTGTCATAAGTTTTGCTTACGTCAGTAAGATCGATCGCTACCATGGACATGGGTTCATTTTACCGAGAGGGACGCCAAGACTGGCGGTTGCTTGGTTGCCTGCCGGACCTGAAACTGTGACTCGTCTTCGCCATCCCAGCCGTCGATAACGAACTGATCGACATCACAAGGATTTAGCCCCTGTTCCGCCAAAGCGGCGACAATTACGTCGAGATTATCGATGGTTTGATAACGCGGATTGTTGTGCCGCTTTTCCTGCTCAACGCAGAAGACGAGCCGTCCATCCTCGACAAGGGCGATCGCCCCATCATGGGTCAGCTTGGTACCACAGATGCGCATAGTGTCTCCACGTTAACGGCGATAGATTCGATTCATCAGGAAGCGGAAAGCGGGTTCCGGAAACGGACGAGCAAGCAGTCTTCGTTGACCGACTCGCCCCGACACTCAAGACGCTCTACCTCGATCAACGTTTCGTTCAGCATGGCGATGACCGGCTCAGCACCAGCGGCGTGACCCCAGCGACGGCAATTAGCATCCCTTGCCGATCCGAAGATCAGATGCCCGCCTGGCGCAAGCACCCGCACCAGGTTTTTGACGGCCGCGCGCATCTCGGCTATGTCTTCGAGGTAGTATAGGACCTCCGCCACAACGATCAGGTCAAACAACTCGTCGGTCGAAAACTGTTGAACATCGGAGACTATCCAGTTGATGCGCGACGGCTCCTTTATCCGTTGACGTGCTCGAGCAATCGCTTGCGCCACGACATCGATGACGGTGAGCCCTTGGCAGTAGGGGGCTAGTTTTTCCGTGAATGCGCCGGCAGCGCACCCGACTTCGAGGGCATTTGTAATGGAGCCTTGGGCAAGCGCCAGCTGGAGCATTTCCGTGTGGCGCTCCCGCTCGAACGGATTGCCGTCGAGGCGCCACGGATCGTCTGCGGCCAATTCCCGATCGAGCAACTGATGATTCATGTTCTGGGTCAAACTCGTCCACCTCTCGTCTACCTAGGTAATTAGCGATCACTCGTCGCCGCAGATGTTGCTCGACAGCGCTAATCCCGAAGAATCCGCGCAAGATTGAGCCTGCGAAGCGGAGCCGCATGCGGTGAGAATTCTGCCCTGCTTGATCCAGTGATCGGAGTTTGGGTGGGGGCCTGTTTTCCCCCAGTGTTCGATGTAGCGACAGCAGAGCTTCGCGACAGCCAATCGCTATTGCTCAATGTACACAGCGCGTAGGCCTTCAAGGGAAGTAAGAGAAAGATGTTGATGAACGTGTGCAGGGAAAAGCCCAGAAATCGAAACTGTCGAGCACGAAATGCTACCACGCTGCATCGGAGCATGGTCATGGACACAATCATCAGTCCTGTCCACCAAGGCACAGTGCCTGTCAGTGCGAAATGTGCGAGGCCCGTTAGTACCGATAGGGCGAGGAGTAGCGGCCCGAGATTCTGTCCGACCACGTCCAACGTGAGATAGCTATTGAGGCCGGGCAGCAAGCGCAGCCCAAGCAGCGTGTCCCGGAATGTGCTTCGTGCCCAACGGAGTTGTTGGCGCAGATACGGTCCGAGTCTGTTCGGAACGACTGTGGCCGCGATGGCGCCCGGAACGTACTCGGTTCGAAAGCCTGCTTTCAGCATGAGGATAGTGAGATGGCGATCCTCCCCGAAGTCGCTTGGCTTGCCCCGAAAAAATTGCGACTCGTACTGGTCCAGTAACAAAAGGAGCGCAGACCGACGGTACATGGCACATGGGCCGCAACAGCACATAACGGCACCGAAGCGAGCCTGTGCCGCGCGCTCCTCGTTGCAAGCCAGCCAGTACTCCATGTCTATCAGCCTTGTCAGCCAGCTCTCGCTCCGGTTACTGGCAATCAACTGACCCATGACTGCGCCGACCGCTGGATCTCGCATCTTCGGTACAAGCTTGGTGATGACGTCGGACGCGAGTATCGTGTCTGAATCAACGTTAAGCACCAAATCCCCGGATGAGCGGCGTATCGCGGCGATCTGCGCCTTGCGCTTTCCAACATTCTCGGGAAGCAAAATGATGTCGAACCTAGGGTCGCGCGCGTAGGTTTCGTGGACAGTTCCTACGGCTTCGCGATTTCCAGAACCGTCATCAACCACATAGACCCGAAGTCTTCCGGCGTATTCTTGGTCTGCAATGGACGCCAGGCACTCTGAAAGCGTGCGCGGATCCTCGTTGAAGCAGGGGACGATGACATCCACGCTGGGCAGTTGATCGGAGCCGACGAGATCCTCCAACGCCGATGAGTCGTTTGTCGGCAGAGCATAAATCCCCTGCATGCTCTTATAAGCAGTCGAGAGCAGTGCATAAAGCGAAATGGCCACAGTGCTGGTTGTACCAAGAAGAGTCATGGGATCTCGTTTGTTCAGTGATGTTGAGGAAGTGAGCGGATTACAAATCCGCGCTCATGAAGTGCTGGAATCAGACGGGACAGCGCCGTGACCGTCTGGTCGCGCAGACCGGCGTGAGCGCCCTGGCTCAACTCGCCGGGAGGGCATCCGTCGTGCAAGAGTACGATTGCGCCCGGCCGGACAGAGGCGAGCACGGTATCGATAATCGCGTCGACCCCAGGGCGAGACCAATCTCGAGGGTCGACGGACCAATGGAGGGCCGTCAGCCCGGCGATCTGTGACGCTGTGAAGATTTCTTCGCTCCAGGCGCCGTAGGGCGCGCGAATATAGCGCACCGAGGCCTGAGGGCACGCCCTCATGATGGCGCCGTTCGCTTCAAAAATCTCACGTTGCACTTCGCCGAAGCCGCATTTGTACAGATCCGGATGAGTCATCGTGTGGTTGCCTAGCTCGTGCCCTTCTGCAAACATTCGTTGGATTAGATCCGGGTGCTCTAAGGCGTAGGCGCCGATGACGAAGAAAGTCGCCGGCACCCGCTGCTCTGCCAACACATCGAGAATCTCCGGTGTGAAAAGTGGATTGGGACCGTCGTCAAACGTCAGATAAACGCTGCGACGGCCGGTGCCGTCAGAGCACTCACGGCGCACTTCGTACAAGCAATCGGGACGGCTCATAGCTCTGGTCCGTTCCGATCGATCATCGTGCCCGTGGGCCATTCGCTGATCGGCCGTCCAACTGGCAGAACAATGGTGAGTGCGTCATCGATGCGTGTGGGCGGCAGGTCGAGGCGCGCCTCTGGTCGGGTGGAGCGCACGCGAATTCCCGACAAAACGGCCAAAGGGCTGTATCGCCGCGCGAACCTCTCAACATGATTCCGCAGCGCGTCCCGGACGGTTCCGAAAGCGAATGGAACGCCAAGCTCCTGCAGTATTGGAAGCATGACATGGATTGAATGGGCGATTCCGAGACCCTCAAGATCCGGACGTACCCCGTACAGGCCCAGCTCAGCCACCAACAGATCGACCGCGTCAACCTTGATGAAACGGCGCAGTATGCCCATGTGAGCCGCTACACCGCTCGAATCATAGGCGATTGCGCGGAGTTCAGGCCTGGCTCCGGCCCAGCTTCGACTACCTTCGAACGGTTCTGCGTTGGACGCCCCAGTCGGCCCGTAGGTATTACGAAAGAACTGGGCGAGCTCGACGTGGTCCGAGAGCTGCAACTCGTTTTCCCAGCACAATTTCCACTGCACCTGAGGGCGCATTCAGGACCTCTCTTCAAAATGGTTTCTTGCGGGCCGCATTACCCGGCCAAAGCGGCGGCGTTGTTGGCTGCACTCAACCGTTGTCGTTAGCGACGGTGAGCCAGCCGGTGGGGCTCGCCAATGAGCTCTCTCGATGTTCCCGCCCGTGTGGCGGCGCCGTCGATTTGAGCTTGACGTCGGTCATTTACGTTCCTCTAATGCATGGTTCGTAAATTCGTAAAATTGATTGTTTAGATGATGCCCATCCACACGCTGGATAGATCAGGATATGCGGTTTAAGGGGCTGGATCTGAATCTCCTCGTTGTGCTGGACGCTCTGATCAGGGAGCGTAAAGTCACTGCCGCGGCCAACAGTATTAATCTGAGCCAGCCGGCCATGAGCGCCGCCGTCGCTCGGTTACGCGCCTACTTCAGCAATGAGCTATTTACGATGAACGGCCGCGAGCTCATTTTGACACCGCGCGCGGAGGGGCTTGCCCCAGCAGTCCGGGACGCATTGCTGCACATCCAGCTATCGATTATTTCCTCCGACGCCTTTAACCCAGCCCAATCGGATCGTCTCTTCCGAATCATGCTTTCCGATTACCTCACGCTCGTGCTTTTTAAGAGGATCGTAGAGCGTACTGCGCGGGAAGCTCCCGCCGTCCGCTTCGAATGTCTCCCTATTTGCGACGACCCCGAGGAGCTTCTCCGGCGCGGCGACGTTGATTTTCTGATTATGCCGGAAGTGTTCATGTCGAAACATCCTCGCGCAGCCCTGTTCGAAGATATGCTCGTATGCGTAGGCTGCGGCACGAACAAGCAGCTGTCAGAGCCACTTACATTCGAGCGATACTTGTCGATGGGGCATGTCGTGCTCAAATTCAGGCACACCCGGCAGCCCACCATGGAGGAATGGTATTTGCTCGAGCACGGGTTCGAGAGACGTATCGAGGTCGTCGTACAGGGCTTTAGCCTGATCGCGCCGGTCCTATCAGGCACCAACCGCATCGGGACCATGCCCTTACGGCTGGCGCAGCATTTCGCAAAAACAACACCCCTGCGGATTGTCGGACTTCCGCCGCCACTTCCTCATCCCGCATTCACGGAGGCCGTCCAATGGCCTGCGCTTCACAACACTGATCCGGCAAGCCTGTGGATGCGGGAAATGATGTTGCAGGAGGCATCTCGCCTGGCGCCTTTGCTTGAAAGCTATTGAGCGTCTCGGGCACGACCATCCGACCTTGCAGTTTAAACACCGCCCGCAAGAATATGTCATTAATCAGCATGTTAGGCGCGCTCCGGCGCGTGTTACCACTACGTTTTGGGGGTGATCTCAGGCGAGTTGTTCGTCGAGGTTGTGTGGCAGAGCGATGCCAGCTGCCTTCAAAACGTTGCCCACTTTGGCCGTGACGTGGTGGTGACGACGCGAGCATCCTTTTCGATGGTGGCTTCCTGGAGGCGGTCGCGATCGCGTAGGAACGGTTGCCATTCGGGCGTCAGGCCTTTGGCCCGGCAGAGCGGCGCAGTTCCTTGCTGAGTACGAGGGCCAGGAACGAGCAGAACACATGTCCGGGTTGGTACTGAATTGACTGCCGCCTCCGATTTCGCGTGCGAAGTCCCAGAAGGTGTTTAGCCCCACTCAAATGCCAACTTTGCCGGCCATGCCGCGGCTTTTCACGCGGCCAGGCGAGGAGATGGCGGTCGACGAGGTCGATACCAATGGACTGTGCCGGCCTCGCTCGGCTACTGGCGTGAGGCATCCTTGATGACACCGCCCTGCACCGACAACGTCGAGATGTTGGCAATGAAGCCGGTCGAGGTCAACGCTGCGGATGTAGGCAATTTACCTCGCGCTTCGGGCTGAACGCGCGGCCGATCCGTTCACCCAATCGGCGCTTCATCCTGGGCCGCGGCTGAGGCCTGTGGGGTGCGGCTACCCCGCGTGGATGGGATAATCAATCAACTTTCTCTCATTCATGAAAGGAAACTCCCCGCTTACGATAGAAGCCATCAGTTTCATATATTTTCCGGCAGATGGATGTCGAACGGCAGAAATGTCTGTCCTGGTGTTTCAGCAGTGCCGGTCTCGATAGCCCGCGTCATCAGCGTTATCAGCTCCTGGGAAAGCCGGCGCATTGGCGTGGCGACCGCCATCGTGATGATGTTATCAGCGAGTGCCGCCCGAGATTCCGGCGTGATTTCATTCACGATCGCGACGAGATCGCGACTTTTACCCTCTTCCCGGACCGCGGAGATGGCGCCCTCCATGCCGCCCCCGGCGACATAGAAGCCGACGAGCTCGGGTTCCCGCTGCATGAGATCAAGCGTTGCCTCGTAGGTGACCTGCCGTTTCTCCAGGTTCACAAGCGGATCGAGCACCTCGAACGTCGGCGCGTTCTCACGGCAATAGGAGCGAAAGCCGACGTCACGGAGCTCGTGCCCCTGGAAACGATGGCTACCGACAAACACCGCCACCTTGCCGGGCCGTTTTGCGACCTTGGACACCATCCAAGCGGCCGTGCGCCCCACCTTGCGGTTGTTGAGGCCGATATAGCCCTGTCGCACGCCGGCGGCGAAGTCGGAAAGCAGCGAGAAAACCGGAATGCCTTTGGCCTTGAGGTCCTCAACCGCTGCTGTAATTTTTGGGTGGTCCGGTGCCACCATCGCGATCGCATGGCAGCGTGCGCCCAAATCCTTGAGCGGTGCGATTAGGTCGCTCGGCATATGTGACGGGGCGAATTGGATGAGCGGAATGCCGTGGAAGGACTGGGCCAAATTGACCGACGCTTCGACCTCGCGCGCAAAGTCTTGGTAGAAATGCTGGGCCGGTTTTCTCAAGATGAAGCCCAGACGGTAGCACGGTAGGTCTCGCCGCAAGCGCTGCTTGATGAGCCCGGCAGCATGATAGCCGATCGCGTGGGCGGCGTCGTGGACCCGCCGCGCGGTCTCCTCGCGCACCGGATGGCGGGCGTTCAGAACCCGATCGACCGTTGCTACGCTGACTCGGGCTTCGCGGGCGAGATCGGTAATTGTGGGGCGCTTGGTCATGGGTCCTATTCTGATTGGTTTTTGACGCAGGCTGGCTCTCTGTCACCTAGCGCGATTCGACAATGCTTTCGGGTGGGCAAAGTGAAGACGCCCGCATACTGAATGATCGACAGCGTATTGGACTACTCCAGACGTAGACCGGCCGGGTATAACGGAAGGTTCATTCGCTTAGGGCGGCGATGATTTGCACTCACACATTTAGCGCTTCTGATACATGGTCCGTGAGGCGCCGTTTAGAGCCTGCGAGTCGATCGTTCAGGTCATGTGACCAGCTTGGCGAAACCGGTCGCGGTGCGTCGCCCTTACTCGGCGGAGGATAGCCGGTTTGATGCCTCGGCAAGCTGATGACCGCAGAAGGCGGCTTTCATCTGCGCTTGGTCCAATTCTCCTTCCCAGCGGGCGACGACGAGGGATGCCACTGCGTTACCAACGCAATTCGTCAACGCCCGGCATTCGGACATGAAGCGGTCGATGCCGAGTATCAGGGCCATCCCAGCAACGGGAACACTCGGAACTACGGCGAGCGTAGCAGCCAGGGTGATGAAGCCCGCACCTGTCACACCTGCAGCGCCCTTGGAGGAAAGCATCGCAACGAGCAGCAGCAGCACCTGATCGCCGATTGACAGATCAGTGTTCGTCGCCTGCGCGATGAAGAGGGCCGCCAGGGTCATGTAGATATTCGTGCCGTCCAGATTGAACGAATATCCGGCCGGGATGACGAGACCCACAACCGAACGCCTGGCGCCCGCCTTCTCCATCTTCTGCATGAGCGAGGGGAGCGCGGCCTCCGAGGAGGACGTTGCGAGGACAAGCAGCAGCTCTTCCTTGATGTAGCGAATGAGAGAACAGATCGAAAAGCCGTTGTAGCGGCAGACCGCGCCGAGAACCCCGAACACGAAGAGGAAGGCGGTGAAATAGAACGTCGCGACCAGCATCGCGAGGTTGACGACCGAACCGATGCCATATCTGCCGATGGTGAAGGCCATTGCGCCGAAAGCGCCGATCGGCGCGGCTTTCATCAGAATGCCGACGAGCTTGAAGACAGGCGCGATGAGCGCCTGAAGGAAGGAAACGACAGGCTTGCCCGTCTCTCCGGCCATCGCGAGCGCCATGCCGAACAGAACCGAGAAGAACAGCACCTGCAGGATGTCGCCTTCCGCGAAGGCGCCGACTATCGTTGGCGGGATGATGTTCATCAGGAAGCCGGTGACCGACTGCTCGTGGGCCTTTGCGGCATAGGTATTCACGGCCTGGACATCGAGCGAGGCCGGATCGATGTTGAGGCCGGCGCCAGGCTGGACGACATTGGCGACGATGAGGCCGACGATCAGCGCCAGCGTCGAGAAGGTGAGGAAATAGACCATTGCCTTGCCGGCGACCCGGCCGACCTTGTGAAGATCGTTCATGCCGGCAATGCCGGTCGCAATTGTCAGGAAGATGACAGGCGCGATGATCATCTTGACCAGCTTGATGAAGGCATCACCCAGCGGCTTCAGGCTCTCGCCGGTCCCCGGATAGAAATAGCCAATTGCGACGCCGAGGGCGATGGCGGCAAGCACCTGCGCGTAAAGCTTGGCATAGAAGGGTTTGCGGGGCGCGGGACTCGCGCCGCGGACTTGTGCAGCTGACACTGTTTCTCTCTCCCTGACCGGATCGAGGTGGCGTGACTTCTCCCGGGCTTCTCCCTATCGCGGCGCTCCGGTCGAACGCTGCACCAAGGCCGCCGCAATACCCATGCCAAATGGATCCGCATGACCTGAACTGACGTTGGGCTCGCCAATGATGGGATGAGCGGTGGCACAAGACGGGAATGACAAGGCCGCCGTCCAGCACGCGCTTGATGTTCTCCGGCAGATTGCCGGTCGATCTCTCTGGCTTGCGGTTTTGCTGCACATCGTGGCGGGCTCCTCGGTTTGCCGACTTTGGGAAGGGCCGCATCGCTGGCACGAGGGCGCAGAATTGCCGTGTTCTTTGCCGCGCTCCCGCTGCAGCGACAGCTTGAAAGCGACGTCGAGACGTAGGGATTGACGCCGCTGGTGCTGACCGCGACGATGCGGTTCAGAAGTTCCGAGCACCGCCGAGAAAGCCGCGCTCGACCGCCACCTTCGCGCCTTCACACGCGACGCCGCCGCCTTATCTGTGTCATCAATATCGAGGAAATGGCGGTTGCCGCGACCGACCAGTGTCGTCGGCAGTGATTATCGCTCCCGCCCCTGGTTCGCAGGCGCTGGTGACTGGCACGGCCCGGCAACTCGGCGCGGTCAGCCGCTCGGGCACCGCATCGCCGGCGCCGTATTTCTGTCGTTCAACATCGCCGACAAAAATTAGAACTGATGAATTCTATCATAGGCCGCGAGGTTTCCTTTCACGAATGAAAGAAAGCTCGATTGACTATCCCGCCTCGCTCCAGTCTTTTGAAAATCAACGTGTGGTTGCCCCCGTGCAAGCCGAGAACGTGGCCAAGCTTCGTGGAGGGAGAGCCAAGCGATGCGTCAGGGGTCGACCCGCTTTGCACTCGACCACACGGCGGTGGCACGAGTTCACGTCAGAGCATTTTCGCGCTTGCCCGCGACGTCGCGGGCGCACATGCCGCCGGCATGCATTTCATGGCGCGAGATCGAGGATCATATGCACCACAACATTCCCAAATCAGAACAAAATGCCAGCGAGTGCCGCATTTCGCTTCCGGATGCGAAAAGGGCTTACCCAAAGTCCGAGATGAACACCGCGGTCCCTTTTGTGCCATCGCACGAGCACGCGCTTACCGGCATCTTCGAAATATCGAAAGTACTCACCGACCCCGCCCGGCTCGAAGTCACGTTGGCCAAGGTCGTCGATCTCCTGCCCTCGTTTGTGCAGATGCGGCACGGCATCATCGCTCTCTTCGACGCTGAGGGCGTACTGGACATCACCGTAGTCACCGGCTGCGACGAGAACAGCGATGAGCGCTCCCGGATGCGCCTGCCGCGCAAGGCAATCGATCTGATTGTGACGACGGACACGCCGCTCGTCGCCGAGAACATAGCGGTGCATTCGGCCTTCACTGCCGCTGACATAGAGGTGCTTGGGGCCTCCGACACCGTGTCCTTCATCGGCGTTCCCATTCGTGTTGATGGGAACGCCGTAGGCACGCTGACTATCGACCGCGCCTTGGACAGCAGGTCAACGTATCGGCTCGATTATGATGTCCGGCTGCTCACCATGATAGCCAACATGGTGGGACAGACAGTCAAGTTGCACCGCTTCTCCGCGGGCGACCGCGAACGACCGACGGAGGTGGAAGATGGGCTGCAAACGCAATTCTCTGATGTCAAGCACCCTGCACCGCAGCGCAAGAAGGTTCACGTCAAGGGAATGATTGGCGATAGTCCGGCGCTAAGCGCGCTGCTCGAGAAGATCGCAGTTGTAGCTAAGGCAAAGACCACGGTTCTGTTGCGAGGCGAATCCGGTACCGGGAAGGAGCTGGTCGCCAAGGCAATTCACGAGTTGTCGCCGCGCGCCAAGCGGCCCTTCATCAAACTCAATTGTGCAGCGCTGCCAGAGACAGTCCTGGAATCCGAATTGTTCGGTCATGAGAAGGGTGCCTTCACAAGCGCGTTCAATTCCCGCAAGGGTCGCTTTGAGCTCGCCGACAAGGGGACGTTGTTTCTGGATGAGATCGGCGAGATCTCGGCCTCCTTCCAGGCAAAGCTACTGCGCGTGCTGCAGGAGCAGGAGTTTGAGCGCGTCGGCAGCAACCAGACCATCAAGGTCGACGTTCGCGTGATTGCCGCCACGAACAGGAACCTTGAAGAGGCGGTTGCAAGGAATGAGTTCCGCGCCGACCTATATTATCGCATCAACGTGGTTCCCTTGCTGGTGCCGGCATTACGCCAAAGGCGCAGCGATATTCCGCTCCTCGCAGCTGAGTTTCTCAAGAATTTCAACGATGAGAACGGCCGTACGCTGACCTTCGATCCGCGTGCGATTGAAGTACTGATGAAATGTGAATTTCCCGGCAACATTCGCGAGCTTGAAAATTGCGTGCACCGGACAGCGATCCTGGCGGAGGGACGATCAATCGGGAGAAACGACTTTGCGTGCTCCCACGACCAATGCTTTGCCGAGGCGCTGCGGAAGAGCAGATCGGGCAAGGCCGCGCTGCAACCAGCGCCAATCCTGCCAGAGGCAGTGAATCCGGCCACGCCTCCGGATGCGGCCGCTCGTTCGGCCGCCACCACAGTCCCGCCTGCCGGAGCAACCCACTCATTGGGCGCGAGGACCACCGACGCCGAGCGCGTCATTGCTGCCATGGAAAGATGTGGCTGGGTGCAGGCAAAGGCGGCGCGCCTGCTTGGACTGACCCCGCGCCAGATTGGCTACGTGCTGAGGAAATACGGCATCGAGGTCAAGCGTCTGTGAAAGCATGACTCAGGCGGATTAGCTGAGACCGCTTAGCGGCTTGGCCCGCGCAGGGATGCAGATCCGCGTCCGCGTCAAGTCGATCCGACCGAGGACAGCCTGGCCGAATTCCCGTCGTGGCAGCCGGCGTTGCGACCATCTTGTGAAAGGCGACGCTGCCATCGTCAATCCGTCCGCCATGTTGCTCTCATTGCGAGCTCATACGGATGCCCTGTGCGACTGAAACGGAGATAAAATATGTCCGATGCAAAACTGCAAGCTGTGCTTTCGTCTCTTCCGCAAGGGACGCGACAGTTAGATGCTCTGCCGTCCAACGGACCAGCGCCGGACAGAAGTTTTGTCAAGCTGAATACGAATGAGAACCCGTTTCCGTTGCCGCCAATCATAATGCAAAGTGCAGTGGCGGCCCTCCAGCGCCAGTATCTGTATCCGGACGACGATAACATCAGCTTGAGGGAAGCAGCGTCCAATACCTATGGCGTATCCACGGATCAGGTCATCGCAGGCAACGGGTCGTCTGAACTGCTCGGACTCATCTACAGAGCTTTCCTCGCCCCTGGCGACAAGGTGGCGATGATATCGCCAGGGTTTTCGTTCAACCGCAAACTTGCCATGTTGCATGGTGCTGAGTTTCTCGAGATCGGATGTCAAACTCATTCGCTGCCAATGGAGCAATTGCTTTCCGGTCCGGCAAAAGACGCCAAGTTCATTCTGGTGGCCAATCCAAACAATCCGACCGGAACATTCCTCTCGATAAGCAATATCGAACGCCTCGTGGCACAATCGGATCGCCTGGTCGTCCTTGATGAGGCCTATGTCGACTTTGCACCCGATCACGGGCTGCGCCTCATCAACCGTTATTCGAACCTTCTGATCTTGAGAACATTTTCGAAGAGCTATGCCGCCGCCGGCATTCGCGTCGGTTTCGGTTTCGGTCACCCTGAGATTATTGGCAGGCTGCGCAACATCCAGAACGTCTTCAACATGAACGTGATCGGGCATGCGGTTGGTATCAGCGTGCTTGCGCATCGCGGCGCCTACGCAGAGAACCACAAGCACATCAGACATGAACGACAGCGAGTGACAGCCGCACTGTCGCAACTTGGATTTTCCGTAACGCCCTCCCACGCAAATTTCTTGCTAGCCCGTGTGCCAGCGGGACAGGACGGCTCATGGTGGCAAGCAGCCTTGGAAAGGCAAAAGATACTCGTTGCATACTTTCCGGACAATGGTTTGGAACATTGCATCCGCGTCAGCATCGGCACAAAAGAGCAATTGGATGCATTTCTTGCTGCCGCTCGCGATATAGTTGGAAGCTTAAGCATACCAAGCACCACAGGCAGGGGAGCGTCAGGCTCTGCTCGTTCGGTACGCTGACGCTAATCCGATATCACACATTGCTATCTTGAGACTTGCTTGGTCACCCAAGCACGACAACATTTTTCTTTAAAATCGGGGACAATATCGAGTGACAAACGTCTTTCCTTCAAACCTAGCCTTCGGCATCTTCGATCATCTGGACGAGGACGGCCTCGATATCGCCCGGCAGTACGAAGATCGCCTGATATTAGCAGAGGCGTGCGATCAGCTAGGGTTCTATGCCTATCATCTCGCAGAGCACCACTGTACCCCCCATGGGAGAGGTCCATCGCCGAATCTGTTCTTATCGAGCGTCGCCCAGCGCACCCGGCGCCTGCGTCTCGGACCCTTGGTGATGCTGCTTGCGCTTTATCATCCGCTGCGTGCGTTCGAAGAGATCTGTATGCTGGACCAGTTGAGCGGTGGCAGGCTCGAACTGGGCATAGGGCGCGGTGCTCTCCCGATCGAATTGGGTTACTTCGGGATTGGTGCGGACGCGGTGCCGGGCCGCTATGCGGAAGCCAGCGAAATTCTTGTTGAAATACTTGTTAATGCCATGAAGGTTGGCACGCTGTGCTATCAAGGCCGCCATTTTGAGCTCAATGACGTTCCTTTGACGCTAAGACCTCATCAGCGTCCACATCCGCCGACATGGGTCGCCGCCAATCGACCCGAGTCCGCAGCCTGGGCCGCTGCGAATGGAGCAAATATCGCGTGTGTAGGACCTTCCTCTTCTGTTCGCAAAACTACTGATGCGTTCCGCGCCTATCAAGAGGACAACACTGGCGCGGGCGATCGAGCGCCATTTATTGGATTGCTCCGCATGGTCGTGGTTGGGCGTTGTGACACACATGCCTATTCGCTCGCGGCACCTGCTTACGATCGATGGCTCAAGAGCTTCCAATTCCTTTATGAGCTTAACGCTATCCCCACTCCACCCAACCTGCCGCTGACCTTCGATGCGGCAGTCGAGAGTGAATTGTGCGTGGTAGGATCAGCAGCGTCTGTGCGAGAAGCTCTGCTTGGTCAGTTGGAAGAGGCAGGTGCTAACTACCTTCTTTGTCAACTGGCATTTGGGAATCTGCCGCTAGATGCTTCCCTGTACACCGCGAGGACCATTCAATCCGAAATCATGGCTCGACTTGTCTGACCGTGAAATTCGCGGTCTGATCTGAAGGTTAAATCGTTGTAACAGCGCTCCCTCACATCCACGTGCTCGAGCGTGCACGTGGTGGGGCGGGCAATCGGGAGGGAGGCCAAACTGACCACGAGCCGGCGGCACAGATTACCAGGGGTTTGTGCGTTGGCTGGCGTCTGGGCCATCGTGTGAACCTGCACGATCCTAAGGAGATGATGGCCGAGCGCGTCACGATGCCGGCACGCGTCTGCTCGTCGCGCTCGCGCTAGTCGTTGGCACATAGCCCGCCGCAGAGGTTCTTCTCGACCGGGGCGGCGCCGGTGGCGGCTCCCGCATCCAGCTTCATCAGCGGCTCGGCGGTAGCAAAGCCGTCACTCGCTACGGCGCTGTTGAGGGCGCGCTCGCGAGCGGCTTTGCTACGCCGAGCGACACCACCTGGAGCGAGTTCGCCCGATGTCGCGGCGTGCACCGCGGTCGGATAACGACGCTGGAGGAAATCGTTCGCAGCCGGTCTTCACGATCCGCGCGAGTGCTTTGCATGAATGCTGCCTGCTTCCTCGTCTGCGGCGGCCTGAGTGTCCGCCGGCACGCCCGAAGTCAATGTCAGTACCACAAGGCCGCCAAGACGTCAGGTCTGGGAGCCGGCTTGTACGGTCGTATCGTGTTCTGGAATATCGTCAAAGGAGGCGTAGTTGAGATTGTAGAGTTTGGAATACAGGCCCCCCATGGCTATTAGCTGATCGTGGTTGCCAGTCGCAATAACTTGGCCATTCTGAAGCACGATGATGCGGTCGGCACCCCGGATCGTGGCAAGACGGTGGGCGATGACGAGGCCAGTGCGCCCTTCAAGCAGCTTTATCAGAGCCTTCTGAATCTGCATTTCCGTGTAGCTGTCGATGTTGGCGGTAGCTTCGTCGAGCACGAGGATCTTGGCGTCGGCGACGAGGGCGCGGGCGAAACTGATAAGCTGGCGCTGGCCGAGAGATAAGTTGTCGCCGCGTTCGCCAAGTTGGGTCTCATACCCGTCGGCGAGGCTCATTATGAAGTCGTGGGCGCCGACCGCCTTGGCGGCCTCGATCACCTTGTCGCGCGTGGCTTCCGTCTTGTGGTATCGAATGTTCTCGAAGACCGTCCCGGTGAACAGGAACGGCTCCTGCAGCACCATGGCGACCTGGCGGCCGAGCGATTCCTGGGTGAGATCGCGCACATCATGTCCGCCGACCAGCACTTGGCCCTGCTGAACATCATAGAAGCGGTGGACCAGGGCCATCGCGCTCGATTTGCCAGAACCGCTCGGCCCGACCAGTGCGACCGTCTCGCCGGGATTGACCCGGAAGGAGACATTTTTCAGCACCGAACGGTTCGGATTGTAGCCGAAGGTGACGTCCCTGAACTCGACCGAGCCGTCCATTTCGGGCGAAAGCATCTCGGCATTGGGTTTGTCCTGAACATCGATCTTGACGTCGAGCACATCGGTCAGGCGCTTGCCTGAGGCCATGGCGCGCTGCATGACCGAATATTGCAGGGTGAGTGAGCGGATCGGGTCAAAGAAGCGCTGGATGTAAAATAGGTAGGCAACCAATACGCCCACATCTATGCGGCCATTCATGACCATCGAGCCGCCGACCACAATAACGGCGGCCATGGCGAGGCCGGTGAGGCCATCGACGATAGGCACCATGACCAGTGCATATTTGGCAGCGATCAGGTGGGTCCTGAGGTTGGCATGGGCCTTGTCGTCAAAAAGGATGAAATTCACCTGCTGGCGGTCCATTGACTGGACGGTGCGCACGCCGTGAATGGCTTCGGCCAGCGCGCCGTTGACGACGGAATTAGTCTCGTGTGCGGCCATGAAGGCGTCGCGGGCACGCGGCAGCCAGACAATGCGGACGATCACCAGGACCGGCAGAACCGAGAGCGTCAGGAGGCCGAGGCGGAAGTCGAGCCACAGCATTACGAAAACGATGCCGAAGAGAAGCGCAACATCGCCTACGGAATATACCGAGGTTTCGAGGAATTCCTGTATGGAGTTGACGTCGCCTTGCAGGCGCGACATGAGGCGTCCGACCTCGGTCTTGTCCATGAAGGAGAGCGAAACCTTCTGCAGATGGCCAAACATGGCGCGGCGGATGTCGAACAGGACAGTTTCGGCCACTTTCCCAACCACGGTTTCCTGCATGTAGCCGGCAGCGAAATTGACCAAAATCGCCAAAACGAACGCGCCGACGGCCGCGAGCTGGGCTGAGCGATCGGTCCTTGCCGGGTTCATGCCCTGGTCGAGCGCGTAGCGGATGATCAACGGGATGAGAAGCTGCGTCCCGGTGAAGATCAGCATTGCTGCAATCGTGATGACTACCCTGGCCCGATAGGGACGGACGAAAGCCCAGATGCGCCGGAGGATGCTCTTGTCGAAAGCCCGGCCGAACATCTCCTCCTCGATGCGGTGCGAGCCGACAACCGCGCGCGGAGGGCGTCTACCGTCGTCACGTTCGGCTTCGACTTCGCCGGCGCGGCCCTGCGCCATCAGCGGGCGCCCCCATACTGGGTCATATTGTCATGACCCGGGCGCGTCTGGAGATCGTAAAGGGCCCTGTAGCGTCCCCGCTTCGCCAAAAGCTCTTGATGCGTGCCGCGTTCTACGATTTCGCCGTTATCGACAAAAAGGATCTGATCGGCATGCACAAGCGCACTCAGCCGGTGCGCGATGATGATCGTCACCCGATCCTTGGCGAAGCGCCGCATCGCCGCGCGGATGCGCTGCTCGGTGCCGGCATCGATCGCGGCCGTTGAGTCGTCGAAAACGACGACGGAGGGGCGCAGCATCATGGTGCGAGCAATCGTGAGACGCTGGCGCTGGCCGCCAGAGAGAGAGACGCCGCGTTCGCCCACGACCGTCTCGTAGCCCGCTGGGAGCCCGAGGATGTAGTTGTGGAGCTGGGCGAATTCGCCGGCGCGTTCGATTCGCTGTCTCTTCGCCCAGGGATCGCCATAAGCGATGTTGTTCTCGATCGTAGTGGTGAATAGGAATGCATCCTGCTGTACGACGGCGACCGCCTTGCGAAGCGTCGCGAGGGTGACATTGCGTATGTCCTGGCCGTCCAGCGTGATGGCGCCACCGGTCACGTCATAAAAGCGGGGGACCAGATGAGCTATCGTCGATTTGCCCGAACCCGGCGGACCGACGATCGCGATCGTCTCGCCTCTACGGGCCTCAAAGCTGAGGTTCTTCAGAATGGCGCGGTTTTCGGCGCTGGGGTACGCAAACGAGACATTGTGGAAGCGCAGAGTGCCGTCGCTTATCTCGAGCGGTCTGGCCTCGAGAGCATCCCTGATTGTGATCTCCTGGTCGAGGAGACCGAAAAGCCGCGAACCGCAGCTAGAAGCGCGGGCAAAGGCATTGACCATGAGGCCGATCTGGCGGACTGGCATTTGCAGGATTGTCATGAAGGTCAGGAAGGTCGCCACCGTTCCGACGCTTATCTCGCCAGCGACGAGCTTGCTGCCACCGATCCAGAGCACCAATCCCATTGCGAAAAAGAAGGACAAGGTCATCGCCGACGTGCTGGGCACGTAGATGTCAACTCGGTCGTGGGCGAGGTCGAGCGCGTTCTTGGAAGCGCCGTCGAACTTCAGCATCTCATAGGCTTGAGCCGCAAAAGCGCGGACCACGCGGATGCCTGCGAGATTTTCCTCCATCACGCGGCTTAGTACTGAAAGCCGCTCATGCAGGTCGAGCCAGGTGGCGCGCAGCCTAAGCTGTGTGGCCGATGAGCGCCAGGCGACAAAAGGCACGAAGCTCAGCGCGACCAGGCCGAGCATGGGATCGGTCGAGATCATCATGTAGGCGCCGATCCCGATCAGCATGGTGAGCAGGAGCACGCGAACGAGCGCGGTGGAAAAATACATCCGCACGCCTTGGAGATCGAGCATTCCGATGGTGATCAGATCGCCTGAATGGACCCGGTCGTGAAAGGAAAAGCTGAGACGCTGGATCTTGTCGTAGTAGGCGAGCCGCAGTTCGTACGCGACATGATGCCCGACGGCTTCGGCAAAATAGTTCTGCGCCATCGTGAAAAGGCCGTGTAGCGCGCTGACGGCGAGCAGCAGGAGAGCCGGGATCCAGAGCGCTTGTCCTGCCGCGGTCCCCGCGACACCGCCCCCGATGGCTGTCTGGGTCAGGTCGACGGCCCGGCCGAGAAGCTGGGGAATGAGCAACTGGAGGATTGCCGCCAGGACCGTCGAGCCCATAGCGAAGGCGACCTGCCAGGGATGCCGCAAATTCATACGCGTGATGCGCAACAGCGTACTCAAATCCCGGCCCCAGCGCGCCGCTTCCACATGGGTCAACGAATTCAGAGCGTTCGTTGCGCTGCCGATAGCATCACTGCTCACGGGTCTATTCCCGACTGCATTTTGCGCCTTCGAGGCAAGCGAAGGACCAATCATCAAAGGGGCCCGCCATTGTTAATCCTGTCCACCACCTGCAGCAGGGCGCGTTCCTATAAGCCGAGCCGCGGCTTCACCTACTGGCATGTCGATCACCGTGATTCCGCTTGCCGCAAGGAAACGCGCTTCGTTTCTGGACAGCGTTTCCGCGTCCATTACCGCGCAATGTGGACCTCGGGAGCGCTTCATGATCTGCCTGGCGTAGGTGCGCAGCATCTGATCGGTGAAGCGGCAGCCAACGAAGAAAAATCCACGGGTGATGCGCCGTTCCTTCACCACGTCTGGGATCGGTGTCTGGATATCGATTTCGGTCAGGACTTCGACATAGTCGGAATCTGCGACGAGAAAGTTTTGCGCCGGCCTAATACTCCCGTGAGGTGTATAGAGAACCGTCTTCGCCCCCGATCGGGGGTCGAGTTCCCTCCCGGACAAATCGTAGGTTTTCGTCCAAATGTTACCGATTTCGTTCGCCCGCGTTACGCCCTGGATCTCGACGACGTCCGTTCGGCCGGTCTCTACGAGAGCCGTGCGCATCGCGCCGTCGTACCAGCTGTCGACGAAGAGGGAGAGCGGCAGCCTTGCGAGCCAGGCGTGGAGGAGGGTAGGCGCCACCGGCGCTGCGAATATGTCGGTCATCCAAGCTTGAAGCGTCCGGCGATGCCGGCGCTGTTCGATGAACTGCGCAACCGACCACATATTGGTGCGGATCCTGGAAGGGGCTGGCGCCCGTGCATTGAGTGCCGCGGCAACGACCTCCGGCGTATGCGGCACAGGCGGTTCCGCACAGTTGAACCCAAGAAGACCCGGACCGAGATAGGGGATCACCTGATCGGCGGCGAGCGCTTCCTTCGCCAGGTCAAGCAGCTTTTCGGCAAAACTGTCCCGCACGATGACCAGGTGGCCCGATGTCAGGATCGTGTTCATGCTCGTTTCCTCGCGACGCACCTTATGAACGGGCAGCATCAGTCCTCTTCGGAAACCTTCCTTGCCTCGACGGTGATCGGCAGACGCGTATCCCGTGGAAGATCGGGTAGGAGGAGCCGCCACCCGTTCCTGAGCGTCACAGTTCCGCCCCACAACTCTTCCTTCTCGAGCTTGATGATCGGCTCTTCGAGGTCCTTCTTCGGGACATACGCCGACAAGCCAGCATCGGTCCTGCGGATCATGACTTTCATCTGGCCGTCCCTTCATTGGTATTGCTATCAGCACTGCAGGGCACCTCGGCTTTGTCGAGGCTCATCAGTTCACGCGCTCGCATGCCGACGACTGTGCCACGGTCGATCCATTCGACCGCATAGATGAAGAACTGCTGGAGAAAGGTGCCAATGTCGCGCACATATCCCTCGTCGCCCTTCCGCACGAGATTTTCGCCGATCTCCCTGCCAGGATAGGTGCCGTCATTCTTTATGTGGCGAGTGGCACGTACCCGCTCTCCCGGCATGAATCGTGGAGGCCTGCGGATTTCGACCTCCTCTTCGCGTCCGAGCGACATGTCCGTTCCCTGATTTCTCTTGAGGCTGCAGATTGTGAACAAAGGCGTTCCAGGCGTCCTGCGAAGGCATCCCCGACCATGTCGCTAGCCCAATGTTCGTCACGCAGGAACGCAGGTCTTCGGCACCGGGCATACCGAGGCACATTGCTGCGCATCGAAGACCCCCTCGCACTCGGTGCACTTTTGCGGCTCAATCACATAGCTCTCGCCTTTGAACTTGATCGCGCCGGAGGGACACTCGAATTCGCAGGCGCCGCATTGGGTGCATTGGGATGCGATGATCTTGAAAGCCATTTTAACTCCTGGTCCGAATGGATGAGACGCGCTCAGGCTGTCGCCGCGAGTGCGGGGGTCCCAGACGCGGCCGCGTAAATCGCGCTGATTGCGGTCTCGATATAGTCATGGGCATAAGCGTCGGTGGCTCGGATTCCAGCGTCCGCGAGCTGATCCTCGGGGCAATTTCCGATCTTGGCGCACAGCACGATATCTATGCCTTCAAGCGCTGCGATGACGCCATCGAGGGCGGCTTCTCCGCCCCAGCCGCCGAGGCAATACTGCTCCACCTTGCGATGCCCGACAAAGCTGATCCCTCTCGGCGAGGCTTGATAAACCTGGAATTCCTTCGCATGGCCGAAATGTTCATTGACGCGGCCGCCGCCCTTGGTCGCCACCGCGAAGAGAAGGGACTTGCCGGGGCTCGCTGCCTTGACCAATCCGATCGCTTCTCTCCTAGCCGCCACGTGATCACGGCGCTCCTCCGCGACCAGCTCCCGATAGGCCTTGCGATTGCTGGCATCGTAGGTGACCTCGCCGGGAATCCGGTCGAGTGTGAATTCCTGGCCACGATCCTCACCGAGCAGGCCGACGGCATCTGCCCGGCACTGCCGGCAGTGGCGCATCAACTGGGCGCCGCCTTCGACACGATCCTGAAGAGCCTTCATCTCCATTGCGTTTGGGCCGCGTTGCCCGCTCAGTCCGTAGTGCGTGCCGTGCGCCGGGTCCGAAATCAGGGGCATGAGGTTGTGCAGGAACGCGCCTCGCTCCTTCACCCATCTATTCACCTTGATCAGATGCTCATCGTTCACGCCGGGGATCATCACTGAATTGATTTTGGTGAGGATGCCGCGCGCGGTCAGCATCTCCAGACCCAACATCTGCCGCTCGTGCAGGATCCGGGCGGCTTCGATGCCGACGTAGCGGCGATGGTCGTAAAAGATCCAAGGATAGATCTTTGCACCGACCTCAGGGTCGACCATGTTGATGGTGATCGTCACGTGATCGACATTCATGTCGGCAAGCTCATCGACATGGTCCGGCAGCGCGAGCCCATTCGTGGAGATGCAAAACTTGATGTCTGGGATTTCCCTGGCAACTCGTTCGAACGTTGCCTTCGTCTTCTTCCAGTCGTAACAGGCATCGCCCGGTCCGGCGATGCCGAGCACGGAGAGTTGCGGCACCTCGTTGGCGACCGCGACCACCTTGCGTAGCGCCTGGTCGGGTGTCAGCGTTTCGGAGACCACCCCAGGCCGGCTTTCGTTCGCGCAGTCATATTTGCGATTGCAGTAGTTGCACTGGATATTGCAGCCGGGCGCGACCGCGACGTGCATGCGCGCGAAATAGTGATGCGCCTCTTCTGAAAAGCAGGGGTGATCCTTGATCTTCTCCCAGATAGCCGGATCCGTGTCGTCCGGCTTTATCGACGAGCCGCAGGACGAAGACGCGCAGCCACCGGCTTTCACGGTGGCAAGCAACTGGTCACCGAATGTCGTGCTGAGGCTCTCAAGCGAAATTGCCGGTGCGGACATCGAACGGCTCCGTTGCTAGGTGAATGTCGCAGTTCAAACCGCAAGAGCTATGCCAGCTCAAAGAGCGGTTTTGGTTCACGAATTGGCTTTCGTGTCGGATTCCGTCGGATTGCTCCGACACACCTTTGTCGGGCTTCCGACAGTGGACAAGCAAATCGGGTCGCGAAGGCTACCAGCCTTGGGCGCGAAGGGTGTGAGGGAGACTACTCCGGGCTTACGTTTGACGTCATCACGACGTCTAGAATTTCTTCACCTCGATGCCATATCGGCGCAGCGCGTAGCCGATTTGCCGCGGCGTGAGGCCGAGGATACGAGCCGCCCTGGCCTGAACCCAACCGGCCTTGTCCATCGCGTCGATCAGCCGGTCGCGTTCCGTCAGACGCGGGGGACAAGCGGGATCGTTTGGATCGCCGGCCGCAAGGGGAGATACGTTGCCTGCGGAGGCACCGATGCGACTGGCCGGCAGCCGCAATCCGACCGGCACTGCGTTGACCCGTGCGAGATCGTCGATGGTATTGCCGCCATTCGAGCGGTCGGCTCGCTTCCAGAGGAGCCAGGAAAGGCACTGGCTCTTCTTACAGGCGAAATCGGATGGCGTGATCGTCCTTGAACGCGCAAGTGTGGCCGTCCTTTGGACGCAGTTCTCCAGCTCGCGGACGTTACCAGGGAAGTAGCATTGCGAGATCAGGTCAAGCGCCGACGGCGCGAAGGCGAGTGCGCGATCGTTCTCCTTGTTGAATCGATTGAGGAAGGCGTTCGCAAGGCGTGGAATATCGCCGGGTCGCTCTCTGAGCGGAGGCAGGATAATTGGCACCACATTGATGCGGTAATAAAGGTCGGCCCTGAACTCCCCTTTTATGACGGCCGTCTCGAGGTCCTTGTTGGTGGCGCATATGAGGCGCACGTCGACCTGTAGCGTTTTGGTGCCGCCGACTCGCTCCAACTCGCCTTCCTGCAAGACACGCAACAGCTTGGCTTGAAAGGCCGGCGAAATCTCGCCGATTTCATCAAGTAGCAGCGTTCCCTCATTTGCCAATTCAAAACGACCGGCGCGCTGGGAGATAGCACCCGTGAAAGCGCCCTTTTCATGCCCAAACAGTTCTGACTCCAGAACGCTTTCAGACAGTGCGGCGCAGTTCAATTTGACGAAAGACTTCTTCCTCCGACGTGAGAGCTTATGGATGGCTTGCGCAAAGAATTCCTTGCCGGTGCCGCTTTCACCCCGCAGTAGCACGGTGGAATTGGTCCCTGCTACGACCGAGACGGTTTCGAGCACCTGCTTGAGTGCGGGGCTTTCCCCGATGATCCCGTCGATTTTGACATCCGCATGCCGGGCAGGGTCGTAGGTCCTCCCCTCGTTGGGCGATTTCTCCGGTCTCCATTGCTCATGGACAGACCGCTGACGATCTGTACTCAGGATGCGATGGAGACGGATCGTCCGGCCGACAAGGTTGGCGACCATCGTCAGGAAGTATGTGTCCTCGTCGTCGCGAAAGTCGGTGGCGCCGTCTCCGGCGCGGTCGATCGACAATGTCCCAAGGATTTTATGATCAGCCTTTAGCGGGATACCGATAAAGGCAATTGGGATGGTCCCGCTGCTCGAAGATGTTTGAAGGTCAGCCTGAAATAGTTGGGACTTGCGGACGTCCGGTATGAAGAGCGGCGTCCCCGTAGCGACGATTTGATCTGTTATGGCCTGTGGTATGACGCGGCGAGTGCCTGATTGAGGTGCGTGGGTATTGCCGGCAGTTGCGGCAATCTCCGGCTCTCCTTCAGCGTCCAGGACGACGATTGCTCCGTGACGCATCTGCAGAAACGAAGGCAGGATGTTCACGACATTGGCGAGCGTAATCTCCAGCTCGCTGGGGGCGGTCAGCACCTTCGATATCTCGTAGAGTCCCCTGAGCGCGATATCTGCTTGGGGCATGCTTTTGATGGGCGGTTCAGGGCGGGTATCCCGAGGTGCTACCTCGTCGACCCGATCTTGCGGTACGTGAGCCATGGAAACACCTCAGCGGTTGTCGTCCAGAGTGCTCCTCCTTTCGTGTCTGAGTCTGAATTGTGAAAGCACAGTATTCACGAGCTTCTCTTCGTGGCGCGGCAATTCAAGCAAAGATAGACTTGGCGTTGGTCGCGACCTCAGGTGTACCAAGATTGACCCTCTTGATACGGTGCGTGCGTCCTCATCCGAATTTGAAGAGGACTCCGAAGCCGCCGCGTGGATAGTTCCACTCGATCTCGCCACTGGTCTCGCACAAAATCCGGCAGGTGCCGCACTCCATGCAGCCGTCGGCAGTGATCTCCACTTGACCTTTGTCGTTCAACTCATAACATTTCGCGGGGCAGACGTGGGTCAGCGCGAGCAAGTTCGCGCTTGGCCTCTCGTGCGGTCGCACTTTGATATGCGGACGGCCAGAATCCACCAAGTAGCGGTTCTGGTAAAGCTTGTCCTCGACACGTGACTTCGTCACTGCGATCGTCATTTCGTCTCCCCTCAGCGCCACGCCAATGCAAGGCGGACCGCGTCGCTGACCAGCCCCCAGCGCGAGCGCGCCTTGATGAAGGCCGCCGTGGTCGCCTTTTCCTTCTCGATCTTCGGCGTGCCGTCGACACGCATGAAGTTCTGCGCGGCTTGCGACATCAACCGCGGATAAGCCGTGAAGTAATTGCAGGAATTGGTGTGGAGCAAGGCCGGCATGTCTTTGTATTTCCTTAGGTCCTTGACCACGAAGGACTTGTCCAGCATGGCTTTGTAAAGGGCGAGATTCCGTTTGGTCATAGGACCGTTGCGGCTCTTGACCTCGATGATTGCCTCAGCCGCGATGCGGCCGGAGGTCATGGCGAGGTTCGAACCCTCGCGGTGAATGGCGTTGTTCAGTTGCGCGGCATCGCCGACCACGACCCAACCGTCGCCAAAGAGCTGCGGAATAGCCTTGTAGCCGCCTTCGGGAATGAGATGCGCGGAATATTCTTTCACTTCCGAGCCGGCGATCAGCGGCCGGATCGAAGGATGGGTTTTTAAGGCGTCGAGGAGGACGTAAGGGCTCTCGACCATCGCGGCGAAATCGGAGACGAGGCAGCCAATGCCCAGTGAGATCGACTCCTTGTTGGTATAGAGGAAGCCGAGCCCGGCCATGCTGCGGGAGGTCGTGCCCACCGCCTCGATCGCGCAGCCTTCATCGCCTTTGAGGCCGAACCGCTGCTCAATGACCTCTTCGGGCAGGAAATGCATTTCCTTGACGGCGAGCGCCACGGTTTGCGGCTTCGGCATCTCGCGCAGGCCGGCCCGCGTGCCAAGCAGTCCGCATACGCCTTCTGCGAGGACGACCACGTCCGCGTAGATGGCTCCGCCGGCCCGGTCTGTGCGGACGCCGATCACCCTGTCCTTGGCGTCACGGATGAGTTCCGTCACGGTGGTCTCGCACAGAACCGTCGCGCCGGCCTCGCGCACCTTACGCGAAAACCATTTATCGAACTGGGCACGGATGATCGTGTAGCGGTTGGGCTTCGCCTCATTGAAGTCGTCCGACCGATAGTGAATCCCGGTATGGGATGTGTCGTCCATCACCCAAAGCCGCTGTTCAACCAAATGCCGCTCGAGAGGCGCATCGTCCCGGAAATCCGGGATGATCTTCTCCAGCATGTTCGCGTACATGATGGCACCCTGGACATTCTTGGAGCCCGGATATTCACCCCGCTCCAACTGCAGCACCTTCAGGCCGTGGCTGGCCATGGTGTAAGCAGCTGCGTTTCCGGACATGCCGGCCCCAATAACAATGGCGTCGAATTGTTCCTCAATCATGTCCATCCCTTAGCTCGCAAGCTTGTCGCGACTGTGGGGCGACAGCCGCCGGGTGAAGGCTTCCGTCAGTGCGGGCAGGAAGCGGATCGCGTCGGTGACGATCCCGAGGTGAGCGAAATCGAAAATCGGCGCGTTCGGGTCGGTGTTGATGGCCACGATGAGATCCGCCCCCTCGACGCCAACCCGATGCTGGACGGCGCCGGAAATCCCGGCCGCTATGTAAAGCTTCGGCCGGATGGTCTTGCCAGTTTGGCCGATCTGCCGATCAGCTGGCATCCAGCCCTTCTGGACCAACGGGCGCGAACAGCCGTGCTCGGCGCCGATTGCTCGCGCGAGATTCTTCACAAGCTGCAGGTTCTCCGCCGCGCCTAGACCGAGGCCTCCCGCAACCACGACGTCGGCATAGGCAAGATTTGCCTTTGCCGACTGACTATCCGGCAGGAAGCCGAGGATTTTGGTAACGATCTCGTCCTCGGCTACCGAGAGCTTGTGCCGGATGACACGCCCGACCGGTTTATCCGCCCGCTGCGGCATGGGCATGACCCTCGGTCGCACTGTCGCCATCTGGGGGCGGAAATTGAGCGTATAGATCGTGCACAACAAGGAACCGCCGAAAGTCGGACGGGTGGCGGCGAGCGAACCGTCGGTATCCACATCGAGTTCGGTGCAGTCGGCCGTGAGCCCTGTCTGCAAGGTCGTCGCCACGGAGCCGGCAAGATCCCTGCCGAGTGTGGTGGCACCGAGAAGAAGGATCTCGGGTTTGTGGGTATCGACCAGATCCGTCATCGCCTTGGTGAATGGCTCGTTCCGATAGTCGGCGAGCAGCGGCGCCTCGACGATGTAGACAAGGTCGGCGCCATAAGCGAACGCTTCGGCAACGGCGTTCCCGATGGCCTCTCCCGGCGGTCCAAGCACGACGCCCGCAAGCTGGACCTGAAGCTTGTCTGCTAACTTGCGGCCTTCGCCGAGCAGTTCGAATGATACGGGATGGACTTGGCCGCGTTCGAGCTCGATGAAAACCCAAACGTGCCGGTAGTCCTTGAAATGCGCGGGCAGCTCCTTCTTTATTCCGGCACGGCCGGCGGCAGGGCGAGGGGTTTCTCGGTTCGCGTTCGACATCGTCTGATCCTTGCCCTCTCACGCGCCGCCGTTGAAGGCGAGCTCATGTTCCAATGCCGGCTGGCGGGTGAAGATTGCCGTGATGAGTTCGTCAGCGACATCGCGCAAAGCCATCTCGGCGGTGTCGATTTTTGCCGCCTTTTCCGCCCGCGCAGGAGGGGCGAAAACGCGCTTGACGACCGTCGGTGAACCGCGCAGGCCGCATTTGGTGAGATCCTCAATGCCGGCGTCGGCCGCACTCCATTTCAAGACCTGGCTGCGCGCGGCGCACAGGGCGTCCTGGATCGAGCCCCGGCGGATCTCGTTTGTGCCTTCCAGCATGGTGATGAGGCAAGGGAGCCTGCTCTTCAGCATCTGTGTGCCGCCTTCGGAGCGGCGCTCGACCTTGATCTCGCGTGCAGCAAGGTCAATAGAGGCGATCTTCGCGACATAGGTCAGTTGCAGGAGTCCGAGGCGCTTGGCGATGCCGGGCCCGACCTGGGCGGTGTCGCCATCGATCGTCTGCTTGCCGGTGAAGACGAGGTCTGGCGTGCCGAACGTCTCGCCAACCTTCGCGATTGCCTGGGAAAGGGCGAACGAGGTCGCCAGCGTGTCGGAGCCGGCAAAATAGCGGTCGGTCAAGAGCACCGCTCGGTCGGCGCCGTAACCGAGCGCCTTGCGCAGCGCGTCCTCTGCCATGGGCGGGCCCATAGTGAGCACGGTGACTTCGCCACCATAGGCGTCGCGCAGTCTGAGGGCTTCTTCGAGGGCGAACAGGTCGTAAGGGTTGATGATAGTCGGAACACCCTGGCGCATGATCGTGTTCGTCACCGGATGGACCCTTATCTGTGCCGAGTCCGGCACCTGCTTGATGCAGATTACGATGTGCATTGGCGGTTTCTCCAGGCTCCTGTCGGATGCGGGCTTGGCGGTTATCTCCTAGGTTTGCATCATTCGTGCCAACTGTTTTGCTGCCCCCTATTCCTAGAACTTCGGTTGGTTGCTTCTGAAGGCGCCGTACCGTGGTGATGACCCCATTTGTCGGCTTCTCGACATTGTCGCGTCGCAACCAGTGTCGCGGTCATTTCTGTCCGAACCGCTTCAGTACGGAGTCGAACGGGACAAAGGTGCGGCCCGGCGTGGCAGGTTTGTTCGGATCGTGGTCTTTGAGCACCTTGAAGACCCGATGGGTGAGCGGCGAGGAAACCGCGAAGTCCTCGTAAGCGCGTTCGAGCGTCGCGCGCACCCGCGCGGCAATCACCTGGTCGGGCAGACCGGAGAAATCTTCTTCGGCAAGGTATTGGCCCACGCGCTTCATGATATGGAGCCGCGAGACATTCAGCACCTTCGGATCATAGGAGACGCCAAGGACTGCGAAGAACTCCTCCGCAGCCGACAGGCGTTTCAGTCGTGCGAGGATGTCGGTGACATCGATGGGGCGGCTGTCAGCGGAACAATTCATTGCATTCTCCCTGGTCGGAAAACTGTGGTGTCGGTGCGCTCGCGCACGGCTGACCTGGACCCGCACAGCTCCGCGAGGGATGCCTCGCTGCACATTCCATCGTAGAGCTCGACCAGTTGAGTTGCAGTGACGGTCGATTTGGTCTCGGCCGCCTCGCGCCGGACGCGGGCCACCATCGCGGCTGCCAGATCCGGGTCGAGATCGCGACCGCTTTCGCTCAGCACATGGGCAATCGCAGTGGCGCCGGAATGCTTGCCGATGACGATACGCCGGCAGCGGCCCACGAGAGCCGGATCGAGCCCTTGATAAGTACGCGAGTCCTTCAGCAGCCCTGCGACGTGAATGCCGGATTCGTGGGTGAAAACATCGGCGCCGACGACCGGCTTAATGGCCGCGGTCTGCCGGCGGGCGGCCCAAGTCACCTGGGCGGCGAGGTCGGGCAATGCGGTCAGCTCGATGCCGGTATCCGCGCCGTCGAAGACCGCCATCGCGGCGGCCACCTCTTCCAGCGCGGCATTGCCCGCACGCTCGCCGAGCCCCAGGACGGTGACGGACGCATGGCGCGCGCCTGCGCGGATCGCGGCCAGCGTGTTGGCGGCAGCAAGTCCGAGATCGTTGTGCGCATGAAATTCAAGGTCGATTGGAGACTGCGCCACAAGCTGGGCGACAAGTTCGAAGGTCGAAAACGGGTCGAGAACGCCGACTGTGTCGGCTAGCCTGACGCGGCTTGCGCCGGCGCGTGCAGCCGTCTCGATGATGCGGGCGAGATGATCCCGATTGGCCCGCGAGGCATCCTCGCAGCCCACCGCGACGAAGAAGCCGGCGGCGGCTGCGCGCCTCACCATATGTTCGATGACCTGGAGCGCTCCCGCCTTATCGAGGCCGAGCTTGGCGGCAAGTTGGATGTCCGACGCAGGCAGCGATAGATTGATGGCGTGGACGCCGCTCTCGATCGCTGCATCGAGATCCAGCGACGTCATCCGGCACCAGGCCATGAGCCGAACCGGGAGACACCGCGCGACCACGGCGCGAATTGTTTCGATCTCGTCGGCGCCCATGACCGGCGTGCCGATCTCGATCTCTGTGACGCCGGCCGCCGCAAGAGACTCGGCGATCTCCAGCTTTTCCGTCGTGGTAAAGGCGACGCCGGGCGCCTGCTCGCCATCGCGCAAGGTCGTATCGTTGAGAAAGACATGACGGGTCATGAACGGTAGCCGGTTCTGCTGCCGCTCAGGCATAGACCGGATTGACCGTCTTCGGAGGTTCGGTTACCCGGCCCAGAACTGGGAAAGCCACGCAGCTTCTCCACGATTGCCGGCATGACCTCGAGCACCCGGTCGACGTCCGCTTCGCCGTTGTCCCGCGCCAAGGAGAAGCGGACTGCCGCGTGTGGCGTTTTCATCGCGCTCAGGACATGGCTCGGTTCCAGAGAGCCGGAGGTGCAGGCAGAGCCGGAGGAACACGCGATGCCCACGCGGCTGAGGAGGAGTGGAATTCCATCACTTTCGACATGTTCGAAGGAGATGTTTGCGGTGTTGGGCAACCGTTCCAGGGGATCTCCAGTGACACAGGTGCTTGGGATGCGCTGGAGAATCCCGTCCTCTAAACGGTCGCGGAGCGACTTTACCCGTGTGGTCTCGTCGTCCATGAATTTCAAGGCGAGTTCGGCCGCCATGCCGAGCCCGACTATGCCGGGCGTATTCTCGGTGCCAGCACGCCGGTTGTGTTCTTGGTGGCCCCCCTTGATCAGCGAGTGGAAATTGACGCCACGTTTTACGAAAAGCGCGCCGATCCCTTTCGGCCCGTGCAGCTTGTGGCCGGAGAGCGACAGCATGTCGATTGCGGTCGACTTCAGGTCCATCGGAAGCTTGCCGACCGCCTGCACAGCATCGGTATGGAAAAGGGCGCCCACTTCCTTGGCCAACTCGGCAAGCCTGGCCACGGGGAAGATCACACCAGTCTCATTGTTCGCCCACATTATCGAGACGATTGCCACCTGTGGGGTGAGGGCGGCCATATAGGCGTCGAGGTCGAGCCGGCCACGGCAATCCACCGGGATCCTGTGCACCTTGACGCGGCGGGTCTTCTCAAGATGCGCGCAGAGCGTCAGCACGGCGGGATGCTCGACCGCGGACGTCACGATCTCGGTTCGGTTGGGCGCCGCCTCGAGCGCCGAACGAAGCGCTGCATTGTCGCTTTCTGTCCCACCCGAGGTGAAGGTGATCTCATCGTCGAACTCCGCGCCGATCAGAGCTTGCAACTGCCTCCGCGCCTTTCTCACCGCCGCACTGACTGAGGCGCCAAGAGCGTGCGCCGACGAAGGGTTGCCGAATTGATCCCTAAAGAACGGCAACATCGCTTGCACGACCTCAGGATCGACCCGTGTGGTTGCGTTGTTGTCGAGGTAGACAGGTTTCATGTGCGATCCTCAGTTGACCGGAATGACGCGAGCGCGCGACCGCCTCATTGAGCCTCTGGCGTATGCCGTTGATGATGATGGGCCCAAACTGGCAGCCGGCGCAGACGCCCGAGAGTTTGACGTAGACCGGATCGGCGTCGACATGGACAAGTCCGCAGTCGCCGCCGTCAGCCCGCAGGTAAGGACGCCCGAACACGACAACGTTATCGATAAGCCGAATTTGGCGCAGCGGCGCGATTTGGCGGCCAGCAGCTTGGGTGCCACCAGGAACCGAACTGTTTCGGGAGGCGACGTTCTTTGCGTCCTACCTGAAGCGATTGCCGGTCCCAAGATCGGCTTCGACCTTGCCTTGTTCTTGAGGACAGGGACATCTGTTGTGCCGGCCATATAAGCCTCCTCTGCCGCATATGAGTCCGTCGGCGGCAATCGCTTCATGGACCCGCACAGGCGCTTCGGGCGATCAACTGAAGGACTTGCCGCAGCCGCACTTCTCGCGCGCGTTGGGGTTATCGAAGACAAAGCCGGAAGATTCGAGCCCGGTGAGGAAGTCGACGGTCATGCCGGCGACATGCGGTTGGGAGCCCGCGTCCACGAACAGCTTGATCCCATCTGTCTCGGTGATCGCGTCGCCCTCGCGCGACACGCTCTCCAGGCCCATTAAGTATTTGAAGCCGGCGCAGCCGCCGGCCTGGACCATGATGCGAAAGCCTTCCGCCGGCTCGCTGGCGCGGGAAAGAGCAGTCTTGATGGCGGCAACAGCGTTGTCGGTGAGCGTAATCATGGCTCCATTCTCCTCAGTCCGGGACCTGCTTGCGCATCACGCTGCATGCACCGTGCCAAAGCGAAAACCGTTTCAACGCAGCGCGGCATCTCTGACCCTGCGGTGGTTCTTGTGAGTCCATTGCTGCGAAGGTGTCGGCCAACCGACACGTACGTCGGGTTTGTCGGGTCCGCCACGCGGGATGTTGGGCCTGAGTTGTTGGCTGAACTCACATTAAACCAATGACCATTACAGAAGACTCCTTCTGAGCTTGCTTGGGCGCAATTGGCACGGTTTTTGAAGCTCCACTGGCGAGGCGGCAAGAGACTGCCGATCCACAATTGTCGTGGGTGCCCTCGCGAACGATGCGGCGAAGCAAGGGAGCAACATGTCAGGACTGGGTCAGACACGCTTGGTTTGGCGAAGCAGCGCCGCCCGTGGCATCCGAATGACCGATTGGCCGATTGCGACAACACCCACAATCGCTCACCACCGCCCGGTGGCCACCGACCGGCTCGATGAGATTCCATCGGCATGTGCCTGCTCGTGTCACTCGGGTCTCGCCGCTCCGATAGCACCCCCGGTTTTCGCGCGGGTGCGACGACGTGCGCACGCTGTCCAGCGACATTTTGTTCACGGGCTAGCAGCAGATCAGGGTCGAGCATCGCGGCGCGCCCTATCGGCTGAAGACTCACCGGCAGGGCAGCTGATCCTCACACGTAGGTGGAAGCAGGGGTAAGACATGGACCAGCGCGAGAAACCGTCGCCGGACGAAATCCGGCGGGCGTGCGAAGACAATCCGAAAATCCGGGAGCATGATCTCGCCGCTCGATTGGGCATTTCGGAAGCCGAATTGGTCGCGGCGCATTGTGGTCACGGCGCGGTGCGCATCGAGCCGCGCGTCGATGATCTGCTGACCGGCCTCGAAGCGGTCGGCGAGGTGATGGCGGTCACCCGCAATCAAAGTGCCGTGCACCAAAAGATCGGCGTCTACGACAAAGTGGTCACCGGCAACCCGCATGCCATGGTGCTCGGCGACGAGATCGACCTGCGCATCTTCCCGAAAGCGTGGGCGTATGGCTTCGCCGTCGAGAAGCGCGAGGGAGCCGAGATCCGCCGCAGCCTGCAATTCTTTGATGCCACCGGCGAGGCGATGCACAAAGTACATCTCGGGCCCGCCTCGAACCTGCAGGCCTATCAGAATCTGGCGGCAGAGCTCGCATCCTCCGACCAGGAGCCGATCATATCGGTCGAGGCGAGCGGGGCGCTCGATAACGCAGTGAGTCCAGACCAAGCCGCCACGGTCGACGACCTACGCGAGCACTGGAGCCGGCTGAGCGACGTGCATCAGTTCTACCATATGTTGAAGGCACTGAAGCTCAGCCGCTGCCAGGCGATGCGTATGGCCGACGAGGATTACGCCTGGCTGCTCGACAATGATGCCGTTGGCGCCCTGTTCCAACAGGCGGCCGAAGACGAGATGCCGATCATGTGCTTTGTCGGCAATCATGGTTGCATCCAGATCCATTCCGGCCCGATCAAGTCGGTCAAGCAGATCGGGCCGCGGATCAATGTGCTCGACGAGACCTTCCATCTGCATCTTAGGACCCATCACATCCGCGAGGTCTGGGCCGTGCGCAAGCCGACGAGGGACGGTCACGTCACGTCCATTGAAGCCTATGGCGCCGACGGCAAGATGATCATCCAGTTCTTCGGCACGCGCAAGGAAGGCGAACGCGAGCGCAGCGACTGGCGGTTTCTGGCCGAGAGTCTGCCACGCGTTCCCGGTCCGACCGACAGGGATGTGTAGAGTCGACAGGCCCTCGGATTGAACCGGCCGCCATAGGACTCGGCACCACGTTCCGACAGCGGCTCGCGAGGAAATATAGGTCCATGTGCGATAGAGCTTGCCGTGTTAGCGCATACGCACGGTCAGGTGTGCACGCCGGAATTGACCGCATCGATACAGTCAGGCTCGTCGCCGGCCGGATCGCTGCGCACGAGTGCATCGCTCGTCTGACCGGAAATCCTTGCAGCGGCTACAACAACGCATATGCCATCAGCGCCGAACCGAAGCGGAAGCGCGGCCGGGTCTTGTCGGACCGCACCCGAACCTTGCGCTGCATCGCGTCGTTGCTCAATCGGGGCCGTGCGAGCGATCTCCTCGCTCGTCGACCGGAAGGCTGTGCAGCAGCAGCCAAGCCGAACAGCCCGATGTCGCGGACTCGACAAAACCGACCACGGATGTCGGTTGTCGGACGTTGTCCTAAGAATGGTGGACAGGTGATCATCAGCGGCGGGCCTAGTGCAGGCTGGCATTGCTTGGTGCAGCGCCATGGGTACGCCTATCCGGCACGCGACTTGCTTCGACAATTTGATCAGCAGGGCATCATGAGTGCGTCACGGAGCTCAGAGGTGATTGACCAGCCTCTCAACCCTAACGGGGATAAGCGGCGGCTTTGCTTCATGACCGCAGCGCGGCGGAGATGCCCCTTCTGATCGACTTCGCAACCGATCTCATCCGCGCTGGTGCAGGTGGGCTGTATCAGGCGACAGAATCTAGAAGGCGCCCGACAAGAGACGTGCCCATGCTGGAAATCGACTTTATGAACAGCGGTGCAATCTCAATCGAGCCATGAACGCCAATGTAGAGAAAACAAAATGGCGACCAACCCCGTTCCAGATCATGTCCCGCCCGAAATGGTGAGGGACTTCAGCCTGTTTACATCGCCAGGGATGCCACCAACACCCAACGGGGATCCACACGCAGCTGTCGCTTGCGTACATGACGGGCCTCCGATCTTTTACTCCCGCTACAACACGCAAGATGGCCGGGGTACCTGGGTCATCACCCGTGCCGCGGACCAGCGGAAGGTGCTGCAGGACGCAGAGACTTTTTCCAGCCATCGCAGCATCTTCTCCTCCATACTGGGTGAAAACTGGCCGACGATCCCGCTTGAGCTCGATCCACCGGCCCATGGCGTCTTTCGCTCACTGCTCAGTCCGCTGCTTTCGCCAAAGCGGGTGAGGGTGTTGGAGCCGGCTGTCCGCGAACAAGCGATCATGCTGATCGATAGAATTGTCGCATCGGGCACAAGCTGCGACGCGATGAAGGATTTTGCCTTTCCTTTCGCGGTGAGCACCTTTCTTCGCTTTCTGGGGTTGCCCGATGACCGACTCGATACATTCGTCGGCTGGGGGAAAGATCTGCTCCACGGCGACGATAAGGAACGACCTGTGGCTGCCCGGACGATCGTGGCATTCATCGACGAACTTGCAGCCATGCGCCGCCAGGAGGCGGTTGACGATTTCATGACCTTTATCGTGCAGGCACAGGTCGAGGGCCGCCGGCTGACGGACACCCAAGTCCGCGGCATCGGCGTGCTTGTCTTCGTCGCTGGGCTCGACACGGTCGCAGCAGCTATAGGCTTTGACTTGGCGTACCTCGCGCGCAACCTCAAAGATCAGCAATTGCTGCGGAGCGAACCGGACCGCATCCCGCTCGCAACCGAAGAATTGCTGCGGGCCTATCCGCCCATTCAGTTGATCCGCGTGGCTACGAAAGATATCGACTTCGAAGGCGCGCCGATCCGGAAGGGGGACTATGTTTCCTGCGCCACGATGATTGCCAATCGTGACCCGGCGGAATTCGAATGCCCCAACACGATCGATTTGGAGCGGGAGGACAACCGCCACGCAGCGTTTGGCTATGGTCCCCACCGTTGCCTTGGCTCACACCTTGCCCGGCGGGAGATTGTCATTGGCCTGGAGGAGTGGTTGGCGCGCATCCCGACTTTCAGGATCAAGCAGGGTACGGCACCGATAACTTCTGGCGGCCATGTGTTCGGGATCGAAAATTTGATCCTGGACTGGTCTTAGGCCCGCCCCGACCCGGGGCACAGACAATGGAGGCAGCGCCATGCGCATCATCGTCCAAAAGGCCAAATGCCAGGGTCACGCGCGATGCGCGGCGCAAGCGCCGGACATCTTCAAGCTTGATGACGAGGGCTACATCCTGCCTGGTGACATTGAAGTTGCGGAAGGGGAGGAACTGCCTGCATCGCGGGGCGCGCGATCCTGTCCTGAACGTGCGCTGGAACTCACCCGCTGCGCGCTTTGAGGACTCATTCAACCGAGAGTCTGGCGGGCTTGAACCATGTGGCCGCACTCAGCACGCGACCTCTGTCCCGCACGGTTCACGTCCAACTCTGCAGGGGCATTTCCGGCGCCAGTGTTCCCCGTGAGGCGCAAACGGCAGGGCAGGGGTTCGCGAACACCTCTTCCAATCACAGAATTTGCGTCAGAGCCGATGGACCAGACGAGAATTGCCGAACTACTCGACGCGAGGCGACCCGGAGTGCCATACCGAAGAACTGCCCGACCCATGTTGCGGCAGGCCGGGTCTCTGCATGATTTGATAGGACGAAACCAGGAGAACGCACCATATTTGCCCAACATTATGCCCGGCTCAGCACCGGCCAATGGCCGCACATCGAGCTGGAGAGGAGGTTCGACCAGCATGTGCTTGCCTGTGTGCTTTCACGTGCGCTCGAGGAGATCGAGGCCGGCGAGGCGACGGCGACGGAGGCAACCGGACTTTCGCGCGCCGAGTTGCGCGATGTCCTGGTCCGCTGTTTCCCTGCTTTTCCTATCAACGCGTTTGCCTTGAAAGAGGTGAGCGAGCCCGAGCCGGATCTGGAAGAAGAACTTCTGCATGGACTGCTGCTGGCGCATGCCCGACATGGCGACCCGGCGAGCGCCCGCTTCGCCAAGATCATCGCCCGGCGTGCCATGCGCAATGACCACCTCTGGCAGGACCTTGGCCTTTTTAATCGAACCGACCTCGGCCGCCTGCTCGCCTCGCATTTTCCGACGCTGGCGGCCGGCAACACCCAAAACATGAAATGGAAAAAATACTTTTACCGAAAGCTCTGCGAGGCCGAAGGTTTTTCGCTGTGCAGCGCCCCCAGTTGCCGGGACTGCAATGATTTCGAAAGCTGCTTCGGCCCGGAGGAAGGCGAAAGCCGCCTCACACGGACCAAGGACAACGCCTAGGATTGAGAGCCGCTTGCGTCAGTCGTACAGCGTCAGCGCTCGCGCCGCGCCATATGTCTGTTGTCAAATCTCGACGGACGCCATCGTTGAGACGGCCATTTCGGCAGCGATAGCCCTCTTTTCGGCCTCCTGGGCAAGATGACTGGCCGCGACCTGCGAATGGCCCCTGCGGCAAGCAAGGCGCCATAAATAACTGCACCCAGCAGAACCAGTCGGCAAGAACGAACGGAACTGGCCACGTGGACGGGTATATCGAAGCGTCCATTGTTGACGTCAGCATTATACCTGGTAACGCCAGACTTCGACCGATTTTCAGCGGGCCGATAAGAAAGGCGCTCGAAGAGAAGGCGACTTTCGACCTGAACCGGAAATTGCAAAGCTGCAAGCCCAGTTGGAGCAGCAGTTGGCCCGGTTGAAGGATGCAGAAAAGTTGGCGATCAAGCTCAAGACTAATTCTGTTGGCCTCAAACGAATCAACGTCGCCGACGAAGCAATCGAGGTCGTAGACGGTTTCACAGGACGGCGGACATTGCGGTCGGCAGTCTCGTCCCAGCCAAATAGGGCGCGCGCTTCTGCTACTGCGCAAACGCCTCTGGAGTCGATTTTATCAGCTCATTGGCGTGATCTTCAGTTCCTTCGCCACAAAGCCCGGCGGAGAAGAGTATGCTGCCTGGCCTATTCATTCGCCCAAGCCCGCTTGCCACGGCAGCTATCGTTGTCATTTTTACATCAGACGATCGTCTCGTGAGCAGTGGACCGCAGAGTTGCGAAGACGCAGTTGCCCTTTGCTTCTACTGTGCATAGAAGCCATTTGTGCGGGCAGAGGTACAAAATCTGGGTGCGGTGCTGTGGGAATAAAATTCGAAAAGCTAAATAAACTGCGAGAGTCTCTGCTAGAGGCAAATCACGATTTCCGCGCCAGCACCCAATTGTTCAATAGCTTGGATGTCGCGAAAATTGATCGCGAAATGGATCTTGGAGATCGCGGAAAGCAGCGGGGCGAGGCGAACCAACCTCCGAAGGCGGCCAAGAATTTCGACGACGTTGAGCATGCAGTCATCGAGAGGGTCGAGGACGAAAAAAAGGCGGCACACCACACCCTCGAGGATAGCCTGCAGCTTCTCTCCGGACGTTTGGCGGGCCTCGACTTTGAAGAGCAATTTGGTCTGATCCGTCAGGCGAACGCCGCCAGTGTTTCTGATTTCAAGGCCTCGATCGCGGTAGGCCTGGACGAACTTCACGGATTGCGAAAATCGCTCAACGACGCGGAGAAGGAGCACGCCTGGTTCAAACAGAAGCACGGGCTTGTGCGCGCCGTTAGGATTCAGCACGGAGCAGCCTACGTTTTCCGAATTTCCTTGCTGATTTTCCTGTTTCTGATTGAAACGGCGATGAACGGAAATTTCCTTGCCAAGGGAAATGAACAGGGATTCTTTGGCGGGCTCCTCGAAGCCGCCGCGTTCTCGTTTTTGAACATCGGCGCCGCACTGCTGTTCGCAATATTCTGTGCACGCCTGGTGACTCACAGATCGGTTTTTGTGAAGTTGATCGGCGCGCTGTCGATAGTGGCCTATGTTGGCTTGGCGTTGACCATAAACCTAGCGCTTGCGCATTACCGCGAAGTCAGCGGATCCTTTGTAGACGGAGCCGGCGTCGAGGTCGTGCGCAGCATGCTCGCCAATCCCGCCGGCCTTATGGACGTGAAATCCTGGCTTCTGTTCGCGATCGGCCTCATGTTTTCGATCTTTGCGTTTATCGATGGCTGGTTCGTTCTAGATCCATACCCGGGCTATGCGGGTGTCGAAAACAGATTGGTCGCTCGCAGGGAAGACTACATCGAGCGCAAGAGCGAGCTCATCGAGGCTCTGCAAGAGGTGCGCGATGAGCACAACGAGAAGGTGGAGGACATCGTCAAGCGGCTGGGGAGCAGACGCAGGGAGCATCGGGCGATCATCGATCATCGGTCGAGGCTGCTGACGCTCTTTGCGCAGCATCAAGACCAGCTAGAGCGAGCCTGCAACCAGCTTCTCGCAAAGTACAGGGAGGCCAATATCCAGGCCCGCACAGAGCCAGCGCCAAGACATTTTGTCACGCCCTCCAGACTCGAGCGCATAAAACCCCTGATATCGTCCGACGATGAATGGAGCGAGAAGGACCTGAGCGCCTCAATTCGTGACGCGCAGGAAGAACTCAACGCTCAGGTGCGGCTCATCGGGCTGGAATGCGAGCGCGGGATCGAACAGTACCGAGATCTCGACAAGCTTCATCCGGACAGCGTGAATGGCTAGGCGGGGCCGCAGAAGAAAGAAAGGCAGTGGCGGCACCATTGTCGCAGCCGTCGGATTGGCCGTGCTGTCGGCTGCGATGCTGGCCGGTTTTGTTTGGATGTGGTCGAGATCCGGGAAGGACCAAATCGACGCCAGCACGAATTGCCCGTTGGGCGGTCCTGTAAGCCTGACGGCGGTCTTGATCGACGCCACCGACCCGATTTCGCCAATAACCATGGCGGATCTGAAGAATGAATTCCGCAAGACCATTGGGCGCGTCGAGCCTGGCGGCTATCTGAAGATATTGACGCTGGGCGCGACGCCCGGCGACCTGACTGTGATGTTTGATGGATGCAATCCGGGCGATGGCTCGACGGTCGATAGCTGGACGAACAATCCGTCTCGGCGGCAGAAGAAATGGGAAGATGCGTTCGAGGACCCGTTGACGAAGCTTCCCGACCAGATTCCCAATGGAGAATCCGCGAGCCAATCTCCGATCATGGCCGGAATTCAGAAAATCAAACTGTCGCTATTCGATAGCGGTTTGGCGAAAGAGAAGACCGCAAAGCGAATAATAGTCGCGTCAGATATGATTGAACATACGGCGCTATACTCACAATATCGTTCGGGCCTCGATTATCAGAAGTACCTTGATAGCGCGGCTGACAGGACTTACGGGACATCGCTTGATGGCGTTGGGGTCACGTTACTCTACGTCGACAGGGCGAAGAAGCCATTTGGCTCTTACGAACATGCAGAGTTCTGGACCCGGTGGGTTCAAAGCCATCATGGTGATTTTGAGAAGCTGGTAGGATTGGAGGGGTTAAACTGATGGCCAAGAAGCGAGGGGAGTCGTTCTTAGGACATCCGAGCCTGCCCCTTGTCGTCTTTGCGACGCTAACCCTGGGTGGCTGCGTGTTCATCGCAATAGCCAAGCTGTCGGGCGTAGACCCGATAATGGCGGCGAGCGCACCGGTGTGCCTGATGCTCATCTATCTTGCCGCGTCCGTCTTCACCGGCAAGCTACGGCTCCACGATGAGCAAACTGGCGACAATCTCTACTACATGGGTTTCCTGTTTACGTTGACGAGTCTCGGCGTATCGCTGTTTCAGTTTGGGTCCGAAGGATCCACTGACACAATCGTGCGGAACTTTGGCATCGCCGTGACGTCGACGATCACCGGCATTGCTCTACGGATCTTTTACAATCAGATGCGCCGCGATCCTGCCGACATCGAACGGACGGCCAGGCACGAACTCGCGGATATGACGCGGCGTGTAAGAGCTGAGATGGAAAGTGTAACCAGGGAATTCGCTGACTTTCGCCGCGTCAGCAATCAGATGTTGGAGGAGGGTTTTGCCGAAATTGCCGTCCAAGCGGAGCGGAACGGAGAGCACATAAGATCGGCACTGGATAAAATCGCGATGGAATCGATCAAACCGGTTCAAGAGGCCTCGGGAAAGCTCAGCAACGCTTTGAGCGATAATTTTGGGCAGATCGAAAGTCAGTTCTCCTCGATCGCACAGCGCCTCGAGGCGGCAGCCGATCTGCTCGACAAAGCCAACAGCTCAATGTCCTCTTCAGTTCGCAGACTGGGTGAACAGGCCGACAGCGTAGCCACCAAGTTGGAAAAGGTTGTCGTCCCCGATGAGGTCCTTAAGAACGATCTGGTGCCGATAGTAAAACTCCTTGGCAGCGCGGTCGCTCAGTATGCTGTCAAAACAGAGACGGCTTCGCAGGAACAGCAAGGCCGCATGGCTGGCATCGTGGATGCTGTGGCTAAAGTGGCCGCAGGTGTGGAAAGGGCTGTGGCAGCCGCAGAGCAAACAGCGGAGAGCGTTCAGGCACAACAGCGCTTGACCCAGGCGCTTGCTGCAGTGGTGCAAAAGCAAAGCAAGGACACCGGAGACCTTGTCGCAACCTTGGCAGGAAGAACCCTTCACGCGCCGAGGCCTGTTCCCCCTCTCAACGCTCCTATCGCGATCGAACAGCACCTGGCAGATCTGGTCGCAAATGACACCGTCGAGAGCGCACCGATTAGGGTCGAGCCTGCGCCCGAACCAGACGCTTTCCAATCTCTGGGAAGCGAGCCTCCCGCCGAACGAACGGAACCGCGTAAGCGAACCAGTTGGTGGGGCAGGTGAGCGACGCTGGTGGGACTTCGGTCGCCTTCGAGCGCAAGGGTTACGGCCGCGGTTTGATACTGGGCCTGACCATGGCCGAGACGATGCTGCTTTTGGTGTTCTGCCTGCTGCTAGCAGCCGGTGCTATCATCACGAAAAAGCAGAGAGAGACCGATGAGGCACTCCGAGCCGCTCAATCAAACAAGGAAAACGTGCAGAGGCTCGAAGCCGAAAACAAGCGGCTTCTGGCTCAGATAAAAGCGGTGTTTCAGCCCGCGAGCGGAGGAACCGTTCCCGACGAAGAATGGCGCGAGCTGGTCCTGGCCAAGGATGCTGTTAGGTCGGTCAAGGAAGCAGGTATTTCCCTGGAGGAGGTCGTGCGAAATGCCCCTGTCGCGAAGGTCCTTGCGAACAACGACATAAGCGTTGACCAGGCTAAGGCCATGATAGATGCGGCGAAGGTCTTGAAAGAATTTGGTTACATCGGCTCCGACAAAGGGCTGCAGGATCTGACTGACGCGCTCAAGAAGGCTGCAGAGCAGACGCAAGCAGCAAAACCTCACGACTGGCCGCCGATAATTAGTCTTAGCGAACTGGATGGCTATAATTTCGATACCGGAAGCGCAGAGCTTTCGGATCCGTTCAAAACAAAGTTGCGCGATCTTGCGAAGACAATCGCCGGCACTGCGACCTCTTACGGTGTCGACGTGATTGAGGTGATTGGACACACGGACGAACAGGCAATGGCGGGCGAATCCTCCAACATGGACAAGGGGCTCCAACCGGTCCTGTCAGGGAAAGTGGAAATCGGCTCACTCCATCCCGCCGACAATGCCGGCCTTGGGCTGGCGCGCGCGATTTCAGTTACAAGTGTGCTCAGTGACATGCCCGCATTAAAGGGGTTTACGATTTTGCCGATGTCTGGTGGTCAGCTCATCCTGCCCGGCGATCATCTCACCGACGGAGCGCAGATGGGCGATGTGCGGGCTCGAAGGCGCATCGAGATTAGGGTGAGGCAGCGATCAAAATTGGCGCCGGTTGGTGGCGCCAAGCCATGAATGGGGACGAGAGACTGGCGCCTTAGCCGGTACGGCAGTTGAGTTGGGGGATTGGGCTATGGGGTTTTACGTTCGAAAATCGATCAGTGCGGGACCATTCCGCTTTAACTTTTCGTCCGGCGGGGTTGGCGCTTCCGTTGGCGTGAAGGGCCTCCGCATCGGCACTGGGCCACGAGGTCACTACATCCACGCCGGCGTCGGTGGGCTCTACTATCGTGGCACTTTAGGCAAGGCTAGCGCCAAGAAGGTAGTCCAGCTCTCTCAAACCCCATCCGCGCCGCAACCCCGTCCACAATCGTCGCCCCCGGAGTACGTCTCTGACGGCGTCGTAATGAGGGAAATCGAGTCCCGCGATGTGGTGGAGATGCTTGATGAGACATTTGCCAATGTGCTCGATGAAATCAATGCAAGGCAATCGCAGACGCGGCTGTCCGTAGCACTCGCGGTTCTGTTCGGGATTGCAGGTTTCCTTGTGGGGACCAAGCTCGGAGGTGCCGCACCGGCGCTGGGCGTCGGTGCCGTTGTGCCGGGTATGCTCATTGGCAGTTTGACAGCTACCGCCGGGTAAGCGTGCTCTATTACGATCTGGAAAAAGACGCGGAGGCTGCCTACGGGCGACTTGTCGGCGCGTTCGAAACTCTCACTGGCTGCGCAGGGAAATGGCATGTCGCCGCCGGCGGCAAAATAGAGGAACTGACGGCTTGGAAGCGAAATGCGGGCGCGACGATGTTGGTCGACAAAAAGCCGACCACGCTTGAAAGCTCCTTGCCTAAAATTGTTCGTAGCAACGTCACTCCACCTTCGCTCCATGTCGGCCGGCAAGTCCTTTATTTCATGCCAGACCTCGTCTTGGTGAAGGACGGAAACCGATACGGCGCAGTCGGATATGCCGATCTGCAGACCCAATTCGCCCCGAGTAATTTCATCGAGACCGGCAAAGTTCCATCTGATGCGGAGATCGTGAGCTACACCTGGGCTCACCCAAACAAAAACGGCGGGCCCGACAAGCGCTTCAAAGACAATCGGCAGATCCCTGTCTGCCGCTACGAAGCGTTGCGGTTTTCTAGCCCGTCCGGACTTAACGAGCTGGTGGAATTTTCCAAGACAAACGTCAGCCAGCCCTTTTGCCAGGCTCTATCGGCACTCGCGCAATTGCATCGAAGCTCCGACCGCCAATCCATAACGCTGAACGCGCACTCAAGGGACTGATAGTGGCGATGGCTCAAAGCATGGCCAGGTCAGCAAACGCCTTCGCATGGAATCCCATCGCTATCTCGATCCAACTTGCTCCCCCATGAGCAGTTGGCGAGATACCAACGCGCTTCTTCGCAAGATGAGATCTCCGTGCAAAAGCGGCGAGGTTGGCATGAGTAGCTCTGTGCTACTTGGCGACGGCTGACAAGCCCAAGGGGGCTTTTGGTTGGGCTCGCAGATTCGGCATGTTGTTCGCGCCAATCCCAAGGGTTGTCAAAAGTCCCAATCCAGATTCCAACCTTTGCGGTTTCAGCATTAGTTTGCTGTTGCGCATAGGCGCCGTAGCTATAGCGGGGCCAGTCCAAGGCTCGGCCATGTTCGACCATCCAGGACGCGACGCTGACACCGTCCGCGCGCCGACAATCACCGACGAAGCGACGGTACCGATCCCATGAAACAAATGTGCATTGGACAGGCTGCGAAGCCGCAAGGAAATTCGCCAGTGCTTCGGCCGCCTGGCGCCCGCAGGGGTATTGATGTGCGCTAGCGTCATTGCAGTATTGGCGGCTTTCGGGTGCATCGATGCCGTTGAAGCGGACGCGCTGCCCGTGGATCTCTATCGTGTCTCCATCAATCACCGATGCTATGCCTACAATCGGCGCCGGTCTCGACCCGGTCGAGTTTGCTATATCCAGACCGCGTAACTGGTCGCCCGAGCCTGTAAAATAGTGGGTCGCGTAAGCAGCCAAGGCCACCACCATCACCAGGATCAGAGGCAAGGGCACATCTGGAAAGAAACGTCTGCGGACGATTGGTTCCGCGCCGCGCCTTGGTCGCGCGCGGCGACGATGAGAATAGCGATTGTTATTCAATTTCCGATCCTTTGCGAAACGCAGGCTGCATGATTTCTAACGTGCCTCTGCACGCTTCGTAGGCGCCTTTTTCGCTGGCGCTGGTTTGCCTTGTAGTTCGGCGCTTTGAACACCATGGTGCCTTCGCAGATCAGCCCGAAGTCACGACTTTGTAGTTGCCCTTTTCGTGAACACGACCATCTTTCCGCGCTGGAGCCTACAAGTTTTCTCGGAATGCAATTAGGAGGGCCGATTGAAAAAGAAGTCGGCTTGCGCCAGTTGGTCGTGGCCGGCGAGGCAGATGCCAGAGCTGCCAACACCTCGTCCAGAGGTATGATGGCATTTTGTCCGAAAGGGAACCTCGAGATCAAGGTGGGGATGCGAAGTGTCCGGAACATTAAACAAACATCCGCAATTTTCCACTAAGCCGCGGTGCTCACAATACTAAAACGATTGAAGTGTTGGTGGCAGCCATTCGAAGTTGAAAAACGAGCATTTTATGTTGCGGACAGCCCTTGTGTAGGCTCTATGTGTCCAGCCTATCAGGGGGGTGTGAGTGTCGGAAGTTGAAAAATCGGTCTTCCAAAGCGATCTGCCTTTAAAGGAAAAGCTCGAGCGAGCCAGGATGGAATTGCTCGACCTTTCTGCTCGCAACCGACTTTTGAATGTGCCACGGTTTTCAAAGAGCGCGAAGACGATCGATATTGTCGACGAGAGGTCGTCTGAGATCTATCGATTGCTGGTGAGCGAAGGAAAGGCTTTTACCTTCCTGGCCGGCAAGCCGGATCGGCCGAAGGCAGGCCAGGTTGAAAGCAGCCCTCCAGACGAGGAAATCGACTATTCCCCCGTTGCTCTTGCTCAGCCTGAGGACGAAGGATTCGACGATAGAGGGGTATCTGCGCGACATTCTGACACCAAGCTTCAGACGAGGATGACCCCAACGGGGCTGCAGCGCCGGCTCCTTGATCTCTACCACGATGCCCGCACACTTGAGGAAGAGCAGGGCGTCAATATCCTCTTTCTGGCCCTTGGCATGCTGAAGTGGATTGACCCGAACAACAAAGAAAACATCCGTCAGGCTCCTCTCATTTTGGTGCCGGTACGGCTTGAGCGAGGGGCCGCTGGAGAAAAGTTTCGGCTGCGAGCTCGTCCGGAAGATCTTACCGCAAACCTCTCCTTGGAACTCTATCTCGACCGCATCCGCAAGCTCGCCCTGCCGCGTTTTGAAGTGGGAGACGACTTCGACGTCTCGGCCTATCTCGATGCCGTTGCCGAAGCAGTGTCGACGAAAGAGGGTTGGCAGGTGCTTGCCGATGATATGGTGCTCGGCTTCTTCTCGTTCGCTAAGTTCTTGATGTACCGTGACCTGGATCCGGATCTCTGGCCGGATGGCGCAAAGATTATCGAACAACCGAAGATCCGCTCGCTTCTTTCAGATGGTTTCGAAGCACGCGAACCGCTGATGTCGGACGACAATGCGATTGATCCGCATATTGCGCCTGCCGAAATGTTGCATATCGTCGACAGTGACAGTTCTCAGACGCTGGCGATCCATGATGCAAGAAAAGGTCGCGACCTCGTTATCCAAGGTCCGCCTGGGACAGGAAAATCGCAGACGATCGCAAACATTATCGGGTCGGCCGTTGCCGACGGAAAGACCGTGCTGTTCGTGGCCGAAAAAATGGCTGCGCTGGAAGTCGTGAAGCGACGGCTTGATACTGCCGGAGTGGGGGACGCCTGCCTCGAGCTCCATAGTAACAAGGCGAACAAGCGCATGATGCTGGAGGAGCTGCGGCGCACCTGGCAACTCGGATCGCCTAGGGGACAGCTTCCTTCTTCCCTGACTGAACGCCTGCTGGAGGCTAGGGATAAACTCAATGCACATGCTACAAGGATGCATGTTCCGTATGGAGCCTCCGAACTCACCGCTTATCAGGTTCTAGGTCAGCTGACCCGCCTAAGGCAGGCCGGTCAGAAACCCGTGGACATCGAACTTACGGACGCCACAAGCTGGACAAATGATGGCGTTTCGCAACGTCGCAAATTGCTCGATGAGGTCTCTCAACGGATCAACGAGATCGGCTTGCCCATCCACCACCCATGGAGGGGAGTTGGCCTGGATGTCGTTCTTCCAACGACCATTGAGAGGCTCGTCCCACGCATCGCGGCGTTGCTGGATCAAGCCAAGGCGCTGCACGCCAAACTGGTCGATATTGCTGAGCGGATCGAGGCCGAGCCTCCGCAAATTCTCAGCGACAGCGGTGAGATAGAAGATCGCGCTGAACTTCTTGCGTCCGCGCCTGGGCTTCCTGCCGAGGCGCTCGTCTCGCCGGTATGGGATGAGCGTCCGAAAGACACTTCATCGCTTCTCTGGTCAGGAACGGATTTCAACCGCAAATCCGAGGAACTGTCGGAGCAGTTGGTGGCGACGGCTATCGACACGCCAATCGAAGGTCTCGAGACAGAGCTTGCTAAGCTTCCTTCAGACTTTCCGAAAGATGGTTTCGTTCGTGCGCGCCAGCTAACCGTGTTGCTCCCACGCTTACGGGAAGAAGCTGAGCGGCTAAATCAAGAACTGGGGTCTACGGTTTTACCGGACACGCTTGCAGGACTCCTCAGGCTAGTGATGACCGGCGAGAGAGTTGCGGCAGCCCCCGATGCGAGCCCTGAGGCATTCGCAGCCACAGTTTGGGACTCCGGGCTGGAACAGGCTGGTGACCTTGCCGACAGCGTAGCAACGCTAGAGACTGCTAGAGCCGAGCTTCAGGGCAGTGACGTGCTCCCCGTTTTGTCCGCGTCTATAAGTTAGCCCTGTTCACGTTGTGATCCTTGACGGATCGGGTTGCATATTCAAGCG
>NZ_JAMYNE010000023.1:0-92243 GCF_040318915.1 Mesorhizobium sp. M0991
TGGAGGAGCAGGCGTGAGTCTCGTAGCGTATCCGCGAACTGCAGTCGTTACGGGCGGCACAACTGGTATTGGCCTTGCCTGTGCCTGGGTCGGAGCAAGAGCCGTTCTAAATCCTGCGCCAAGATCAACGGACGAGAAACGTCATGCGGCGCGGAGGATTCTGCCGGGAAGTCGCAATGGTGTGAAGCCTTCGGACGTCTGCTGTTGCCCAGAAATAGATCCGGTGCATTTGATATGAGCGGGGAAACATGCTTAAGGAGTTCGTTGGGAGCGTGCGGTTCGGCTGGCGCAGATAGCCGTAACTCGGCTGAGATAGACGCTGTTCCACTAGACGATGGCGCCGACGACCAGATTGAGTCCCGACCCTTTGAATGCTTGGCTGTCATAGGAGCGATCGCGGATTTCGCAACGTGGAAGAAGACAGCGCGCTGGAGCTTGTGGGCCGCTTCTCCCTTGTTGGCGCCGCGGTCCGCGTCGTAATCCAGGCGGCCACGCGCAAGGGATCGTCCCAGTGCTCAAGGGTGATAGCGGTGTTGATCGGCTCCGATATGGTTGGCCAGCGCCGGATCGGCGTTGGTCTTCTCGAAGGTGTGGAGCTTCCGGCTCTTGATGCGCAGCTGGGGCGCTCCTCGATTTCCAAAATCGTGTCGTGGTCGACGAGACCGTCGAGCACTTAAACGGCCTCGCTCTCGGTTAGGCTGATCGGCACGATGCTGAAGTAGCCGTTTTGGTCTGAGAGTCCGCTGTAGAATTTCGAACCAGGCTCGCTGCCATATTGAAGTTGATGCCGCGGCGCCGGGCGGCCCGATCACTGGCTGAACAACTCTCCATCGGATGATGCCGTCGTTCCGTCTCCCCAGATCTACGAGTGAGAATGACGCGTATGCGCATTGTCGCAAGATCGACTCTGTCACCGTCGAGCGTCGGCGACTTGCCAAACTCAAGCGAGCGTCGTGGCAACGAGCTGGCTCTGCGGAGTAGCGCCCACTCGATGTGCAGCGGCAGACATTCAATGAACAACGTGCGCACGCAACAAGACACGTTGCGCAACCGTCTCAAAGCCCAGAGAGTCCGGACCACCGCAAGCACTGTTTTCACCTTTCGCGAGTGGTCGCGATCTGTGAGGTTGCCGGTTCAGTAATGGGATCGGAGACCGGCTTGGAGGATGGGGAGTTCCGCTGGCCGAAAGTGCATAACGGCATGATGCGGCTGACGGCTCTCGGCGCTGCTCGATTACACATGTTGATAGCCCTCCTGATGAGGCTGAATGATTCTCAACGTGGCTAATGGTGTGGTTGCGGAGGTCGCGGACCGCATTGATCACCGAAGGGGAGTTTTGGAACAGGTAAGGTCCGGTCGGTTGACGATCGATCAGGAGCGCATTTGGCTGATCTGCACATAGATCCAATTGACAGGAATGTGCAGCCGCGTGGCCAATGGTGTGGCGCTCAGCGAATTGGCCTTATGAGACCATCGGTTGCGCAGCTATCCTGATCCCCGCACCGAGCCGAATCCGCAGCAATCTCATCATCAGGCATGCCGGCCTTTGCGAGATCGAGCGTAAGCGGTTAGCTGATGGCGCCTGGCTTGAAGTTCCAGGGCATGAGCATTTCGATTTCGGCTACTGGCCAGCGCTGAGCGAGGCGGGTCAAGGTCTGGGAGAGCCAGGCGAGCGGATCGACGCCATTCATTTTGGCCGTTTGCAGAAGTGTGGCCAGGGTCGCCCAAGTTCGTCCACGGCTCCACGGCCCTCGCTACCGGCAATTGTCTGGGGCCTGATGGCGCGCTCGACGATGTTGGAGTCGATCTCGATGCGACCGTCCGTGAGAAAGCGTTCAAGCGTGCGGATTCCGACGTGAAGCCCGCCGCCATTCCGATCAAACACCGGCCACCATTCCGGTATGAAGCCGGCCACCATTCCAACCAAAGACCGGCCGGTTTTCGGCACTGAAGATTACCTCCTGGGTCAGCAACTTTGGCATCAATTACCTCGCGATGAACGAGGACATTTTGATGCCGGCAAAGAGAAGGCTGACCATGAGACAGTTGAGACAAATGCTTCGGCTTGCCGGAAGCGGGACCAGCTCCCGCGAGATCGCGGTCGTGCTGGGAATAGCACGCAGTACGGTGCAGGATAATCTGCAGCGCGCAGCGGCAATCAGGTTGAGCTGGCCCCTGCCAGGCGAGCTGACCGATGACGCGCTTGAGAACAAACTCTTCGCTCGCAATGGCGTCAAACAGGGCACGCGGCGGCGCCCAGAGCCGAACTGGGCCGATCTTGCCGTCGAGCTCAAGAAGCCGGGCGTCACGCTCCTCATCTTGTGGGAGGAGTATCGAGGAAGTCATCCCGACGGATATGGCTATAGCCGGTTCTGCGAGCTCTTTCGCAGCTTCGAACAGCGGCTTTCGCCGACGATGCGCCAGGAACACGCCGCCGGCGGGCTTGATTTGAAATGAAGCCCGGGAGGAGGTGTGCCGCATTCAGCATCCGCATCACATCTGGGAGGGTAAGGGAGCAACGACAGGATCATATCGAAACGCCGCTGTCATCGACCTAGACGATATGACCGTAGTCTGAGCGGCGGCCCGCCCTTAGTCTTTTTAAAGCAAACGGGTTGCTTGGGAGTGTCGAGCCGAGCTCCAAGCACGCAACTGCGGGGCCGAGGGTGGGCGCAATGGGGAGGTCCGGTATTTCGGCCAGATCGAGGTGAGGCCGGCGGCGGTCGAGCGCTTCGTGCGCAAGCTGGAGAAAAAGCATCCTCGCCTGCATTTCTGCTACCAGGCCGGCCCGACCGGCTACAGGCTTTTACCGGCGAGCTCGGTCAGCGCAGCGATGCACGCTGATCCCAAGCGCCGGGGCGAGCGCGTCAAGACGAACCCGCGCGATGCGGGCAGCTTGACACGGCTGTTGCGGTGGAGAACTGAAGAAATCTGGGTTCCAGGCGCGGTGTATGAAGCGGCGCCCGCGCCTGGCGAGATCAAGCACCGCGTACGCAGCTCCTATACCTGTGTTTCGAGAACGGGCACGCGACCCAAAATCGACGGCGCTGTGTTGCTCAGTCTTCCTTAAAGCCGATTCCGGTTACCGGTCGCGTGCACCTATGTATGGCGCGAGCAAACTCATCATGCTGTCACAGGACGCGTAGAACGCAAGACTTGTTGATCACCGCCAATCATACAGGCGCCCCTTGCGCTGGTTGTCGCACGGCATCGGCAATATCTTCGGGCACTAAAAAAACATCACCGCTAACAACCCAGCGCATCAAAGTGCGCGGGCACCGACTTGCGGGAAAGCTCTCGGCTTAGTTATTAGGCAATGGTTTCCACGATCTCATAGCGCTGGATCAGCGGCCCAACCCCCTCGTTGAGCAGAGTCAGGACGTTCTGGGTCGTCGGTTCGAGGAGTTCAATCCGCTCGATGTGAACCGGACGCCATGAAGGCTCCTCATCCTCATCCGAGGTGATTTCGTCGCGGAGCTCGCGGACCACCTGCCGCACCTCATCTAGTTCTGTAAAAAAGAAACCCGGGATAGCAGTGTCTTTCCAGCGGTCTTCGCTCGGCCCAGCCTCAAGTGAGTAGGTATATAAAATCATGGTTCAGACAACCTGCATCTATACAGTACGCCTCCGCCAGATGCTACACTTGCCTACCTTGCCGCCGAAATCAAATTCCTTTTGCCGAAAACGATCGATCTTGGCTGTCGCACTGCACTTAAAGTGAGATTGCACCCCGCCTCGCTCCGAGACCGGTAACTCCTCTGGGGTTGGGCACGGCTTGTTTGGCCCGGGCAGTCCATCAGCATCGTTTTGATCAGAGATTAATCAGCCGCACCCGATCAGGCTGTGCAACCCCGACCAGCTTCGCCTAATCGCGCACTAACGGACGTGCCCTTCAATACCCCTCAACCGGGGTCCCCTTTGCGCGAAAACCAGGGTCCCGATTGACATTCAAAGGCTCGGAATTTGATCGGCGCCTGTTGGAATACGGCGGCCATCCAGAACTCGTGACCGTGCTCCAGTCACGCGGCGCGCCCCGGTTTGTGAGGACCATCCCCGGCAACGAAGCGCTCGAGGCGCGATGCACCCGTCTTTCCGATAGATTGGCGTACCCGAACCTTGTCAGAGAACTGCTTCGAGCGTGGGCTTGCGAAATTCATAGGCCGGGCCTGCCCGCTTCAGGGTGGATGCCTGTCTTGTGTTCAGGAAAGCAATTTCAGGGGCTTATGTGAAAGACGTGGAACTCGTTCTTGAGACCGGGCGGTCGCAGGACGCGTGAGATGTCCACCTACGCGGATGGCCCGCCGCCATCGTTACTCCGGACTTTTCTGAAACGCCGGTTGTGGCGCCAGAGGTCAGACCATATCGGTTTTCGGTCGCCTTCCCTCTCACTTGTGCGGCATACAATAGACGCCCGCTGATTCCATGAGTACCGCGCCGCCCTTTAATTCACTCATTGCCCCGACCCAGGCTTCCGAATAAGTGCGGCTGGCATCCACGGCCGTCAGCCAAAGAACGCGATTGTCGGCCAGTTCGACTTTAACTTCCTGCTGCAAAGGGCTTGCCTGCACAGTCTGTTGATAGTGCCGTTTGATCCTGACATTGCTGGCCGGGAACTCAGCTTCGTTGCTGCCGTAGTTCAGCACAAACCCGGTGTGGTCCTCAGTCGCCGAGCAACTGCCATCACGCTCACACACGATCTTGGCGGCGGTCTTGCAGTCCCATTTCAGTGAAGCGGGCCACATAGGATTGTCCACGCTTGATCGCGGCTTGTCACTCTGGCCAGCCGCCGCCAACACTGCGCTTGTGCTCATGATCACACTGGCCAGCAGAAGCGCCCTGAACACAACAAACCTCCCTGAAATGCGACCCCATAGTACCTCGTCCTGCCTGATCGCCTGGCTCAAGGGAGATTGAACCAGCTTTTCTGGCGCATGCCGTTTACGTCGTCATATTCGATGAACCAGGGCTTTTCACGCATCGGCCGAGCGATGGTGTAGGAGGTGGGGCCATTACCAAGTGAATGCCCTCTATCGTTGCCCATGGCCTGGATTTTTGCCGCCACCAACTTACCGTCGATTTCGATTTGGGCCTGTCGAGATCCGTCTCCATGATTCTGCTCGAGGCGATTATTCATCAAAGCGGCGGGCAAGGTGAGCCTATCGGATGCGATGCGGCATATGTTCCGTTCTTGCCCCATTCCGGGCCGGTCGGAGTTGGCGCCGACTGCTTGCCAGCCAGAAGGACAATCCTCATACTTCTCTAATCTCGCGGCGCTGGAGTTGGCTTGTGGACAGGTCGGCCAGCTAAAACCAGGCGTTTTCATCGCCGCAATCAACTTGTAGATTGGCGGGTGGCAAGAAGGAGTGCCCTGCCAGTCACCGACAGACAGAGGAGGACCTGACAGCCCCATTCCGATGCCTGTGATTGGGATGGAAGAGTCGCGGCGCCCACCACGGCGGCCGCACCAACGAAGAGATATTTCAGTACGATCATAGCCTTTTCCTCGCTGCGGATTCTGATACTTTACTATGGATCATCCGCGCGAAAAAGGACAGATCGAAAAGGCAGGTTTGTGCGACTACATCGATTTATGAAACGAGACGACGCGGGCGTGGTCAACAATCCGTTGCGCGCCAACATTGCCCTGACGCTTGAGCGGGAGAGAGCCAAACGCGGCTTATCCCATATGCATATGGCCGAGCTGTTTCGGACCGCCGACGGCGAAAAACTGGCCTATCGAACCTACATTCAGACTGTGCGTCAGAAAAATAATGTCACATTGACGACGCTGCAGATCATGGCAGAAGGCTTGCAAGTGTCTTTTGCAGAACTGCTCGCCGGCGGTAAGAAAGTTCCGGAATGGGCGCATCGGTTGGACGACAATGCGATCCGCAAGCGGCTGGCGCGCATCATCGATTTTGAGCGACAACGACGTACTTTGCACCGCTATGAGATGGCCGAACTCATCGGCGTGGCGGAGGCGACATTCACGAAACTGGAACGCGCGAGCGGCAACATCAGCGTGGATACGATTGCCGCGATCGCCAAGGCGTTGAAACTGAACCCAGCGACCTTCCTCTTTTCCGAAAAGATCCCGCCAACCGCTGTTCTAGCTTTTTTCGACAAAGTGGAGAAGTAGGGCTTCTATTCGAGAGCCGATCCAGCATAGAGCCAGCAAACATGAAAGCGCACTGATGGCAATTTCACATGGGGCGTGATTGCATACACCTCAGCGCAGTCGGCCCTTCGGGTGCCGGATTTGGCTAGACTGCTCGTCGATAGGTCCAGAGCTGCGCCGGTGGTATGTTGCGGACGACGAAGTCATAGTGGGAAACCACGTAGCGGTCGGGCATCTTGATCACCGGCGACAGAGGCCCATAGGTGATTTGAATTACCGGCCGACCGGCAGGAATGCGGGCAAGCAAATCCTCAACCAGGGCAACGCGCTGTTCCATAGGAAAGCTCAACAGCGGGACTGCACTGACGACACAATCGAACTGTTCACTCGCACGGTCACCCAGAACTTCATCCAGCGCGAATGCGTTGCCCAATCTGAAGGCCACGCCCGGGAAGCGTTGCACCAGGCCGTTGTAGAAATTTCTGGAGTATTCGACCGACACCAACTGATGCGGTTTGATGCCCCTCTCCAGGATTGCCTTGGTAATGACGCCGGTTCCCGCGCCAAGCTCCAGGATCGGCATTCCGGACCGCGGGTTGACCACGCTTGCCATCCGGCGCGCCGCATAAATCGAAGTGGGGATAAGAGCCCCCACGCCCTTCTTGTCCTTCTGCCAGCCTTTGAAGAATTGGACCTCTTCCTCAAACCTCTTGCCGAGTCGCTCCTTCAGTCGGAAAACCATGTTCTCTCCGTGCTCCGGCCATTTAGCGAAGCGCGTTGTGGCCAAGCTCTGCGAATTTTGCAAGCCCGTTACAACTTGCTTGCGTGTTAAGGCCCGTCACAGGCAGTCACGAACAGCGAGGGCGTCTTGCGCTCGCAGAGCCACGCGATTTTTGCTCTTCGCCCGTCCCAGCCCGTCCCTCTTCCGTCTTGACTAGTATGAGCTTACAGACTATCTCACCGCCACGTTAGCACTCGCCACTGGCGAGTGCTAACGACGCTCCGGCAACGGGCAACCGTTCAACCTCCGCACCAGGGACATCCAAAAATGGCAAAGTCGAATTTCCGGCCGCTGCATGACCGCGTGGTCGTTCGCCGCGTCGAGTCCGAATCCAAGACCGCCGGCGGGATCATCATCCCGGACACGGCAAAGGAAAAGCCGCAGGAAGGCGAGATCATTGCTGTTGGCTCGGGCGCCCGTGACGAAGCTGGCAAGCTGGTCCCCCTGGACGTCAAGGCCGGCAACCGCATCCTGTTCGGCAAGTGGTCGGGCACCGAAGTCAAGCTCAATGGCGAAGACCTTCTGATCATGAAGGAATCCGACATCATGGGCATCATCGGCTGAATATCGACCTTTCCGTCAACTGAATCCCCTGAATCCCCGGGCTCAATCAAAGCCCCTGCCAGGAGCTAAAAATGGCTGCCAAAGAAGTAAAATTCTCCCGTGATGCCCGCGAGCGCATGCTGCGCGGTGTCAACATCCTCGCCGACGCGGTGAAGGTCACGCTCGGCCCCAAGGGCCGCAACGTCGTCATCGACAAGTCGTTCGGCGCCCCGCGCATCACCAAGGACGGCGTCACCGTCGCCAAGGAAATCGAGCTTGAAGACAAGTTCGAGAACATGGGCGCGCAGATGGTCCGCGAAGTTGCTTCGAAGACCAACGACATCGCCGGCGACGGCACCACGACCGCGACCGTTCTGGCGCAGTCGATCGTCCAGGAAGGCCACAAGGCGGTTGCCGCCGGCATGAACCCGATGGACCTCAAGCGCGGCATCGACCTCGCCGTCGCCGACGTCGTCGCAACGCTGATCAAGAACGCCAAGAAGATCAAGACCTCGGAAGAGGTTGCCCAGGTCGGCACCATCGCCGGCAATGGCGACGAGTCGGTCGGCAAGATGATCGCCGAGGCGATGCAGAAGGTCGGCAACGAAGGCGTCATCACGGTTGAGGAAGCCAAGACCGCCGAGACCGAACTCGAAGTCGTCGAAGGCATGCAGTTCGACCGCGGCTACCTCAGCCCCTACTTCGTCACCAACGCCGACAAGATGGTTGCCGAGCTTGAGGACGTCTACATCCTCCTGCACGAGAAGAAGCTCTCCAACCTGCAGGCCATGCTGCCGGTTCTCGAAGCCGTCGTGCAGACCTCGAAGCCGCTGCTCATCATCTCGGAAGACGTCGAAGGCGAGGCCTTGGCCACGCTGGTCGTCAACAAGCTGCGTGGCGGCCTGAAGATCGCCGCCGTCAAGGCGCCGGGCTTCGGCGATCGCCGCAAGGCCATGCTGGAAGACATCGCCATCCTCACTGGTGGCCAGGTCATCTCGGAAGACCTCGGCATCAAGCTCGAGAACGTCGGCCTCAACATGCTCGGCCGCGCCAAGAAGGTGTCGATCTCCAAGGAGAATACCACCATCGTCGACGGCGCCGGCAAGAAGGCCGAGATCCAGGGCCGCGTTGCCCAGATCAAGCAGCAGATCGAGGAGACCACCTCGGACTACGACAAGGAGAAGCTGCAGGAACGTCTGGCCAAGCTGGCCGGCGGCGTTGCCGTCATCCGCGTCGGCGGCGCGACGGAAGTCGAAGTCAAGGAAAAGAAGGACCGCGTCGATGACGCCCTCAACGCGACCCGTGCGGCCGTCGAAGAAGGCATCGTTCCCGGTGGCGGCGTCGCTCTGCTGCGCGCTTCGCTGAACATCAAGGCAACCGGCGCCAACTCCGACCAGACCGCCGGCATCAACATCGTGCGTCGCGCTCTGCAGGCTCCGGCCCGCCAGATCGCTGCCAACGCCGGTGCGGAAGCTTCGATCGTTGCCGGCAAGATCCTCGACAACAAGGGCGCGACCTACGGATACAACGCACAGACCGGCGAATATGGCGACATGATCGCCATGGGTATCGTCGATCCGGTCAAGGTCGTCCGTACGGCTCTCCAGGACGCGGCTTCGGTAGCCGGCCTGCTCGTCACCACCGAAGCCATGATCGCGGAGGCTCCCAAGAAGGAGTCGGCTGGCGGCGGCATGCCTGGCGGCATGGGCGGCGGCGGCATGGGCGGTATGGGCGGTATGGGCTTTTAAAGGTCCACGCATCTCGACAATTTCGAAAGGGCGGCAAGCAATGCCGCCCTTTCTTCGTGCCCTTGCGCCGGTTGTCGGCGACCCGCAAGCCGGGGTATACGCCCGCCAAGGGTATGCTTATGTTTGAACGGATTCTGCCTTTTTTCCTGGGGCTGGCCTTACTGTTGGGCAGCGGCTGCGCGCACAGCGATGATGGTACGGTGATTATTCCGAGATCGCTTGATGCCAGGCGATTCTTTGACAAAGAGCCGCCACGCCTGCAGCAGCCGCGGATCGAAGCCAGCGTGTTCCCGGTTGCGCCACAGGAGCCGGAGAGACTCGAACCGCGCCGTGCGGCAAGTCAAAAGACATCAAAGAGAGTCGTTTGGCGGGCCGCAAGTCCGCCGCTCTCCTCTTCCGAGCCGCACAAGCCGCTTGTCTGCAAGAACATCAGCGAGCCCGGCAAGCGGTACCGTGTGGTTTGCGAATAGGACACTTGGTTTGGCCAGCATTCTACCCTTGGAGCGTCGCGGTGCCTTTCCGGATCTGGTTGTCCAGAGCGACGCCTCCCTTCTTTCCCCATGATTCATATCAGTCGTTCTAGCATTCCCAGCTTCACGAAACGGAACGAGTTTTGCCGGCGGCTTCCCGCGAAGCGCTTGGCTACCGATCAGAACAGTCTTTGAAAGAAAAGGCCGCGCTCTGCCGCGATCGCAACCGCATGGGCCAAGCTTTTGGCACCAAGCTTGGCCCGTGCCAGATCAAGATGAAATCGGACCGTGCGAGGGGATAGCGACAGTATCTCTGCGGTCCGTTTGACCTTCTCTCCCCTCGCGTACCATTTCAGGCATTCGATCTCTCTATCGGAGCAGACCGTCGGATGGCGTGGCCTTCCTTGGATTCGACCGATAGCATTGTGAAATTCACCGGCGAGATGCTGGAAGTCGCGAACCTCGGATTTGAGAAACGTCTGCCACGCCGCTGCGTTCTCGTTGCTCGTCACGGTCAGAATGCCGCGGTCGCCGTCGACACCCCTAACCGGGAACGTGACGCCATGCTTCCCGACACCATGTTCCCTCGCTTCACCGAAGAACGTGCGCACGGGCTTGTCCGATAGGTCGATCTCCTTCCAATCAACCAATTTCACAGCACGCAGCCCATAGCGAAGCACGGGATCGATGTCGAAAAAATCCTTCTCGATGTAGCGTTTCACCCAGTCAGGCGAATAGGTGGTCACATAGAACGGCTTACTCGGTTCCTCGTAAACCGGCCTGACGGTAAGAAAGGCCGCCGTCTCAAGACCGTAACTTTCGACAATTGTGTTCAGAAGGTCCGCCGCGTCCGCAGGAGAGGCAACTGCGTGAATACCCTCCGTCACGTCGTGAAAATTTGAGTCAAATCTCGCCATATCCAGCTTACCTCCTTGCTATCGACGCGCCTCTCCAAGCCATTCGCGCGGCTATCGAACTAGGTTGCTCCTCGCTGGATTCCAGCGTCTCACGACCTGTCAAAAGTGACAGGCAAAACCGCCAGTATACATAGGTTGCAACCCGCATTATTCCAGATTGGATGACCACAACCCGGCGTGGAGGAAACGCCTTGGATACGATTTTACTTTCGTCGAACGATGTGGGTCGGCAGACTAACCCTACGCGTACCTCGCGCCGTGCATCACATCGGAGTTCCGGAACGGACGACCACGAAATTTGCCGTCTCTGCTCGGAGCTAAAACAATTAGACGCTGATCGGGAGGCTCTTTTTGCTTTCTTCCCCCCGCCTGCGCCGGGCAACCCTGCGCAGAGCAGGCAGTTTTTCACAAAGCTGAACTCGATTACGGCTCGCTATTTAGCGCTCGAACAGCGGCTTCGAAAGGCTCGCAGCGATATCAGGCAAGGCCGCTCACGAAGCCGCTGAGTTCCTCCAGCGGATGCCGCTGCGACCGCCACGGCATAGCGCGCATTCAGAGTATCGATTGCCTGATGGCCCCGCGTCAACTCGACACCGAGGCCCTACCCGGCCCATCGGGCGCGGATCCGGATACGAGCACCTCCTCCCCTCGCGGAATATGATTCCGAGACACTTGCACAGCGATTTGCAAGATAGTTTACTGACTCAATGAATCTGACGAGGAGTGATCCATGGGAACCAGCAATCAACTTTTGCTTCGTGCACCTATCGCGGCGTCGACGGCTGCGACCTGGGCCAGACCGCGACGCTGGGAAAGCAGGCGTTGCCTTGTGGGGTTGTCGCCATGGCATGGCTCGTAACCGCCACCTTGAAAAAATGGCTTGTCTGCTCGCCGATCCGGAAAGACGAGGGCGTTGTGCAGCCAGCGAAATGGCCGACGTCGCCGGCGAAAGGCGGAAAGCAGGCGTAGCCGTCACCCTCCCCGATGAACTCGATCGTCGCATCCCCCTCTACGCCCAGATCGAGCGTCAGGCTCGCAAAACCCATCGTGGCATTTGGGCCAGCACCTTCCAGATGCCTTGGCTTCACCGGAAATTCTCACCTGCAAACCCATGTCCCCCGAGCACGATATGCGTTCTTTTCGTCACATCCTCCACCTCGTCGCATCCGCGGCCTTGCTCGCCGGTTGCGCCGAGCGAGTGCCGGATGCTTCACATTCGGCCGGCCCCGTTTCGGCTACGGACTCCTATTGGAAGCCTGATCGGGTCAGTCGCAGCCGGCAAGAATATGCGCCAGACTGGGGGCGCTTCCCGCCGGTCATTACCCGGCGAGCCGGCTACCCAACCGAAGCTCAGGCGAATAACGCCTTGCGCCGCTCGCATTGGAACTCCGTGCCTGTGCGCACGCTCGTCACCAAGGAAGGCATCAAGACGACCTCCGTCCCCGCGGAAGCCCCGGACACGATCGCTGCAGGCGTTCGCGTCTTTGCCTGCCGGCCAGGAGCGCTCAACGGCTATACTGGCCGCGTGCAATTTTACGACGGCCCCGTCGTCGCCTGCGCTTCCGACCTCCTGTCTGCCGATGGTCGCGTGCTCGCCCGAGTACCCCTCAATTTCTACTACTGGCAGAAGGCTTGGCGCGTCCAAGACCCGAGGCCGTCCTACAAGTCTGTCCCGTGGGCCTATCAGGAACCCTCGCCGCCCAAGAGCAAGGGCTGGTTCGGCGACCGCTACTAAGCGGCGGCCGTCACACTGCCGCGTGTCGGCTGGCCAGATGCGCACAGAAGCCGACGGCCAAACCAACGGCGCCGGCGTCGGCAAGATTGTCCGCGGGCGTATGAGGGGTACGCTGCGAGCGGCTTTTACGACGCTCCGGATGTGTCGTCACGCAGCGTACCAATTCACCACCGCGTCTCTTCGTGCAGATCCCAGTTCGAAGATTGCGACGACCGTCTTCGGCGACTTCGAGCGTATTGCGTGTGGTCGCGCCAGCAGTCATGGCGACCTTCACGCATGGAGGCCGCATCGCTCACCTCCGGCCGAAAAATCATGCTTCCCTATGCGAGACCGATCCTGTCGTTCGGCCAAAGCGTTTCGCAAGGCTTTAGTTCAATCTCTTTCCTGGCGAAATCAGTGTCAGTGCATGGCATTGCTGAAGGTCGTCCACGAAGATCAAACTGCGGGTATCGTGCATGCAGCATTCCGGGGCATCGAGCGGCAGGCCGCACAGCCCCCCAACATGGTAGCTACTTCGCGGTCGAAGTCATCTACCGGTCAGGTTCTGCTCTTTTGCTGGGAGCTCGCTTCGCACGAACACGTCCAGCACTTGCGCGATATCGACCCCTGACGGCGATCCATTGCGCACCATACCCCTCGATACCGCCGAGCGCATGGCTCCAATGACGCAGCATGCCGCGACGAGCGCTGCCACGGCATCGCCGTCGGTCTCGGTCAAAAGCTGCTCCGCCAGCGCCCTTGCTCCTCGCGGAATTTGATCGACATCTTCACCACCAAGCGACCACTGACGATTTTCTTCCGTCACGGCAACACCTCCCGGACTATTCGATTTGACCATTGGCGGCCGAGCTGCCGGAGCGGATCTCCGATTGCCACCGTCAGCACATGAGACAGCCCGATCGCGACCGCGATCGAGAGCGTTGCCGTCGCCGGAGCGTCCAGGAATTGGCCAAGCGACCAGTTGAACAGCGCCAGCACCGGCAGATGGATCAGATAGAGGGCATAGGAGATGCCTCCCAAGCGGCGCAGCATCCGCCCCGGCCAGTTCACAGAATCATCCCGCAAGGTCGCCCTTGTCACGATCCACCCGCACATCAGCGCCAGCACGGCAGTCGCCACGCCATGCATCGCCGGCGGCAAGATCGCCAACATGAAGGCCGCGATCGACATCCAGAACGCCGCTTCCATGTTGCCGATCACCCGCAGGTGTTCCGCCAGACGGGGCCATGCGCTTGTGCCCATGGTTGCTCCGATCGCCAGCCCGACCGCGATTGCATCGATGCGGAACGTCCAAAGCGTCCCGCCCCAGGGCCGCAGCGTGAACGTCCCGACCACGAGAACGAGTCCGGCCAGCGCGAGGAGCGCCCGCCGCGGTAGCAAGAACACCAGGAGCGGAGCCAGTAGATAAAATTGCATCTCGGCGGCAATCGACCAGAATGGCCCAAACGCAAAGGCGTTCCCGCATCCTGTGGCGCCCCCGAAACAGGGTGCCCAATGCGCATTCGAGATGAAGGCGAATGCTGCCTTCGCGTCTGCAGGCTCAACGCCGCTTCCCGGGATGATCAACCCGATCGAGAGGATGGCGCCGACGCACCAGGCCAGCGGCACGATCCGCATAGCACGCCTGACATAGAAGGCGGAGGCCGCCTCGAGCGCACCGCGCTCGAGGCGCAGGCTTCGCAATGAGCGTTCCACCACCAGGCCGGAAATCACAAAGAACAGGTCGACCCCGACGCTCCACGCCGGCGCAAACAGCAGAGCGGCGACCGTCCCGCCTTCTCCGAAGACCGGCCCGACATGCGACAGCACCACCAGCCCGATCGCCAGGCCTCGCAATTCATCCAGCCCCGATAGGCGGGCTTTTTGTCCCATCCAAATATCACGCTCGACAATCATCACAACTTTGATTTAATCATAGGGCACACAAGCGAGGCAAGGAATGCATGCACGCCTGACATTTGTCGCAGTCGCGGCTGCCCTTAGATTGGCGCCCCACGCTTCGGCCCAGTCGCTCACGCATGATCCGAACGCCTGGCGCGCCGTCGCCTATGCCGATCTCGAGCTCCCGAACTCGGAAGCCGTGCCCTACGCCTCCCTATGGGCCGACCGACTGAAGAAGAACAACGACGCCTACGTGGCCAAAGGCGATACACGCTTTGCGGTCGCCAACGCGCCGGCTTCCGAGAGTCACATCGTCGTTCGCAGCCCGACCAAAACCGTCGTCCTCTCGGTCCTGCACACGCTCACCGGCTGCTCGCCGATCCGCACCGATCCTGTCGGCAATGCCACGCTGAAACGATGTCCCATGCGCTTGGCGATCTACCAGAACGGCCGATCAACGGTCGCTGACGCTGGCTCCGGCTGTTTCATCGAATATGGCGCGCAACCGAATAACGTCCGCCCCGACCTCGCTCGGAATGGTGCGATGGGTTCATATGATGTTCAGGCCAAAAGCATTCGGGCCGGCATCGTATTCCAAGGTGAAATCGCCCCGGAATGCCAATTCCGGGTCCCTGTCCCGCAACCCTAGAGGAAGCAGCCCACGCCGTTGTGTTTCGGCAACCTCGATATCCCCAAGGAGCGCAATCATGATCGACACGGAGAACCTGACGTTATTCAGGACACCAGCCTGCCACCGGCCATCGCCAACGGATCAAGGCTTCCCTGACGGCGCGCGATGCGCGGCCTTGACCGCGGCTCCTGCCGGCGGCCACGGCGGGATGATGTTCCGGAGATCTGCCATGGCCAGCCGGACAATCTTCGCAACTCTAGCCGTCTTGATCTCGCCGGCAATCGCGCAAGAACTTGATCCGCTCAAGGCTCCGCAGGGATCATATGTAGCGTCCACACACACATGTGCCGATCTCGACCAAGGCGTCGGCGCTCTCGAACTTGCCGAGTTCGACGGCGACGCAATCACCGTCGGCGCAAGCACCTGCAAGATAGCAGGCACCCGTCATGCAGACGATGCGTTCCAAGCCTCATGTACAGAGCGTGGCAGCAGCTCCCCGGTCATCACGCCGATGAAGATTACGCGCCCATCCAGCGACGCGCTCTCCATCAATGGCGCCATCTATAATTTCTGCCCGGGGAAGTAAGATGCTGCGTCCCTTCCCAATACTCCTCTCCGCGCTCCTGGTCGTTGGAAAAGCGCCTGTTGCGCAAGCGAATTCCTTCGATCAGGATGCAAGTTCTTGCGATCTCCATGACAAAACAACCTTGCGTTCCCTTTGTACGAACGGTGCGGGTCTGCCGAGCTATCCGTCCACGCAAGAGATGACGGAGCGCAGCCCGAACATCGCCAATATGATTGTCGACGCCGCCAACAAGTATGGTGTTGATCCCAAGCTCGCTCTTGCCGTGTCCGCTCACGAAGGCGCGATGTCAGCATGTGCCGGCTCCTTCAGTGGCGTTCTTGGACCGATGCAGCTTACGGGGGCGACCGGCCGGGCCTACGGAATGGATCGGGGCATCTTGTCCGAAAACATTGAAGGCGGCGTAATGACGCTTCGCGATGCCGTCAAATCGTGCGGCGGCACGTCAAGTATTCGCTGCCTCGCCGATCGTTACAACGGCAGCACTGAAAGCCAGCGCCGTAACTGGACGAACGACGTAAACCGCCGCTATGCCGCCCTCAATTCGGCCGGCCAATCCATTCCTCAGGGATGCGGCGCGCAAGCGGTCTGCCAAATGGGACCAGGCGACTTTCCAACGCCCAGTGGTGGTGACACAAAACTCGCTTCATCCGCTCCCGGTCCCGCCGGCAGCGACATCAACGTTGCCCCTGGTCAGGTGTGACCCCGCCTTCCCGTTGAAGGCCACGCCGTCGGCCCGCCGCCTTCAATGGGAGAGATTGCGCGACGAGAGCTTTCCAAATCCCCGTTTCAGATGGCTCGCCAGCTCCTGGCGCACATCATCAGGCCATTGCTCCATCCCAACGCAATTCACTTCGGCCGCAACCAGCGACCAGTACAGCAGATCCGCGTGTCGTCCTTCGAACAGAGCCGCCACGATGAACTGTCCGATCACCAACGTGATTGTCTCGGGCTTGCCTTTCTTCCGCAGAAATTCCGAAACCTCTTCCACCGATGGTTTCGGGTGGCAATCGACGAACGCCGCCGCTTCCCTATAGAGCGCATCGTCTCCTGCGACTTGCCAGATATTCGCTTGCATCGTGAACCCTTCAGCAATGATGCCAATGCATCGACGCTGGCGGATTTTCTGATGCGAGTCAAAGAAATATAAGATAGATTTTTTGCTTATCGTAGCAAATAAGTCTACGCTGATTGTTTAGCATCTTCTACTTTTCTTGTCTCTACTGGCTTGTCCTGCGTCCCTTTTTGGCCGGAGGCAGCCGCTTCTTCTCGGAGGTTGCCCCAGCGGGGCTGGCTGCCTCTCTCAAAGAAGGAACACCACTGAACTCCGTCATCGAGCGCTTCACGGCACGCGTGGCCTCAATATGCCGCGCAATTTCGGTGAAGCTGAAGCCGAACGTCTCGATGTCCCGCTTCACGCTGTCGTCGTCACCAGTCCGACCAATGAGCGTCCACACCGGAACCTTCAGGTGCCGCGCCAGCCGCTCCAGGGTGACGAATGTCGGGTTCCCCTTCCCCGTCCGCAACTGGTAGAGCGTGCCGCGCGATAGCCCCGTAGCATCGGCAAAACTTGCATAGTCCGGGTACTCGTTCTCGATTTGGCGAAGTCGCAGCGCGAGCAGGATCGAAAGCCAACCATCGCTGTCTTCTGTCTTGTTTTTAAATATCGGCACAGCTGCCCCCCTGCTTATCGTTCGGAATATGACGGCCATTTTTTGCAGAATGTCTAGTGCTCAGGGCTTGTAGCCGAAACGATAACTCATTGCCCTATTAAAGTGTCGCGGCATCCTCCCCATACTCAGCAAAGTGACGGGCTTACAGCTTTTGACCCGCTAAATCGTTCCAGATGTACGATAGCATTTGACCATTTCTGCATGCCCTGTTGAAATGAATAATTAAATGAATCCGGTTTGGATCTCGTGTCCCCTTACTAATGAATTTGTCGTGTGCCACCCAATCCGGAGGGACAACCCTGATCTCTGCCCTTGCGGCAGGCAGGCCCTGCAATCGTTGCCCGACCACTTCGAATGACCTGGTTCAGTCGACCAGAAGCGAGACCTCGACGCCGGTGCTTCTGGCGATTACACTCAAGGCGGGGCCGCAAGGCTTGGCCCCGGCACCAAACTCTATGCCTGTTCGAGATGGAAATGGCGCCGGGTAAACTCTGAAGCCGATACCCCAAAAACCGCACCATGCCCCAGCCGTCGAAAAACGCTTGATCCATAAGGGGCCATCCTATCTCCATTGATCATTATAATGACGATCACTCTGTGATATTATAATGATCAACGTCGAAATAGGAGACTTGCTGCCATGTTCATGAGGTTCGCGTTCGCAATTTTCGCCGGCGGCGTGCTCGCTTTCTTCGCCCTGCCCGATCAGGAAGCCGGCCTTCGCATGCTCAGCTTTTCCACTGCTTTCTTGATCCTGTCCCTCGCCGCCGTCTGTGTCATCGAATTTCTAACCCGCAGTATCGGACGTTATCGTCTTCGGTCGCCGTTACAACCGTCGCGCTGTGATGACGATCTTCCTTTGCATGACGCTGCAAAGGTCGAGCGCTCCGCCTGGTCAACGTCGGGCGTCAACCCCAAGGATTCGAAACTGGCCTGGCAGTACCGCGTCAACGATCAGCGCCTTGGCCGCTTCAAACTCTAACAGTCTCTGCGCGCCAGGATTTGCTCAATCACGCACACAGACGATCCTGCTGTTCCGTCAGGTCTGCGAGCTCCTGATACGGTAGCCCCAAATGATTCGAGGCTTGCGCAACGCAGCGTCCCGAATTCCCAAAAGGCCCCGACCGAGCCTCCCAGGAACGCCACAAAGGTGCCGATCGTCTAAAGGTCAGGTTGCGCGTTCGCGCGCAAATGGTTCTCGTAATTACCTCATGCAACGGCTCCTGATCGCTAATCTCGAGTGTTTGCGAATGGCGCTCTCAGCGATGCAGGCTTGGGCTACCTGGCCGAGGCGATCCTGCCGTCACGTCACGAGGGCTAAGTCCTGGCCCTTGAACCGCCCCGGCTATTTCGCCGGTAATGTTCAACGCGCTATTGAATCATTCTATTGATCCGATAGCGAGTTGGCGGCATTATCAGGTCCATGACAAAGGTGTCGTGGCCAAGCGCTGCGCAGGTATATCGCGCTTTAGGAGGGTACCCGGCGCGCGGCAGCTACTTGTGCCGTTGCCCAGTACCAAGTCACGGGCAGGGGAAAGGCGACCGCCATCCCTCCCTCTCTGTTCGTGACGGGGATTATCGTCTTATGCTCTACTGCTTTGCAGGCTGCGATCCCGTCGACATCCAGACCGCCATTGCGGACCTGGATTTGTCGAAGCGCGCGGCCGAGCCTCTGCGTCGTGTTCGTCCGGCGGCGCCCAAAACCACGGCAGCGGACGCGCTCGCGCTCTGGTCGAGAGCGACTGCGCTCGCCGGTACGCACGGCGAAGCTTATCTTGCCTCTCGCCGTCTGCCGGCGACGTTGCCAACTTTGCGCTATCTGCCGGATTATCGGTTGGGAAAGAACCGCTTTCCCGCGCTGGTGGCTGCTCTGCAGGCCCCAGACCGTTCAATCTGTTCGGTGCAACTCACCCTCTTGCACCCGACACGGCCAGAAAAGGCAGGGCTGGACGAGCCGCGCCGCATCATCGGCCCCAGCCGGGGCTTCGCCTTGCGGCTCGCCCCAGCGGCCGCCGTCCTTGGTATTGCCGAAGGCTATGAGACCGGCCATGCCGTAATGCTGCGATACGGCCTGCCCGTCTGGTGCTCACTGGGGGCACCACGTTTGCCGTTTCTTCAGCTGCCCGAATTCGTACAGCGGATCGTCGTCTTCGCCGATCCGGACAAGCCCGGCCTCAGCGCGGCCGAACGCGTTCGCGAAGCCAACCCTGAGCGCCAGGTCCTCATTCACAGACCGCCCGACGACCGGGATTTCGCGAAGCTGTGGGAGGACGATCCGACTCCCGAGACCCTACCCTTGGATCTTCTGCTGCTCGAAACACTCGGCGCAGACACCTGAACCTCTCGGCGGGCCAACTTGCCATCAACTTTGATCACGAATTTGGCACCACTTGTTCTGGCGAAGGGTGCCTTCGAGCATCTAGAACCGGCACCAGATGCGCGCCTATCTCTGCTCGACACCCATGCCTTGGCTTCAGAAGACCGGCGCCGACGTCTTCCGTCAGAGGATACTGTCGACCACTCGGTGAAGGCGCTAACCTACCTCGCTGCACAGTCGCTCAACGAGAACTCACAACCGCCAAAAGCGGAGGAAGGATGCCGAGGAGAAGGCCCGCTTCTACATCGCGCTCGTCGGTCTCGCCGAATTCGCCGACGCCTTTCCCCGGCAGCTTTCCGGCGGCATGGCCCAGCGCGTCGGCATCGCCCGGGCGCTCACTGTCCAGCCCGAGATCCTTCTGCTCGACGAGCCGCTTGGCGCGCTCGACGCCATGACCAAGATCGGCATGCAGGAGGAACTCGCCCGCATCTGGAGCGAGGAGAACGTCACCATGGTCATGGTCACCCATGATCTGGAAGAGGCGATCTACCTTGCCGACCGGGTGCTGATCCTGCCCAGGGAGAAGGGCGGCGCGGCGCGGCGCGGCTCATCGACGTCGACCTGCCTCGCCCGCGCGACCGCAGCGAAAGCCGCTTCGTGCGCTACCGCGAAGAGTTGCTGCGCGAGTTTGGCCTGCACTGACGGAAGTGAACGGATTAGCCCATCTCTATTGGCCGGTGTGGTAACCCCGCGGGATGGGCAAGAAAAACCGCTGAGGAATGCTCAAGCGCGATCGGTCCTACGCATGAAACGACGATATCTCAACGCTTTGAGCCATATGCGGTAGCACTGGTTGGGGGACAGAAAGCCCCTCCCTTTACGCGCCAAACAGCCGCCGGTCCCAGTAGACGGGCTGGTGGAGACTCGTCCGGATCCTTGAAAACTCCGGATGCGTTGGATTGATCAGCACATTGCTATCGAGACGCGCCACGACGCTCGGCACCAGCAGGATGACGCTGCGCCGTTCTAAACACCAGGTTTCGCCAAATTCCTTGCTTACCGTCGCCGGCATCGTGTCCCAGCCGGGCAGTGACGGCTGCGAAAAGACCTCGTAGCTCAGCCCGCGCGGGATTGTGATTTCGAGGTAGTGCTGGTTGGGCGGCAGTCGGCCGCTGCCATGCACCAGCTTTTCCAACAAGGCCGTCGAATAGTGCTCGCTGGTGTAGATGATAGGACTTCCGGGCGTGTTCCATCGCCCTGGTGCGACTGTCGAGCCTGTCGCGTCGAAGATCGGGTAGGTGCCGGCCGGATCGCCGACACGAAAGGACAATAGGGTGCGATCGAGAGTCTGCGCCGTCACGCAGCACTGCCATACTTCAGACCTCCGAGGATATCGACCACCATTTCGGCGCCGAACTCGCTGAGGATAACGATGTCGATCGGTCGCTTGTCCTCAATCATCGGATGCGGCCGAAACAAGAAATCGCGTGCTTCCTCTTCGTTCTGCCAGACATCGACAGCAAGCCCCCAGACCCGCGCCACACGGGCCAATCGTGTGCCCTCATCCGACGACAGGCGATGCGCCGTCTTGCGCCGCTCGTAGGTTGCTTTGGGGATCAGCCGGTATTTGAACTGAGCATCTCCCGGGGCAACGAGATGGGCAACGCGCTCGACCACCCCAATGGGAAGTCCATTCTCGATCCGGGAGATCAGTCCGAATGGCGACCGCGCCGCCACCTCCTTAGCAGGCAGCCCCAACACGTCGGCTACATTTCCGAACGCCAGCATTCCACTCTCCATTCATGTGAGGCACAATATAGCCTCACATGATGCGCCCTGCAAGTCCCTGCGTCAGCGCGAACCGATCCGATCACCCTGCGATCCTTGCTGTCACGCGTAGCCTTTGGCGCCCGCCAGCAGCATCAATCCTACCGACACCTCGCCTGCGTAGCCCTTCGAAAAGCGCTAAGGCGGCGAGTGCGAACCGCCTTGGTCGCGAATGATTGACACCAGGAAAAACGCGTTTCCGCCGGCGCTGAACAAGGAAGCCCGGAAGAAAGAATGGCCGGGCTCGGATACGGCCCGGCCAAAGAAGGTTAAAGCCTTCAGGGAGGAACACCGTCCGGTGGAAATGGGAGGAAACCATCGAACGATTTTACCTATTTGATCTTATTTCAACGCGTTGGCGACGAATGGGATTCCAAAGAACATATAAAACGGCAAACATTTGTGCGCCACATTACAGAACGTCACAAGCGCGCGGTTCCGGTCTTGAGAGGTCACCATAGTGGCGTAGCTTCGTCGCATCATCCGGCACGAGGACATGACCGCGTGCTCTTCATGCACGCCATCGATGAAACAGTCTAAGTCGACGGATTGTCATCATGCTTCACCATCCCAGGCGGATCACGCCGCGGACGGCTACATCGCCGCCACAGCCGCTGCTTGCGGCTCTATGGTCGCCTACCTGAAACATCAGCCCATTCGAGTCTGCTGGGTTAACCACTGTCAATCCATGGGAAGCATCGTTGAACCCAATGGGTTGAACGAAACATCGGTTCAATGATTTAATCATAAGGCGAACGATCTAAAGTCGGATGGCACCTTATGAGTGACTTTGCTATTCTGGGTCGCACGGTTGGCCCCCAGCACCCGGAAATTCAGACGCTCTTGCGTCAGGCGCGGGATCAGCAGGCTCGCGTCTTGTGTTTGTGTCGGCATCCCGGGGTGCCGATGTACATCGCCGCCGTCGGCGAGGAATTGATCATCAAGCGCATGCCGAACACCGGCAAGGACCATGCGGTCGACTGTGATCGCTATGAACTGCCCCTTGCACTATCGGGAAAGGCGGAGATCCTGGGTCAAGCAATCATCGAGGATCCTGCATCGGAGGCGGCGCGGCTGAAGCTGGCCTTCGCACTGACACAAGGCAAGGCGCGACAGGGATCATCCGGCGAGGGGGCTTCCCACCATACTGTGAAGGCCGATCCGAAGAAGCTCACGCTGCGAGGCTTGCTCGACTATCTCTGGGAAGAAGCGGAGCTGACATTAATGGCACCCGGCTTTGTGGGAAAAAGAAATTGGGGGTTGGTCCGGAAATTTCTTTGGGGCGCGGCCGATGCGAAGTCGAGCCAGAAGTTCCAGTTGCGCGAGCTGCTGTTTATGCCGGCAATGTACTCCCCTGAGCACAAGGATCGCCTGGCAGCGGATCGGGAGCGGGCTTTCGCGGCGGCAGCCAAGGCCAAGCACAAGAAGATCGTGATCGGCATTGTGAAATCGCTCGATCCTGCCCGGTTTGGCGGCAAGCTGTCGGTCAAGCATATGCCCGACGCGCCGCTCTTCATGGATGAGAAAATGTTCAGGGCAGTGCCGAAGCGCTTTGCAGCAGAATTCGACCTGTGGCGACTGCACGAAAATTCGCACCTGATCACCATCGCAACGGTCATGCAGATGCCGTCCGGCATTCTGGCGATCGACGAAATCGGCTTTATGAACGTGACTGAGAGTTGGATTCCGTTTCAGCACAACGACGAAAAGGAATTGATCGAGGTCCTGACCGGGGAGCATCGGCGGTTTGTGAAAACGTTGCGCTACAACGTGCTGCCGGCGGTACCGATGGCGTTCGGTCTTCTGACCGACGTTGACCAGCAGGGAACCGCGCTTTTTGTCGTACCGCACGATGCTAACGAGGCGGTACGGGCGGAATTCGACAATCTGATTTCAAGCTGCGAGCTCGAGACCTGGCGCTGGGACGCAAGCGGCCCCCGACCGGCGCTACCGGGCAAACAGCAGCGGCTTTCGCCTCCGCCCGGCAGGCAGGCTTTGGAATATCGACCGAACAACTGAAAAGCCGAAGCGCGTGCGAGGCTGCAGCCGTAATTGGACCCAGCCAGGACATAAAAATCGTGAACAAGCGAAAGACAAGATGAGGGCAATGATTCGATGCGGTTGGCGAGGGTCCGTGAGCGCGACGAAGCGCGGACGACGGCTGGCACACCCGTAGGGCAGGCTACGCCTGAGCTTGCGTCTGGCGCCGGCGTTTGCGCTGGAAGCGATCGTTGATCGGGGCCGTGACCAGGGAGTGCGACAAGGAGAAAGCGATGCTGAAGAAATTCGACATGGATCCGGGAACGGGCATTGTCATCGCAACAGTCCTCATTTTGGTGCTGTCCGGCGCCCGGCTTTTGAACCAGTGGGACAGTCTATCGTTTTGGCGAGAGCCGGGGCTGGTCGCGGCTATTGTTCTCGGATTGATTTCGGCGATTGCGCTTGCCGTCGCGTTCGTGGTCCGGCGATGGCCTCACCAGAATGTACAGTATGATCCAACGCGCCGGGAACCAGCTATCGATTTGCAGGCGGATTCGAAGACTGACCAGCCTGGTTAGATGCGTTTCGGATATCGCGGAGGATGATGGCATTCGGATCGGGCACGTCGGCAAACTGCCACAGGCCAAGGTGCTGCTTTTTAGCGACCTCCTGCGCGACGATATAGGGAGCATGGACCGGAGCGCCGTTCGGAGTGACGGCCGCGAACGCCCAGCCGGTCGAGATCAGCGCCGTGCCGAGATCGATGCGAGAACCTCCCGCGGATCCTGAAGTAGGCTGCGCAACGCAAACGACGAAGCGCGTTTTGGTCGCGGCCTGCCAAGCGGCCGTGTAGCATTGAGGTTTGAGATCCCGGATGAGAGACACGAGCATTGCAAGGCTTGCCTCCCCGCAATCGACATGCCCCCCTGCGCTATTTGTGAAATATGTGCCTCGCAGGCAGGCTTGAACGCCGTAGAGGCGGTGGGTCTCACCGGCATAGGTCCAGGTGTCGCCTGTGCTGAACGATGCTGTGGCGGGGATCGGAAACCAGGGATTGGATTTGTCCTCGGCCAGTGCCGGAACACTGGCGAGGACGGCCGCGAGAATGCCGGCGGCGGCGAAGCCAGGTTTCATTATTGATACCTGCTCAGATTGAACCAGAACCGTTGTTTGCCGTCGGTCGTCGTGAGATCGAGATAGTTTGGCTCCGTCCTCTGCTCGCGCCGCGTCACCGCCGATGTTGGACGCGCACCGTAACCCGAACCTCTCGGGTTCGTGGCCCAAGAGGCATTCGTTGCATTCCGCGCAGCACAGAAAGCGCCGTTGCTGTCTGGCTTGTAGACAGTTTGTGAGCGAGAGCTGTTGTCGCTTCCGCTCGATTCCGTCTCAGGCGAGACGGCGATCGTGCCGTCCGGGCAGGGTTTGAATTTCTCATATCCGATACGACCGGAACTGCCGGCCTCGGGGCACTGGGGCCAGGGCTCCCCATGCGCGACCATACGGAAAGCGCGCTCGACCGGGGGCACACATTCCCCGACGCTCGCCCAACCCTGCGGGTTGAGGATGCACAGCAAGACCTTGCAGCCAAAATCATCAGCACGGGCCGGCGCCGCCGACAGAACCGACAAGGTCGGCAAAAACGCCACAACGGAAAGAACCCTGCTCATTTTCATTGTGTCTGCCTCAATTTCGCGATTGCAGTTCATCGAGTCATTGTATTAATTCAGCATTCCAGAATCGGCAACGGCGCAGGGCTATTTTAATGATTCGATCCCGCAAAACGGTGTTGGCAGCGGGTGCGATCCTGGTGACGTGCCAAGCGGCGTCTGCACAGGAAGCTTCCCGGAACTTCCAGGGCAGCGTCACGGCACCCACCGGTCGCATCGTCAATGCGGCCGTCGACGCCAAAGGCCGGGTGATGCCGGCCTACCAGGTCGAAAGCCAGGACGTTCAGCGGATCGGTGCGGCGGGAGGTGCTGACAGCGCGGCCGCTACGGTGACACCGACCTTGGCTGACAACCCCTGCCCCGGCGTCGCTGCCCTGTCGAAGGAAGAAGGACAGCGGATCGTAGAAACGGTCGCGCGCCAGCAAGGCTTTGCTCCGCCGCTCGTCTTCGCGGTTGCCCGGGCCGAAAGCCGCTTCAATACCGGTGCGCTATCGCCCAAAGGGGCCTACGGCCTGATGCAGCTTCTGCCGTCCACGGCGGCAAGCTACGGGGTCAATATCTGCGATCCCGCGGATAATGTGAAAGGTGGGATCGGCTTTCTGCGGGACCTGCATCGCAAATTTCCGAACCCGATATACATGCTCGCCGCCTACAATGCCGGCGAGATCGCGGTTCTCAAATACAAGGGCGTGCCGCCCTACCCCGAGACGGTTGGCTACGTCGCCAACGTCATCAACGATTTCTACCAATGGCCATCGGTCGGGTCTGAGGCGGTGATGCCCGCCGGGGCGGTGAGCCTTGACCTGGCCGGCGTTCAACCGGCTGCGGCCGGCGCAGCGGATCAACGAAATGATCCGACATCCCGCGCCAGCTCCCGCAATGGCAGCACAATGACGTCTCGCGAAGCGACGGCGCCGGTCTGGCAAGGCGGGATGGTGCAAGACTTTGACTGAGGAGAAGCTTTGATGACCTTGTGGAAGATGTTTGCTGCACGCAGCACTGGTGTGGCGATGCCGCTCATGCTCTTGGCAACGCAGGCGATGGCTGGGGGCGGAAATCTCCAGCCGGTGCAAAGCACGCTGCAGACGCTGGTGCAGACCCTGACCGGGCCGATCGCGACGGCCTTGGCCGTTCTGTTCTGCATTTTCATGGGCTTCATGGCCTGGGCGGCACGCCTGTCATGGTTTGTGGCCGGAAGCTGGGTCTTGGGTATCGTGCTGGTCTTCGGCTCGGCTCAGATCGTCGAATTCTTTCAATCCGCGGTCGGCAGGTGATCGGCATGGCAGACGGCCGGATCGATCCTGGCGAGCCCAAATTGTTGATCACTCCGCTGGTCAAGGGCTTGACCCGAGCGCCGACGGTGCTCGGTATCCCCTACGAGCTTGCGGGGTTCATCGGCGTGCTGACCGCTGTCGTGTTCCTTGCAACCCATAATCTGGTCATGCTCTCTATCTGCGTGCCGCTCTATGCGGTTGCCAGGATCGCAATCATGCGCGATCCCATGTTCATCGAGATCATGTTCATCCGTTCACGCAAGACGCCGCCCCGAAGCGCCAGCTTCTGGGGTGCGCGCAGTTATCGGGTGTGACCGTGGCGATCGCACGGGCTCTTCGCGATGAACTGAGTTTCGGGGCCGTTTCTCGTCGGGAGAATCCGGTTTCGGCCCATATACCCTATTCGCGGCATGTGTCCGACGAGGTGATCAAGACGCAGGACGGCATGTTGATGTCCTTCGTTCACATGAGCGGACTGTGCTTCGAGACGATCGATATCGCCGAGATCAATTCGCGCCTGCTCGGCCGCAACGATCTCATTCGGGGGTTGGCGAATTCCCGCTATGCGATCTACTCGCATATCGTGCGCCGCGAGGTGAAGCCCGCGATCGAGTCGAGCTTCGAAAACAAGTTCTGCCAAGAGCTGGACCAGCGCTATACGGCGGCCCTGCGCACCCAGCGCATGTTTGTGAACGATATCTACCTGACCATCGTGCGGCGCGAGCTGCAAGGCACGGTCGGGACGGCGGATCTCGTGATCCGCAAGCTTTTGGGACGAAGGGCTGCGAACGGTCGCTCTTCGAGCGAGGAGCGGGCGCTGATCGAACTCACGGACGTGATGAAAGCCGTCAAAGAGAGCCTGCAGGCGTATGGCGCGCGGGTTCTCACCGTCGTCAAGCGCAGTGACGTTTGGCATTCCGAGCCGCTGGAATTCCTGGTGCAGCTCGTCAATGGCGGATTTCCGCGGCCGATGGCACTGCCGCGCATGAAACTCGCGGAGGCGCTAGCGACGAAGCGGCTGTTCTTCGGCCCGAATGCGCTGGAAATTCGCGGGGCGTTCCCTGGCGAAACGCGATACGGCGCCATCATTTCGGTAGGCGAGTACCCCTCCATCACGGGACCGGGGATGCTCAACCCCATGCTGAAGGTGCCGCACGAATTCATCGTCACGCAATCCTTCGCCATCATCGACAAGCCCCAGGCGCTGACCCAGATGGAGCGGGTCGGGCGCAAGATCGACATGTCGGATGAAGCCGGCTCGATCGTGGCCGATCAACTCGGTGAAGCGCGCGATGAGCTTCTGTCCTCGGAAGCGCTCTATGGCTTGCATCATCTGACGGTGCTGTGCCTTGGGAAAACCATGGACGACGTGGCGCGCTGCGTGACCGACGTCGGCACGGCGCTGACCGAGGTGTCCGCCCTGTGGGTTCGCGAGGACCTGAATTGTGAACCTGCATTCTGGGCAACCCTGCCCGGCAATTTCGCCTATGTGGCGCGCAAGTCGATGATCTCATCGAAGAACATGGCGGGCTTCTCCGCCTTTCATAACTATCCGAGCGGCCGGACTGGCGGGGTGCATTGGGGAACGCCGATAAGCGTTCTCGAGACGACGTCGCAAACGGCCTACTTCTTCAACTTCCATGTTCGAGACCTCGGCAACTTCACTCTGAACGGCCCCTCGGGCTCGGGCAAGACGGTGCTGCTCGGCTTTCTCGCGGCACAGGCGCAGCGCATCACGCCGCGCCCCAAGCTGGTGATGATCGACAAGGACCGTGGCCTGGATATCTTCGTGCGGTCGCTTGGCGGCCGCTATGAGGTTTTGAAGGCCGGCGAGCCTTCCGGCTTCAATCCGTTGCGCCTGCCCGATACGCCGCGCAACCGGGAATTTCTCTTCCAGCTTTTCAGCTTCATGCTGCGTCGATCCGACGGACACGCCCACTCGACGCGCGAGGAGCAAGTCATCCGCAACGCGATCGCCCAGGTGGCGAGCGCGCCGCCGGAAGGTCGAACCATGGAGGAGTTCGCCGAGCTGTTGCGCGGTGCGATGCGCGCCGGCGATGACGATCTCTATTCGCGCTTGCAGCCATGGATGAGGCCCGATCAGCGCGGTTGGTTGTTCAACAACGCGGAAGACTCGTTTTCGATGTCGTCCATTTTCGGCTTCGACATGACGAGCCTGTTGAGCGACGCAACGACCAGCACGGCAGCCTTGCTCTATATCTTCCATCGCATCGAGGAGCTGCTTGACGGGCAACCGGTCATGATCTTCCTCGATGAGGGCTGGAAGCTGCTGGACAATGATATTTTCAGCTATTTCATCAAGGACAAGCTGAAAACCATTCGTAAGCTGAATGGCATCGTTGGCTTCGGCACGCAGTCAGCGGCGGACATTGTGAAGTCATCGATCGCCAACACGCTGATCGAACAGACGCCGACCAATATTTTTTTCCCCAACCCGAAGGCTGACGAGGAATCGCACAGGGCGTTCGGGCTGTCGGAGCGCGAGATCAAATGGATCCGCGAAACCCCGCCCGAAGCCCGCAAATTCCTGATCAAGCATGATCAGGACAGCGTCATTGCGCGCCTCAATCTGGGCGCGATGCCTGACGCGATCAAGATCCTCTCCGGTCGAATTGAGACGGTTCAGGAGCTCGACGCGCTGCGCGCGCGCGTCGGCGACGATCCGCAGGTTTGGTTGCCAATCTTTCTTGGGAGGGACCCGGAATGAAGACCATTATGGGCGCGACGGCCGCCCTTGTGACGATTTTCGCGGGATCGACGGTCATGGCGGCCGTGCCGGTTTCTGACAGTCCTATTCTGTCGCAGCGGAGCGAGGACAAGGCCGACAAGGTTCAAATCAAGCTCATCCAGGAGGACACGAAGTCCGCCACGCAGGGCGTCAATTGCTCGGTAACGACACCCAAAAAGGCGCAGAACGTGAAGAGCCCGAAGGCTTCGGTCGATCCGGCGAGTGGCCAGGCGTCCTTGGAACAGGCCAATCCGGACATCAAGGGCTCTTCGGCGTTCGCCTCGACCGGGTCGGGATCGGGCGCTGTCGGCGGCAATGCCGGCGAAAGGGGCCAGTTGGATATCACCGGTCAGGTTCTCGGGGGCATGAATGGCAGCATGTCAACGGTGGCCCCCAATAGGCAGTCGTTCGAGACCATGGGTCAGGATATCGGGACTGACAAAACGGTCATGGAAGCCTTCGACCGCAACAGCGCAATCCGCGCCCAAGGCGGGCTGACCTTCAACGAGGTGATCCAGGCGACGGGGTTCTTCGCCCAAGCTTTCAACGTGCGAAACATTGGCACTGCCACACTGACAAGTCGGGGATCGTCCGGCCTGGTGGTGCCCACTCCCGCGTCCCCGCCGCCTGGCTCGGGTGGCTCGACGAGCTGCCCTGGGAGTACCAGCGGCGGCGGCACGGCCGGCAACCCGTGCTGCCCGTCGGCGGACAGCGCATGCACGGCGCCGCGCACGACCGACACGGTTGAAAACGTCTCGCCCGTGCTTTCGCAAATCCAAAGGGACGCGAATCGCGCTCCCGTGACAATGACGACCGACGAACTGATGTCGGCGGTCAAGCAATATCAGGCTCAATAGGAGAAAGCGCTATGCGTGGAATTCCGTTAACAGCGGCACTCTTCCTTGGCTTGGGCGGCCTCGCCTTTGCGCAGGTGCCGACGATCGACCAGGCTAATCTGGAACAGGCTCGGCAGATTGCATCGGCCACGAGCGAGATCCTCAGCACCGACCGCAACATCATGAACTATACGCAAAAGACGCTGCAGGCCGTCACGGGCGACCGGTCGAGCCAGGCCGGCCAGCTCGCGCAGATGGCCTTGGGCAATGGCGGCTTCTCCATGGGGGAGGCGCCTTCTCTTGGTAGCGTGATCTCGGGCGGCTCGTTGTCGTTCGCCGGCCTCGGCAATGGATCGCAGGGCATCGTTTCGAACATGATCAATGGCTTGCAGCTCGTGAAAACCATTTCGGGCCTGATCAATGGCCAGACGACGCAGATGGATAAGAACTACAGCGCCCTGGTGAACGTCGCGGCCACTGTTACCGGGCTGGTCGACTCCTCGCAAAATGGGGTGAAGACCCGTTCCAGCGCTTTTCAGTCGGGCGCTCAGCGGATCGGCACGGCGCAGGACATCAAGGGCTCGATCGATCAGAACAGCCAGATCATGGTGCAAACGGGTCTGACCGTGAACGAGCTGATCGGCGCGGTGAACACCGCTACGGCGGCCGCCAACCAGGAAAACATCGATCGTATGAACCTGATCACCCAGGCCTCGCGGGGGCTCGAATACAAGTCCGGCCAATGACGGTGCGCTTTCTTCTATCAGCGGCCGCCATCATTGGCGCTGTCGCGACCTCGGGGTGCGGCCACAAGCCGCTCAAGGCTCCATGCTCGCGCGACGAGGGATCGATGCAATCGATGGCGTTCGCGGCGCCCGAACCAAGAACAGAAGCGAAGAAGCCATTCGAGTGCGGTCCGATGAATGCACTCAATAGCGATCCATCTCTGTTTCCAGGTGGGACGGCGAAAAAATGAACTTCAATATCACGACGCTTCTGCAGCAGGTCGACAAGTTCGGCAATAACTATGTATCGCAAGCCTACCAGAACCTCGCGTCGGCCCTGACCGGCGGGGGACAGGTGGGTGTCGCCGGCCTAATGCTGACGCTGTACGTGATATTCTGGGCCATCAGCATCTGGCAGGGAACCTCGACCGGATCGGGAAAAGAGATGGTCTGGCGCCTGTTCCGCGCCTTCGTCATCTACGCTCTGGCGACGAGCTGGGGGGACTTTCAAACATATGCCTATTCGTTCGCGAATGAGACACCTTCCGCGATCGGGAACAGCCTTCTGACGAGCGTTTCGGCCAATGTGACCGGGACATCGGCCGGGCTGAACTCCGTCAACTCCGTGCAGACGGCCCTGCAAAACATCTGGGATTCGCTCGCCAATTCCACCTCCGCCTTTATCAAGAGCCTTGGCGTGTTGAACTTCGGCGGCTACGTACTGGCGGCGATCATCCTTGTCGTCGGCGCGCTGCTCATCGGCTATGCGATCTTCCTCATCATCCTGTCGAAGATCTTTCTTTGGCTTTTGCTGGCACTCGCCCCAGTGTTCATCATTCTTATGCTGTTCGGCTACACGACCCGGTTCTTCGCCGGCTGGATAACCGCGATCGTGCAGTACATGAGCGTGCAAATTCTGGTCTACGCCTTCTGTGCCTTCTTCATCTCGATTACCCAGACCTATTTCGACGCGGTCAACCGGTCGAATGGTGCTGCGACAACGACCTTGACCGAAGCCGCGCCGCTGATCCTGATCTGCCTCGTCGGCGTGCTGCTGCTGTCGCAAATCACCAACGTTGCCGCCTCGCTCGCGGGCGGAATTGGTATTGGAACGCCTTCGTTCGGGCGCTTCTACGGCGGCGCCTTCGCAGCGATGGGCCAAGCCGGTCAGCGCAGGCTGACGGGACGCTTGGGCTGGAGCACGCGGCAGGAACGTCTGGCGGGTCGCGAGCGGGCGCGCGTGAGCCTCGCACAGAGAAGGTATGAGGATTCAGCGGAATATGCACGGCTTTCCCGAAAGCTGACGGATCCCGCATAGGTTTGGGGCACCAATGAGCGATGTGAAGGAAAGCGCTGGGGGACCGGCGAAGGAAACCGAGTCTCCCTTGCCGTACTACGTGGATGCGGCAATCTGGGAAAAAGATATCGCGCGGCGCAATCGCTGGTCGCGATCTCTGGCGTGGTGCGTGGCAAGCGTCGCCTCGGTCATTGCCGTTGCAGCGGTGGGCGCGCTGATCCTTGCGCTGCCGCTCAAGACTTATGAGCCCTACATGGTGGTGGTCGACAAATCCACCGGGTTTGTCGAGGTCAAGCGGCCGCTGGCTGAGGGGCCTTTGCAGCAGGACGAGTCGATGGGGATGTTCGATATCGTCCGTTATGTGAAGGCTCGCGAGACCTACGATCCGAAGGCGCTTAAGGACAACTTCGATCTCGCGCAATTGCTGAGCGCCGGCGATGCCTCGAGGGAGCTCGTCGAGCTTTTCAGCCCGGCAAACAAGGTGACGAACCCCGTCGTGCTCTATGGGCGAAACACCGTCGTGGCGGTGACCGTGAAGTCCGTGACATTTCCTAACCAGAGGACCGCCCTGGTCCGGTTCATGACGGAGGAAAAGAGCCAGGCGAACACCGTGCAGCGGCATTGGGTGTCGTTGATCCGGTTCCGCTACACCGGCGTGCCGGCAAAAAACGAGATCCGCTTTCAAAATCCGCTCGGCTTCCAGGTGCTCGAATATCGGCGCGATCAGGAGACGGCGCCGGCACCCACCGCGGAGACACCGCAATGAAGGTCGCCGCCATCCTGATGGCAATCGGGCTCGGCGTTTGCGCGGTTCAGCCGGCCCTTGCCGAACAGACCCCTCGGGCGGGATCTCGTGACAGTCGCATTCGCTTCGTCTGGTATCAAAAGGACGATGTGGTGTCGGTGCCGGCCAGCTATGGCGCCTCGACCATGATCGAATTCGGCGATGACGAGAAAATCGAAACACTCGGCGCTGGCGACGTCCCGGCCTGGAGCATCGAGCCCAACAAGAAGGGCAATGTGCTGTTTGTGAAGCCGATCGAGAAGAATGCGGGCGGGAATCTCAATGTCCTGACCAACAAGCGCAGCTATGTGTTCTTCCTCAACGGCGAGTTTCGGCCGGTTGCGCAACAAGTCTATGCGATCAAGTTCCGTTATCCCGAAGAGGTGTCGGACGCGGCGCTGATGGACGAAGCCCAGGCCCGGGCGGCACAGCCGAACCGGCAGGGTTTCAAGGCCGAAAACGCCAACTCGTCCTATGCCTATAAGGGGTCGTCGGCAAATAAGCCGCTCGTGATCTACGACGACGGCGTGAAGACCTGGTTCCGCTTCGATCCGGCAAGGGAAGTGCCGGCGATCCATGTCGTCGACAGCGAGCGCAATGAGACGCTTGTGAATTATCGCCGCGAGGGCGCGTACATCGTCGTCGACAAGGTCAATTACCAGTGGACGCTGCGCAACGGCAACGAAGCAACCTGCGTCTTCAATCTGAGACTGAACAATGTGAACGAACCGACCGGGCTTGAACCTTACGAGCCCCAGCGTGTCGGCGGTGGGACTGTTCGGAAAGTGAGGGGGCCTGATGCCATCTCCCAATGAGTACAGAATGCTCGCCGAGGAAGGAACAGTGGTCGCCCCGCCAAAATTCGGGGCGAGCACATTCTTCAAGATCGTGGTGCCGCTGGGTGCGGTGGTCTTCGCCGGCTGGATGATCTATGCGGCGACGCGTGCGCCAGACAAGCCGCTGTTGACTGCGTCGGATGGCGAGGAGTTTCACACCACACAGTTTCCCGCACCTGGGCTCGATACGCCGCGTCCCCAGCTTGATAACGGCACGCTGAAAATCCCGACGGCTCCCGAGGAGCCGCCGGCGGCGCCGGCACAGCCGCCGTCGACGGTCGAGGCTCCGCCTCCCCCTCCACCAGCCTTGCAACCGCCTGCAGCTCCACCACAGGTGCAGGATGATTCCGAGGCCCGTCGTCTGGCTGAGGAAGAACGGCGCAGGCAAGAAGAAGAGGAGCGCCGCAAATGGGAGCGCTTGCGCGCCAAGCAGCTCGTCGTCGATAGCGGCGATGCGCCTGGCAGTGCATCAGCGCTGGGCGGCAATGGTGCGGATGCAGCGGCGGCCGGAAACGCAGGCGAGGGCGAGGAGGACCCCAATCGGCGTTTTTTGGCAAGGGCGAGCCAGAGCGGAGCGGATACATCGAAAGCCACGATGAACCCGCGCACCGACGCTCTGGTCGCCCAAGGGACGATGATCAAGGGCGTGCTCGAGACCGCGATCCAGAGCGATCTTGCCGGTATGGTTCGGGCCGTCGTGTCGGAGGATGTGTGGTCGTTCGACGGTCGCAGGGTTTTGATCCCCGCTGGCTCCCGCCTTATCGGTGAATATCGCAGTGGCCTCGCAACCGGCCAAACGCGGGTGTTCATAGTGTGGACACGCCTGCTTCGATCAGACGGCATGTCGGTGCAGCTCGGTTCGACGGGCACCGACGAGCTCGGTCGCAGCGGTATGCCGGGCGAGGTGGACAACCATTATTTCGAGCGGTTCGGCTCGGCGATCCTTCTAAGTGTCGTGGGCGGTGCGACGCAATTCATCGCCAACCTTGGCAACGACCAGAATGGGTCGAACACCAACCAGGCCTACACGGACCCGCAGACCGGACAGACGGTGACAGTCCAGACGCAGCCCAACCAATACCTGCAGAGCGCGCGCCAGATCGGCGCGCAACAGGTCTCGCAAAGCCTCAACCGCATTGCCGAAGAGGCGCTTCGCAATTCGATCAATATCGCGCCCACGATCCATGTCGATCAGGGGTCGCGCATCATGGTGTTCGTCCGCCGGGACCTCGATTTTTCGGAGTTCTATCCGGACCCGGTACGCGAGGCGTTGAGGGAGATACGACGTGAGCGGGCAGCAAAGAACCGTCTTTCTCAATAAGGCGCTGGAGCCGGTGCGGCGCTGGCTCGACGACGATCGCGTGGTCGAAATCTGTGCAAACGGGCCTGGGCTTGTGTGGGTCGAAATTGTTGGCTCGACACATATGGAGCCCTTCGACGTCCCCGAGCTCGACCGCGCAGCGATCACTTACCTCATGGAACGTATAGCGGCATCATCCTCGCAATCGATCAGCGAGGAAAATCCCTTGCTTTCGGCCGCCCTCCCCGGCGGCGAACGCTTCCAGGGCGTGCTTGCGCCGGCGACGCCGACAGGAGGCGCCTTCGCGATCCGCAAGCAGGTCGTGAAGGATATGCGCCTTGATGATTACCGGAAGCGGGGGTCGTTCGATACGATCTCCGTCCAGGATCCCGGCGAATTGAGCGAGACCGACAGCGCCCTTTGCGAATATCTCGACGCGGGCAAGATCGAGGATTTCCTCCGCCTGGCCGTGCGGGAACGGTATTCGATCTTGCTTTCAGGAGGCACATCGTCGGGCAAAACGACGTTTCTGAACGCGATTTTGCACGAGGTGCCTTCGGATGAGCGGATCCTCACCATTGAGGATACGCGAGAGGTTAAACCACACCAGCCCAACTATCTGCCCCTCGTCGCATCAAAGGGCGACCAGGGCCTGGCGCACGTGACCGTTGAAACGCTGCTGCAAGCCGCCATGCGGTTGCGGCCGGACCGAATCTTCCTGGGCGAGATCCGGGGAGCGGAAGCCTATTCGTTCTTGCGCGCCGTCAACACAGGTCATCCCGGATCGATCACGACGATCCATGCGGACAGCCCGACCGGTGCGTTTGAGCAGCTAGCATTGATGGTCATGCAGGCTGGGCTCGGGCTGAGCAAGGCAGAGATCATCGATTACGTGCGGTCGGTCCTGCCGATTGTGATCCAACAAACGCGCCGGGGCGGCTGGCGCGGAACTTCGGCGATCTGGTTCAACCGCATGACCGAATGGAGAGCCGCCAGAAAGGTTCCCCAGAATGTCTCGCGTATTCGCTTATAGGCTTCTCCTCGGCCTCATCGGCCTCGCCGCCTTCTTTGCCCTTTGGAGCATGGCCTACGAGCTGGTGGCGACATGGCGGTGGAATCCCGCGCTGCCCTCTGAAGGCGCCTCGCGCTGGGGGCTTCTAAAATACCAGAACGCGCAACGCAGCCTAAGCGGCCTGTTCGTTGCCTGGCAGCATTTCAGCCAGCGCCTGGCCTATCATCCCACGCAGGGCGAGACGATCATCCGGGGCGCGATCGCGGTCGCGGTTGTCGTGGCGATCGGCGTCGGCCTGATCTTTGCAAGCCTGATCAACCGCAAGCCAAAGCACTACGGCAATGCGCGGTTCGGCACGATCATGGACGCCGAAAGGAAAAACCTGCTGGCAAAGCAAGGCTTGATCCTCGGCAAGATGGGTGGGGCGACGATCCGCTCGGACGAGCCCGCGCACGTCTTGGTGGTCGGGCCGACCCGATCGGGCAAGGGCGTCAGCTTTGTCATTCCGAACGGTTATATGTGGCGAGGATCCTCGGTGTGGTTCGATCCGAAGCGGGAGAACTTCGAGGCGTTCGGTGCGCATCGGCAGGCTCTCGGTGATAAGGTCTTTTTCTTTTCGCCCGGCGAGCAGGATTCGCATCGCTATAATCCGCTGGATTTCATCCGGCGCGATGCGCGCATGCCGACGGACTGCGCGGTGGTCTCCTCCTTCATCATCCCCGAGGCGACAGGAAGTTCCGAGATCTGGGCGCGCGCCGGCCGGCAGCTGCTTTCGGCCATGATCGGCTATGTGCTGACGTCACCACGCTATGAGGGGCAGCGTCATTTGCGCGCCGTCGCGATGCTTCTTTCGACCGGCGTGGATTTTCTCAGGGTGCTGACGAATATCCGCAATGACGAGGAAAAATATCTGCCTTCGTGGGTCGTGCACGGGCTCAACCAGTTCATTGCGCTGGAAAAGGAAACGCGAAACTCAGCCTACTTCAACCTGACGGCGGCTCTCAACCCCTGGACCAATGATCTCGTTGCAGCCGCTACGGCGTCGACCGATTTCGATATCTCGAAGTTTCGCAAGGACCCGACGGCTCTCTTCATCGGCTGCTCGGTGGCGCAGCTCGACGTGTTCCGGCCCATCATCAAACTCCTGGTTCAGCAAATCCATGATGTGCTGATGGCTTCCTCGCCAGGCCCAGACGAGCCCTATCAGGTCCTGGTGATGATCGACGAGTTTCGCCAGCTCGGCAGAATGGAGTCCATTGTTTCCAAGCTGGCGATCAACGCGGGCTATGGCTTTCGCATGGTCCTGATCCTGCAGGATCTTGCCCAGCTTGACGAAGTCTATGGAAAAGCGACGCGGCACACCACGGTGACCGCGTGTCAGGTGAAGCTTTTCATCCGCATGAACGACGTGGAGACCTCGGAACATGTCTCTGTAATGCTGGGGCCGACCACGATCGAGGTGCCCACACCGATCATCAGGGCTGGTCAAGGTATATTTGGGGGCCGAGACAAGAGTTTAAGTTATCAGGAGAGGCCGTTCCGGACGGCGGCGGAGCTTCGGCAACTGCCGGCGAAGCAGGCCGTGGTTCTGGGCTCGAGCCCCCCTGGTTTCATGGTGCGCAAGATCACCTATTATAAGGACGCTCCCTATAAAGCGACCTACCAGGAATTTCGGCACCGACGCCTGAAAGTGCCGCCTCTCTCCCGATGGCAGGATCTTCCGCTGCTCTCCATGGCGGAGGTCGAAGCGGCGGCTAACAACGCGCCGGCCGCACCTTTCGAGTTGGGGGAACCCGATACCGTCGAAGCGCCGGTTTCGGGCGATACAGCCTATGCCGATGCGGTGCCGCGTGCGACTGCGGCTGAACGGGCTGATCCCGTCGCGTTAAAGCCGAAAGTAAAGAGCGACAGCGCGGACGCACCACAGGTGCTGCCAAGCTCAGGCCTTCCAACGGTCGGTGAGGCTGAAGCAAAGAGCGAGGTCGCCGCTGAAGTTCCGGAGTTGAAGCCGAAGCGGGCCGATCAGACAGCTGATGATGCGCCGCGGCCGCTTCCCACCCTTGGCCGGCGATCGGCGCCGGTAGCATCAAAGACGGCCGACCCGAGTGCGTCTGAAGGCAAGGCGAGTGTCTTGCATTTCCAAGTCCGGCCGGGAAACAAGTCCACGTCGATCGCCGCGCTGCTCGCATCGCTCGATCAGGAAGTGGAGGCCGGCGCTCGTTCCCTGTCACCGTCAGTGGATACCGGAGATGTCGACGGGGTACCATCAGCCGCTCTTGAGGCGCTGCAGGATCAAATTAGACGTCACGGCGATCGCTAGGACGTGAAATTCAGTTGAACACAAATGAGCGATTTGTGCCTTCGGTGCCCAAGTCGAGTGTGAGAACAAGACGAAGCGTCCCTAATCGATGGCAGGCGCATCGAACCGTTTCGTTGCGGCTCCCGGTTCTTGGTGGGGACGTGAGCTGATTGCTGGTCCGTAAAATGCGATTGATTGTCACCCTAGCCAACCTGTATCAAAACCGATACAGTGCACCCCGATGAAGGTGATTGAATGGCTTGGAAGCAGCAGGGCGGATGTTCGAGCGTTTCCTGACGATGCGCGGATAGAGGCCGGCTGGCAGCTCGAACTTGTCCAGCGCGGCGACGATCCCGACGACTGGAAGCCTCTGCAGATCGTGGGGGCCGGCGTCAGGGAAATCAGAGTCCGGGAGGCATCGGGAGCGTTCCGCGTCATCTATCTGGCAACGCTGGAGGACCGCGTTTTGGTGCTTCATGCGTTCCAGAAGAAGACACAGGCCACATCCAAGAAAGACCTCGATCTGGCGGCTCAACGGCTAAAACGATGGAAGGCAGAACGATGAACGTAGAAATCTATGAGAACGTCTGGGACGCCCTGGCGGACACCGAACAGGAGGCAGCAAACCTTAAAGCGCGCTCGGCGCTGCTCTACGAAATCCGCAAGGCAGTCCAGCGATGGGGCATTCCCCAGGAGGAAGCCGCCAAGCGGCTCGGCCTGACGCGCCCTCGTATCAATGATCTGCTGCGCGGCAAGCTCGCCAAGTTCTCGCTTGACGCGCTCGTCAACATCGCCGCCTCCGCTCACCTGGATATAGAAATCCGGGTGAAGGAGGTTGCATAATCACGAGGTGTCAAATCTCGTCTTTCCTCGGAGTACATCCGCGTTTGGACGCGAGCGTGTGCCGAACCGAGCCGCTGCCAGAGCCCGGCTTAGGGAACAACGAGCCCACGCAGTGGTGCATGACGAGGCAACTACTGCTTTTGCGGCTTTTGTGAATCCGGCTCTTCACCTTCGACTGCAGCGGTGTTGATGCTCCTCGACTGCAGGCGCTGCAGTTCTTCGAGCCGTTCGCCTTTGACGATCTCGGGATCAAGCCGCTCGTTGGGATTCTGTGCCAATGATCGCGCGGCTTCGCTTGCGGCTTGTGCCTCGCGGGCTTCCTTCGCAGCGATGCTTTCGGCGTTGCGCACCATTTCGCGGTCTTGCGCAACCTGCTCAAGCGAGGTCGGATCAGCCGATCCGGCTCGTTCGTCGCGTATCTCCTGCTCGATGGCGCGATTACGAATCTCGCGAGCGCGGTCGGCCTCAAGCCGCTCAGCGGCCTCGATCTCCTGGGCGCGATGGATCAAAGCTTCGGCGCGCGCGCCGGCAATCCGATGGGCCTGGTCTTCGCTGACATGCGTGACGCCACCTTCCTGCAGGGATTTGAGATCCGTCCGGATCGCAAGCAGCTCCATGGTGGGCGCCGCGCGCCGTAAGAACTCCGCTTTCGTCTGGCCGTTCATCATGGCCGCTGTCTTGTTAACGGTCTCGTTGATCTGTTTTAGGTTTTCCCGCATCTGGTCCGCGGTGGCATCTGAACTCATTTGAACACCCTTTCCATCTCGAATAGCGACCACAACAGTACCGGATCGGAAAGCTCGCGTCATCCGATCAATGAATTGTCCCGCTATCGCGTTATTCGGCCGGGAAGCAGCAACTGAGTGCCAGTCCCGAAGGCTTGCTTGGGTGGCCTGCAGCTGGCGCGCCGAAATCGGAATCTTTATCGGGTTTGCCCTGGCGTAGTCGATCCGCTGGCGGGCCTTCTCGATGACGTGCGGGTTTGCACGGGCATAGGCGCGGTCACGCGCCTCCCTGCCCGGCCGCGGCTTTTCGGCCGTGGCCACAATCGCCTTGTCGCGCGGGCCATAGCTTTGTGATGACGCTCGATAGGCCGCGGAGGTCGCGACGATTTTCATGCCCTGCGCTTGTGCGTGCTGGGCATAGAGCGCGCGCCATTCGCGAAGCTGGGCCGGACCTGGTCGCAAGCGCTCACCGTCCTCACCCTTCACCGCAACGATGGCGTGGACATGAATATGACCGCCCTCCTCCGCCATATCGGCATGCATGCCGAAGGCGAATTTGTGATTGGGGAACTGCTCATGCAGGAACCCACGTGCGGCCCTTACCAGAGCTTGCCTGTCCTCGCCCGCCTTGGCCGACAGGATCATGTGCATGGTGTCGCGAGGCTTGTAGGAATTCAGGGTCTTGTCCCAGGACTGCGCGGTCTGCCGAACCGCCTCCTCAGACGCGATCGCGGCGCCGTCGGCGCCGATCGCCGCTCCGTCATGGCTAAGGCGCGCGAGCTGGAACACGACACCGGCTTTGCCGTGGCTGGGCTCCCCAATTGGCTTCACCGAAACGGTATCCTCCTTGACCCCAAGCGCCTCGGAGATCCGCGAGGCGATCGTGGCCCGGGTCGGTGCCGAGAACTGGCGATCCTGCTGGCGTCGATCCGAAAAGTGAAACCGATGCTTCACCTTGTCGTCCCCGTTCTCACCCCGCACGACGCTGTGTCCGGCCATGGTCGCGACGACGCGCGCGACCCTCGATCCGTCCTGCAGTGTGTCGATACGATAGGCGAAACCGTGGCCGGCGAAACCTGCCTGGACTGCCTGTGAAAGGCGCTCGGCATTCTCCTGCCCTCCCAGCGAAAGCCGAAACGTCGCCACATCCTCGCTCTCCCGCCGCTTGTCGAAACCCTTGCCCCACTGTTTCATTTCCTCGGCAACAGCTTCCTGCGTTGCCAGGATACGCGCGTCATGCGTCTCGAGCGCGACACCCTCCTTCTGGATATATTGACCGATGGCGGCTGCCCTTGTGACGCCATGCCCGTAGGAAATCACCTTCAGAACGGCCGGCTGATACCCGGCCGCCAGCCTGTCGGCAGCGGCCCTCGGCGCAGGTCCGCCGGCGAGCTTCCGCTGCTTCGCCGGCAGGGCGAGGTTTAGGCGCCCGGCTTTACCGCGCGGCGGCTCCAGCTCCCCGGGAGACGAGCGCGGCACGGCCGGTTCCGGTGGCTGGCTTGCCCCGAGACCGCCCTCCCTCTTCCGGCCGCGAACCGTCTTGAACAACCCATCATCGTCATTTCCAGCAAAGGACAACAGGGCCCGACGCCGGCGCTTGCGGTTCTCTTCTTCGAAAGCCGCGCTCGCGCGAATCCGATCGGCTATGGCTTGTATGGAAGACTGGTCGAGGTTCACGCGCCCTCACCATCCAGCAGATGCGCCGCCTTCCGAAGTTTCAGGCCATGGGCGATCGTCATCGCCGTCAACTCGGCGTCGACAGCTTTCACCCTCTCATCCAGCGCTTCCCATATCGGCAACGCCGCCTCCATGGGGGCAGCGTGGCCGGAATGAATGGCATGGAGAAGCTGGCTGAGGTTTCGGCCGACCATCCGGACTTGCGAGGCCAGCGCCGCGACAGTGCGTGAATTCTCAGCTGACAGAGCGGGACCGAGATCCAGGCTGGCCCGGATAATGCGCCGCAACGTCTCCGCTCGGTCAAGCTGGAACACCTTGCAGGCCTCATCCAGGAGCGCGCCCGCCTCCGGCCCAATATCGATCCGGGAGCGCTTTCGGGTGTCCTTGTGGGCGGCGCTGGTGTCCAAAATTCCTCGCTATGGCGGATGGGCCTCACGTCGAAGACGGCCCAGGTCGAAGCGAAGCGACGACCTGCTCAGCCAATTTGGACCCAAATTGCGTATCTTGTCAATTCAATACGAAACATTATACTGACTCACTGACATACTGATGCAGAGCCGATCATGCATCCTGGGACATTGCACCGATGTGCAAATTCATATTATCACACAGGCACTTATGCGCCTCGGCACTTTGTTGCATCGGCGCATAGTCATAATGCAAGAAAGTCACTTTGGCGCCAAGTCGCCTATGCGCCTTGACGCCAAGGTACGCAACATTGGGAAAAAACAATGCCGGAACAACGCGCGGTGCAAATCACAGTGGCCTCTCCCAAAGGCGGGGTCGGCAAGACCATGACCACCATCCTGCTCGCTGGCGAGTTCGCCGCCGCCGGTCATCGGGTGACGGTGCTCGACACCGATCCGCAACTGTCAGCGCTGGAGTGGAGCAAAAACAGTCGCCGCGCCGGATACGCGCTTTCAAACATCGACGTCATCCCCATCGGCTCGACCGACGAACTGATCGATCGCCTGGCGCAATCCGACGCCGAGGACCTGCTGCTGGTCGATGTCCAGGGCACGGCCGTGGCTGCACTCGGCCCGGCCGTCGCCAACGCCGACTTCGTGCTAATTCCGACGAAAGCGCACGTCTTCGATGTCAAGCAATGCCTCGGTCTGATTCGGCACATCCGCTCACTTGGAGGGCGCCACCGCGAAATTCCCTACGCGGTGATGCTCAACATGGTTTCGGGGATCGAACACAACACGATGGCCTTCCGCACGGCGATCCAGCTGCTGCGGCAGGCCGACGCCAGCGTGCTTGAGGCCTTTTTGTCGCAACGGCCGACCTTCGCCTCAATCGCAACTGCCGGGACGCTTTACGAAGTCCAGCCCGTGAACAAGGCCGTCGAGGACGCTCGCGACCAGACGAATGCCCTGACCGCCGAGATCATCCGCAAACTGAACGGAGCCACCCCGCAATGAACGAGAAAAGCGATCGGACCGCAAACCAGCTGCCGCTGCCTGCCTTGAAACCGCGCGCCCGTTCGGATGATCCGTTCTCGCGCAACATGGCTGCCATAGTGGAATCCAGCATCAGCGAAACCGACAGGCTGGAGCAGCAGACGAGAACTCAGTCTGCCAGAGCGGCGAAAGCGAAGCTCGAAAGGCCAAAGGCAGACGGCGAGACAGCCCGGCTGCACACACGCATTCCGGTCTCGCAGATGATCGAGCTGCAGGTCCATTGCGCGCGCAATAGAACAACCATGCAGGAGGTGGTGCAGGGCCTGATAACGGAATTCCTTGCCGGGCAGCCGAAGTAGCCGGACGCGCTATCAACGTCGATTTTCGTACGACCGATCGCCCAGGACTCTGGCCCAACGAGGATTGGCTACATCTCTTCGGGGAAGGCCATCAAAGACGGTGCTGAACGACTGACGTTCGGTTCCATCCATCACCAGAGTGAACCGATCCGCGTCCGCTGATTCAAACCATTCATTGGACGCGCGCGTCCGGCTGCGCGATTCTGTCCGTAATGATCGCGCAGCTCTATCGCCTCTGTATCGAACGCCGCGACGCGGATCGGAACATGGCGCGCTTCTATGCACTGTCGATCGAGGAGACCCTGTTCGGCCAGACCTGCCTGGTCCGGCGTTGGGGCCGGATCGGAACCACCGGCCGCACGGTACAGCACTCCTTTGATACCGAGGGCGAAGCCGTCGCCCTTTTCCTCGAGCTGCTGCGCGCCAAGCGGATGCGCGGCTATCAGCCGCGATCCGCTTGGCGCGCAGAAGCGATCCCGTCTTGACAGGTAGCCGGTAGAGCGACGGGAGCCATTTTTTGGAACAAAGTCGCTTCGTGTACCGGGCGCGGGCGCGATGTCGCCAGTGGGAAGTCAGCGATCTTGACACCGTGGCAAGATGTCGGCGGGCACTTGTGAGGCGATAGGTCGGGTGGAGTCGACAGCGAAGATCGTCCGGAGCACGACGAAATTCTCGGCGAACCGTTGAGACGTTCGACAATTCACCCGGCAGCCACTTTGCCCTCGACCAGCATGGTGACGACATCGCGCATGCGAACTTCACTAATGCGCTGGGCCAAAAATGTTCCCGCCATGTTCTGGCACGATCCCTGTTCCGCTATGCCACCGTCGCCGCCGTTCTGGCTTTGATCTTTTTGTCTGTCAGGATAGGTCAGGATGACGGCGGGCACACCACAAGTGGCTTGCCCGATCCGGCAAAGACGGTCTCCAACGACCACGACGCCGGCTTGTATCGAGGAAGGCAGCGATGATTACGGCTTCAATGCTGGGTATCGTCCTCATCGCACTGGCCGGGATTATCGTCATCCGGCGTTAGTGGCGATACATTGGAGCACCCAGCCGGATGATGGCTTCGGATTTTTGCGACATTGGGACCAAATGTGTATTTGGAGCCTATGATCGATATCGACAAGGATTGGCTCTCTTCCCAATACTCGCTCCGTTTTGACGCCATTGAGTTGGTCGTTGACGGGGTGAATCGTACTTATCGGGCACGTGCGGCGCAGAAGTATTTCTATTTACGGCTCTACCGCGCATCGGGAAGGCCCCTTTCGCAGATCATTGCCGAGGTAACCCTGCTGACGCAGTTTCCTGACCGCGCGGATGTGGGTGTAAGCGAGATGGCGCTGACCATCGAAAGGAAGATCCAGGAAGGATTGGACGCCGTTCGCGTAAAGGCTAGGTCCGAAGCCGAAGACGGCCTCAAAATGAAGGTTGCCGAAAAAGAAGAACAGATCGCCGGCATGCAGCGCCAGATCGAGGAGCTGAAGCGCCGTGCGGAACAGGGTTCTCAGCAGCTGCAGGGCGAGGTCCTCGAGCTTGAGCTCGAGTCTCTCATTGCCAGCCGGTTCCCGATGGACACCATCGAACCGGTCGCCAAGGGCGAGTTCGGCGGAGATGTCCTACACCGCGTGGTCGGACCCGCCGGCCAGCCATGCGGCGCCATTTTGTGGGAATCGAAACGGACCAAGAACTGGACCCAGGGCTGGCTTGGGAAGCTCAGAGGAGATCAACGAGCCGCGAAAGCGGATATTGCGCTGATGATCTCGGAAGCGTTGCCTCCCGGCGTGGAAACCTTCGATCTTGTGGACGGAGTTTATGTCGCCCATCCCAAGTGTGCGATCCCGATCGCCATCATGCTTCGGCAGTCCCTGATCAAGCTGGCGAACTCCCGCCTCGCCCAGGACGGCCAGGCCACCAAAATGGAACAGGTCTACGGCTATCTGACCGGTCCGCGATTTCGCCACCGTGTCGAGGCGATCGTGGAGAAATTCTCCGATATGCAGGAGGACCTCGCCAAGGAACGCAAGGTCACAACACGCCTGTGGGCCAAGCGCGAGGCGCAGATTCAAGGGGTGATCGAGTCGACTGTCGGCATGTATGGTGACTTGCAGGGTATCGCCGGAAAAGTGATGCAGGAGATTGAGGGGCTGGATGTGCTGGCGATTGAAGCCGCTTCGCCTGAAACTGAATAGGAGGCCTTCGGGTCGGCCAAGGCGATCAGGACTCCTCACAACGACTGATCCCAACTGAGACGCGACCAGAAGACGGGACCCGAGCCCCTGCTCCGCAGCCATCGCTTTGTCACGCTTTCTCGTTCCGCCTGCGGGCTTGGTTTGGGAACGGCCGAAGGCCCCGCCTTGCGGCGGAGCCCTCGTCGAGGCGATCAGTCCCGGTTGGGGCGAGACCAGATCAGCTGCAGGCCTTCCTCGCCTTCCACCTCGATCAGGGTGGCGTAGATCGGAGCGGGGAAGCTCGGGTCGTCCAGCTTGACCGAGAGATAGTCGCGGCCCTCGTTGGAGACCTTCTGCCAGGCGGCTCCGAGATCGACGCTACCCGAGTAGACGCGGAAGTGGGGGCCTTTGTCGGAAGGGTTCTCGACGCGGATCAGCTTGGCTTTGACGTTGAGGTTGAGGGTTTTGATGGCTCCGGAAAAGCCGTTGCCGTTTGAGGTGAATGTGCCGATGGTAGCCATTTGTCGTCTCCGTGAGTTTCTCGGGCCGCGACCACCGCGACCTCGATGGCGGTCGATGGACCGGAGGCGATCGGCCCGCACCCACCGGGGTCCCCCATTCGCGGGGGCAATTGGGGGGGGCTTATGGCCGCAACGACAGTGAAGGGCAGCCAGGGGGAGGCTTTCTTGTTCCGCGCGGAATGGCGGCGCAGTCGCCAGGGGAAGAAAGTCGCGACCGGCTGTTGCGGGTTTAAGAACGAGGCGCAGCGAAGCGAAGACGGCCTTCGGTCAGACCAGCCCCCTCGAGGACGCAGGTGGTGGGCCTTTCCATGAAACCGCCGGCCAGACGACGGTCGAGCTCCCATCGGAATGATCACCGCAACTTCGACTAACGTCAGGCATCATCAAGCCTGGCCGTCCCCGTCACGCGTCATTGTAGAACGACGGATAGCTCGGAAAGAGACGCACCCGCCTCCTGATATCGGTCGAACGATGACGGGCCGCGAGGCGAGTCCCAGGAGCCCGATAATCTGCTGTTCAAGCAGGAGCGGCCGCATAGCGGACATCGATAGCCATCTCTGGGCTGGACGCCGGCACCAGCCGGCTGATCAGGGTTCGGCCCCGGGTTACCGCCCGAACGGGGCCAGCCGCAAGGCGGGGCCTCACCCTGATGTGCTCTGCCGAGCGAACGACGCTTGCCAAACTGGACCATCACACGCCGCACATCCTTCATTTGGCCAAAGGTCGAGCTGGCCTTAGCCGGCCACGTCAAGATGTCGACCTAGTTGAGGCAATCCCGCCGAGTTATGCGCTTCTCTATGGTCTCGCGGCTCGGCTTATCCGCATGGAAATCCCGGTCGACGGTGCCGGGGTAAAGCGGGAATCATGCCCGATGCTTGCCCTCAGCGACGTTGGGGAGATTTCGCGCAAAGGGCAGCACATTCGGCGAGGCAACCAGCGAAGATGGTCGTAGACAACGACCGCTTCCCAGCAAGTATCGGCGAATATAGGGCAAAAATAACTGTGTGCCGCCATCAGGACGAGGGGGTCGATTGCACTCCCGCGCCCAGACTGATGACGCGAAAGCGGATCGGGGAGGGCTCGGCGCGCTCCCCTTGCAACAGGGAGCGCGTAACATCAGGCCGCCCTCCCTAATTCTTCCGCCTGCGGCTGGAATTCGTGGAGATAATTGACCGCGCGTTGTGCGTGGGCGGCTGCCTGAAAGATCGCCCGTTTGTCGCTGCCCAGCAGGCTGGCCCAGCCTTGAATATAGGCGGCATGATCGGGTCTCGGCTCGAGCTCGGGGACGATATCGAGGTCTGCGCAGAGCATCGCAGCACCAAGCTCGACGAGCAATTCTTCGCGCGCCCGATCCGTGCGATCCTTGTGGTAGCGGCTGAGGTCCCTGTTCAGCCGCTGAGGAGCCGATGTCCAATGCAGGGTCTCGTGTGCTCTCGTGGCGACAAATGAAGCCATATCCCGGAAAAATTCCGGTGACGGCAACTGCACATGGTCGGAAGAGGGAGAATAATAGGCCTTGTCTCCGCCATACCGCACAACCGCTCCGGTGTTGTCGAAAAAACGGTCGGCATGCTCGATGCGCTGGACAGGATCGGCGGCAGGCTCTGGTGCCGCATGATAGTGCGGCGGCAGACCTTCAACCTGGTCGGCGCAAAACACCGTGTAGGCCTTGAGGAACGGAATACCCCGCTCGACTTCCTCGCCATGCGCGTCGGTTTCCGTCCTGGTGAAGCGGCTGGCGTAAACAACCATGGAGCCGGTCTCGCCCTTGCGAACATGACCCCCGAGCTCCGCACTCTGCTTGAACGTCATCCAGACCGGAGAGACAAAGCCCCTCGCGACCGCCTCCGACCACAAAAGCAGTGTATTGATCCCTTGATACGGCAGGCCGTTGTGACGGAGCGGCCGTGTGATGCGACCGGTCGTATTCGCAACGCTCCACGGTTTGACCCATGGGCGCACGCCCTTCTCCAGATCCGCGACGATACGATCGGTGATCTTCGCGTAGATGTCGACGCGGGGCTTGTTGTTGTTCCTGTCCATTTCAAACCTCCATTCGAGGCCGCGCCAATCGCGGCCGTCACGAGGTCCGCACGCGCAGGACCGCAGGTCCGCGAACCCGCGCAGGATCGATGGGGAAGCTGAGAACCATCGCTTGCGGGCCGCAACGTCAGTGGAGGACGGCGCAGCCGTTTCGCGGCACGTGGACCGGAGCAGGACCATCATTCGTGACGGCCGCGATTGGCGCGGTCCCGACGACCAGCCCATCCCCATTCTTTGAGTTCGGTGCTTTTGGCACATGCAAAGAGGCCGGCGACCCCGAGGGACACCAGCCTCAGTATGAGAGGATCGGGCGGAGCCGAAGCTCCGCCCATTCGGATTAGCCAAGGGCCGCCATCTGGAGATCGGCTGCCTGCCGGTTGACGGTCTGGCCGGGGTTCTCGGTCTGGCGTTCGTAGGGCTTCCAGCTCTCGCCGACGATGTGCTCGTAGGCGGCAACGGCGCCCTCGGCCGCCATGCGCAGGGCATGTGCCTGAAGGCCCATTTCGGCGGCGAATTCGCGCTTGCGCTGGGCCTTGCTGTCGAAGCCGACCGGACCGTCAATGTCCTCGTCGCGGGTGTCATTGGCGAGCTTGGCCGTGGCATCCTTCGCCTCGGTGACGGCCTTCGAGTAGAACTGGCCTGCTCCAAAGGCGGAGCCGACATGGGACCCGACGATTCTTTGCAGGTGGATCTGCATGGCCTTTTCGGAAAGGCCCTCGGAGAGCGTATCGGCGCTTTCGATCAGACTGCGCTCATGGAATTCACGGATGCCGTCACTGTCGAGGATGGAGAGGCCGAAGCTTTCGGAAATGAGGGTGGCCTGGTGGCCATCCGGGCAGCAGAGCCGGACCATTTCGAGGGTTGTGCCCTTGCGGAGCTGGACGACGCGGGCCTTGGCCTTGGTGGAGCGGGTTGAACTGGACATTGAGCTTTCCTTTCTAGCGATGCCCTTCAGGTGTTCCGGCCCTTGCCGGTCTTTCCTGCGGGTGCGGTCAAAAGGAACCGGCGGAAGCTGGACGCTTCAGGGTCCGGAGCCTGCCAGGCGAGCGAGGTTGGCTTGCGGACAAGCGGGGTCAGTTCTTCACTGGCCCTGCGCGGGACGCGGGCCAGCCTTGCCGAGATCGGCGGGATCCGGCCGCCCCGCGGCGCGATAGCGGCCTTGAAGCGGACAGCCGCCGGTTCAGACCGCAGCAAACCCGCCGGGAAGACCGGCAAGGGATGAATTCGGACATCGGCATGCGCGAGGAAATGCAGTGTTCATTCCCGCCGCCAATCCGCCTGCCCGCCAAGCTGCGCGAGGGACGTCAGCGGTTTGAACTTCGGCTCCTGCCGGTATAGATGAGCTGCGCCGGTCCGCCGCTGCGGATCAACTCTTTGGCCTGCTCCCATGTCGGGCTGGCAGCGTAGCGTGTTCAACTCCGAAACGAGGGCAGCAATGACCGGTCACAACGACGACTACGTCTATGACAACGCAATAGGGGAATGGCGACCAGCGTCGGAGATGGCTGCCATTGCAGCTTCTGCCGGAAAAATTCAAGTGCGCGATGCCGCCGGCAATGTGCTCGTCGACGGCGACTCCGTCGTCCTCGTCAAGGACCTCAAGGTCAAGGGTGCCGGCCAGACCCTGAAGCAGGGCACGGTGATCAAGTCGATTCGTCTCACCGACAATCCCGAAGAAATCGATTGCCGGCATGATGCGATCAAGGGGCTGGTGTTGCGAACGGAGTTCGTCCGCAAGCGCTGATCAGACACCAGTATTAGGCACGCAGCAGGTCCTGCGGGATCCTGTCACGCAGTGCTGCGATTGCAGCGTCCTGCCTGGCCAGTTTGCGTGAGAGCGCATCGATTTCGTGCTGCCTTTCCTGTGTGATCGCGGCAAGGTTCGATCGATACCGTTCCAGAAAGGTCCTGGCATCAGCAGGGTTTCGGCGTCGGTGGCCGATACGCTGGAGCTTGAGCTGCGGAATGATCGCCGTCATCTGCCTCATGATCTGCCGGTTGATCATATCGAGCTGGCGCTGTGTGTGGCGCCGAGCCTCCTCCATGCGAAAGAGCTGTGCGCGGAGCTCGGGGACAGACATTATGTGTCCCTCCCCTGCCAATCCATGAAGCTTGAGGGCCCGCCATAGACACGGTGGCGCGCAACATCGATGACGAATCCAAAGCGGCCGACATGGTATTCGTCGGTCGCAACGAGAAAGCGACGTTCCTCCGTGCCCGCTCCGCGCCTGCCGCCAGGGGTCGCGATAACCTCGGTGAACGCGGCCTGGTGCCCGGAACGGATCGCCGACACAACGACCCAGTCATCGGTATGCCTCTCGAAAAATGCCCGCTCGTCCTTTTTCGCGGATTGGCCGGGTTCGAGCACCCTCCCGTGGATCGCCTCCCAGGCATCCGGGAACCAGTCGCGGATCGACTTTTCCGCACAAGCCCTCTCGAAGTCCGTGAAGAGTTGGGGGAAGGCTTGGGCGACGGCCGCCCAATGGCAATCCTCTTCATACCAGCCATCATTGGCACGGAGCATCTGATGGACTTTGCGATTTCGCTCCGCCGACAGATGGAACCCGCCATGGCCTGCGGTCGAGTGAGCCACGACGCCCTCGGCATAGACGGTCGCTCCCTGCGACGTTCCCCATGGCGTGTGGGCACGGGAGTGGATCTCGCGACGTCCGAGAGCCGCGCGCTGCTGCTGGTGGAGGGCGCTCTCCTTGACATGCGCGCGAAACGCCGCCTTGTCGGCAAGCTCTCCGGCATGGCCGTAGAAATCGCCGCGCGTCCATTCGGCCATGGGCCGGCGGATACGCCAGCCCGTGACAAGATAGTGCGGGCCATCGCGGGCCGGAGCCATGGCGAAGGCGTGCTCGCCGACAGTGGCAACGCAAAGCCCATCGGCGCTTCGGCCAAAAGTAACTTCTGGAGAACCGGGGGGTTCGACGACATGGGTTTCAGAAGTTCGCGCAGTCATGCTGCCGTCCCCCCTCTACAGTATCCGCCGCTACGGTGTCGGCCGTGACTTGCTGCAACACGGCGTTCGGATAGCCGTGACGGGTAAGCCATTCCTCGGCGGCCGCGCGATTGGCGGCAAGATGGACAAGCTCCGCATCGTCGCCGGCGCGGTCGAGCACCAGGACGGAGCCGATGGCGGGCCGCTGCTTGACCGAAAACTTCAGGTCGCTGTTCACCGAAAACGTCTGGTGGACGCGCAGCACAATGGTTCCCTGACTGCCATAGTCGCCCTTGTGCAGGGTGATCGAGGCGGGCAGCGTCGTACTGCCGACGCGGGCCTCGGCCTGTTTGCGGATCAGGCGACCGCCGCCGTTGCGATTTTCCCAGGCTGCGAGCTTCTTGCGATGCCGCTCTGGCGGGCGTGGGGATCCGTCGGAATAAGTCACGATGGATGCGAGTGGAACAAGGTCATAGATCAATTGGGCGGACATAGTTTTCTCCGTGGTGCTCATGGTGGAAACAGAACCGCCGCCGGTGATGTGCCGGCGGCGGAATGATCGTTCGAAGGGAAAGGTAAGGCGCAGCCGCCTACTCGGCGGCCACCTTGTAAGGCTCGATCTGTTCGTCCGTGAGGTCCTCGTCCTGCGCAGCGGGGTCCTCGCCAACGTCGTCATGCGCGGGCTCGACAACCGCATCGCCGTCGAGCTCGTCCTGGTCCTCCGGCGTGCCGTCGTCAGGCTGTTCCCTGGCCTCGTTCTTCTTCAGCCAGGAGGTCAGCTTTTCCGGAGTGGGCGCAAACCGCGCCGACGGGTGGACGAAGCGGCCTTCCTTGAAATGCTCGACAAGGGCCGCACGAGTATCCTTGACCTTCTGACGGGGCAGGACGGATGTATCCGCGCAGGCGCTTTCCAATGCCTGCCGCGACAGGCATGACAGGAAATCCTCCGTCCCCATGTTGGCCAGGAAGCTGTCGGCGGCGATGACGTCGCCGGCGACACGGGCGACAACGCCGCTGTCCGAGCGATTTTCCCTGCAGGACAAAACGTCGATCAGCAAGGAACGCACGGCAATGCGCAGCGTGTCCATGTCGAACGCGAGCTTGCCCTCCTGGTCGAACAGGCGCGCGGCATGTTCGCCGAGGCCTGCCGCCCCGTAATAGGAGATGTCGCGGGCGCCAGATGCCACTGTCACATTCTGGCCGGCGAAGGCGAGAACGAGCAGCGCCATCAGCGTGTCGTCCTCGATCGGTGCGCGCGACAGCGCCTCGTGCAGTGCGTCGGTACGAAGGTCGCCGATCATCTCCAGGCCTTTGCGCGTCACGTCCGGACGCGGCTTTGCCGTAACGACCATATCATCGCCATCGGCCTCGACATCAGCGCCATTCTTGTCCTTGGACTTTTTGACCGCCGGCATACGATACGCGACCGACTGTACCTTGCCGTCGCGGTCGAGATACATGGCGGTGTGATCGGATTTCGACGGCTTACCGTACAGACGCTCGGCCTTGGCCGGCAGCTTCGGCTCGCCCCACTGACCGGCTTCCACGATCACGCCACGCTTGGGCACAGCGTTTGCCATCCACTCCTGCTGGGCGCCAAGAAAGGCCTCGACATCCGTCGTGTAGCGGCTGTCCTCGTCGGCCGGAGCGAACAGGTCCTCGACCCAGGCAATGCCGTAGGCCTGGGCGAGATCGTCACCGAAGCTGGCGTCGCGCGCGTACATGCGGCGCTTCGTCAGGCCCTGCGCCACGCTCCACCACGACACCTGGGGATCGGCCTTGGAGGGCTTGTGCTTCTTCCAGACCTCCTTCTGTTCATCAAGCGAAGCCGAGGCGATGGTGCGCAACTGCTGCTCGTTGGGCATGTCGCCCTTGGCCATCTGCTCCAACATGGCCGGCAGAACGTTGGCCAGCAGGCGCAGCTTCCTGATCTGGCGGACGGGCAGCGCCAAAGCGACGGCGATCGCTTCCTCGGTCCAGCCGAGCGCGACCAGCCGCTCAATGGCGCGCCATTGGTCGACGGGATTGAGCTGCTCGTGAGCGAGCGTTTCCGCTAGCGAGCGCATGGCGCCGCCATCCTCGGCCCTCTCGATCACCAGCACGGCGATCTCTTCGAGACCGGCCGCGATCGCCTGCTTCACCCGACGATGGCCGGCATCGATGACGTAGCCATTGCCGCCATCGGTCTCCAGCGCGACGACAGGCGGCTGCACGATGCCGACGGCACGGATCGTAGCCAGCAGCAGCGCGTCGGCCTGCGGACTCGACTTCGAGCGTCGCGCCTTGTCAGGGTTGTCCTTCAGCGCGCGCGGGTCGACAAACTTCAGTTCCATGGAGATGCTCCTTCAAGGGTTTTGCGGGACACCGCTGATCGCTGCGTCCTTGCTCGTCTTCTTCCTGAAGACATCCCCCGGCCCGCGGAGCGGGCGGGCCGGTGCACCTGCGGCCGAGCATCCCTGCCCGGCTGGCCGAGCGGGGCTAACAGCCCTGCGCAGGACGACGCGGCCGGGATCGCGAGCGGCGCGGTTGAGCGCCAGCGTCAGCGGCCCGCCCGATCTGCGAGCGGGTTTTATTCCTCCTAAGTTTTCCTTTCCTCAACCCTGCGACGTAGACCGGGGCATGGCGATAAGCGGAACGGTTCTCTGCCTTGGCGCGGCGGCTCCGTTGCGAAAGCTCACAGGTTTTTGTTCTACGTTGGTTTTTGTGAAGAGAAACCCGGCTGCTAGCGGGGGGGGGTCGGCATTGTCCCATTTCGGGACCAAAGCGCTGGCATTGCGCTTGCTTCGAACGTGGTGCCGGTTGATCCCGGTCCTGATCGCGAACTTTGATCAGGTGTAGGCTCGCCGGGCTTGAGGTGATAGGGGTTTCTTCGCCCGGCGAGTTCCGCCACGCTAAGAACAAAGGCCGGCGCCCTCGCTGAAGCTTATCCGAATGGCGCCGGCCCCGGGCGGGATTGGGATCCGCCGCGCCTTGACATAGCTGAGTCGTTACGTAGCGTCAGGTGGTGGCGGACACTTTGGCTTTCCGCTTCGCGGGTGCCTTCTTGGCTGGTGCGACGGGTTCAGCCTTGCGTCCAAGCCCGATGGACTTCGCCAGTTGCGAGCGCTGAGCGGCGTAATTCGGAGCCGTCATCGGATAGTCGCGCGGCAAGCCCCACTTCTCGCGATAGGCGTCCGGCGTCAGACCGAAGTCCGTGCTAAGGTGCCGCTTCAGGGATTTGAACTTCTTGCCGTCTTCGAGGCAGATAATGAAATCTGGCGTCACCGACTTCTTCGGGTTGACCGCGGGAGTTTGCGGCTCAACGACAGGCGCGATCGGCGTACCAAGCCCGGACAGAGACATATGCACGGATGCGATTAGTTCAGGCAGGCCGGTAGCCGGTACAGGGTTCTTACTTACGTAGGCGGACACAATCTCCGCAGTAAGCTCGGCTAGTTCGGCGGCGCGGCGGTCGGATTCTTCTGTCAATGTGTCGGTCCTTTTGTCTGATTTGTCCCATCTCTATTTGAGCAATGTCCAGTACGCAACCGGGCCTGATCTATTCTAAGCCAATGATGGCATCCGGCATTGCGGCGCTGGGCAAGAGCGACGCCAAAATTGACGCGTTCTTTTTGGCCGGCTAGGCTGTAGACTAAAAAAACAGGCGGCCCGTCAGCCAGTGACGGCCCGCTTATATGCCGATTAGCTAAAATAACGGAACGTCCAACGGACAAGTACGGAACCAAAGCGGTTATGTCAGACCTTTGCTTGCATTGCGCAAGACTTTGATCCTGCCGTCGTATGGTGAAGAACGGAAGTTGATCGGCACGACATAGGGCCATCCCGCAACGGATCGATAGCAAACTGAATTTAGGCGGCTATGGTGTGAACGCGGAAGTCGGGTCAGATCCGCTTGAAGTCCTTAAGCCCCAAGGCGCATCCGCTGGCCTTCCGTGAAGGCAAGGGCGACCGATTCCAGGTCGAATGATCGGGTAAGTTCTTCGCCGTTCCCAACAACACGGACGAACCACTCGCCCATGGCCTCGACTATCTCAACGGACGTGTGGTTTGCGCCGCCTTTGGTGTCGTCCATCGCAACTGCCTCGTGTCTGGATGGGGACAAGACGAAACAATATGACTGCTCGCCTTTCAAGCGCTAAAAGGCCGGCGCCTGCTTTTGCGGGGGGCTCTGGCAGGCGCCGGCCGGACGGTCCAATCAGGTCCGCCGCGATGATCCAGTTAGCTGATTCTTGACGTTACGTCATGTGGTCTGGCTGGCCGGAGCCGAGCATGACCGAAACGAGGCATCAACATGGGTAAGCAGTTCGGCGCGCCTCCCGCATCGCCTGCACCCGAGCCGCCTTGAACCTTTGCCGCCGGTATTGCCGGACTCTTGACCGGCAGCCTGTATCGAGCCTGCTATGCGGCTGCACGCGGATCCTGGCCATCAATCGAAGACGCAAGATCGTTTTCGATTTCCGCAAGCTGCCGGCGCTTCTCGGCGAGTTCACCAGAGAATCCGAACTCGCCGCCCTGACGCGAGCGATAGGAAGTGAGCCTGAGCTCGGCATCCTCAAGACGCTGGCGGTATTGTACCTGCTCGCCCTCGAAGCCGGCCAAGGCATGCTCGAGGCTAGAAATCGCACCAAGCGGCGTAGTGGTCACCGGCAGCTCGATTTCATAATCGGCGCCGGTGCGCATCAGCATCGTGGCATAGCGGTAGCCGTCCTTGCCGAAGCGCTCGCCGGAATATTCGAAATCGAAGCCGCCGATGGAGGCGATAGTGGTTTCGCCCTCCTGCTGAAGCTGCACGAGAGTCAGGATTTCCCTCATCAGCGCACGACCGGCGAGTTTGCGCTGCGTGAACGCCTCGCCCCCGACCACCATGCTGAACCCATCGCCGGTCGTCGGCACGAGGCGCTCGATATCCTTGCCCACCTCGCCAATGCGCCGGGTCGCGTATTCGATATCGCGCTCGGCATCGCGGATCTGCCGCCGAACGGCGTGCTCATCATCAATGTGGGCCGCGCGAAGGCGCTCCAGGCGGGCAATGTCTGCCTCCAGACCTGCCTTCTGCATCAGACGTGGATCGCCCGAGGCGATCGCCTTGGCCATAGCAAACTGGTTGGCCTGCCCCTCACCCATATCCTCCAACCGCCGAATGGACGTGTCTCCGGAGAGGGCGGCCGCGATGAACCGGGCCTTGCGCTCGTTGTTCTGCCACATCTGGGCGTCCATCGATCCTTCCGTGGCGTAGGCGAAGATATCGATGATATCGTGCTGGTTGCCCTGCCGCAGGATACGACCTTCGCGCTGCTCGATCTGGGAGGGAAGCCACGGCACATCGAGGTGATGCAACGCCTTGAGGCGGAGCTGCGCGTTGACGCCGGTGCCCATCGTTTCGGAGGAGCCGATCAGGAACCGGATTTTTCCGGCCCGCACATCACCGAACAGGCGCTGCTTGGCCTCCGACTTCCTGAAATCCTGCATGAACGCAATTTCCGATGCCGGAACGCCCCTGCGGACCAACTCGTCCCTGATCCAGCGATAGGCTGAAAAGCCTCTGGTTTTCTCGACGCTGATCGTGCCGAGATCGGAAAAAATCATCTGCGCTGCGCCAGGAAGCTCGAACGGCTTGCCGTCGGCGCGGACATAGCTGCTTTGCGCTGTTTCTTGCCAGATACGGAAGGCATTGCCGATCAGGTCGTTGAGCTTGTTGTCCGGCTCATTGTCATTGTCGGGATCAACCAGGCGCAGGTCGATAGCAGCGTGCCGGCCATCGGTGATAACCGACAGCAGGATGTCGTCACCAGCTTCTGCCGGACCGTCTCGTTCCTCGATGGCCTTGATGCGGGCGTCGAGCACCATCTGGTAGCGCTTGAAGGCGGCGGACGGCTTGGCGGTGATGATCTGACGTGCGCCGGTCGAAAGCGCCGGCACCTTCACATAGTCCCGAAGGTCTTGCGGCATCACCACATCCGCGAAGGAGCGGAACATCGCGATCAACTCCGGCACGTTGACGAAGGTGGCGAAGCGCGTCACCGGCTTGTATTTCCCGGATGGCTGCAATTCGAGTTCAGTCGTGACGTCCCCGAAGGTCGAAGCCCAGGCGTCGAACTCGTGCAGCCCGCGCTGAAGCAGGGCCTGGTAACCGAGATAGCGCTGCACCGAGAACATCTCGCCAAGCGTGTTGGTGATCGGCGTGCCGGAGGCCAGCACGAGCGCCCGGCCTGGGTTCTTCGTCTCCACGAACCGGGATTTGACATAAAGGTCCCAGGCCCGCTGCGAGCCGTTCGGATCGACGCCCTTGAGCGTCGACATGTTGGTGGCGAAGCTAAGCTTCCTGAACTCCTGGGCTTCATCGACGATGATCTGGTCGACGCCGATCTCGGAGATGGTGAGCAGGTCGTCCTTGCGGGTCGCCAGCGCCTCCAGCCGTTCCTTGAGCCCCTCCTTCAGCCGCTCGAGACGCTTGCGCGAGACGCGGTCGTCGCTCTCGACCTTGGTCAGCAGCGTCTCGTAGAGTTCCAGTTCGTCGTGGATCATCTGTTGCTCGAATGCCGACGGCACGCCGATGAAGAGGAAGGCGCTGTGCGTGATGATGATCGCGTCCCAAGCGGCGGTCGCCGCACGCGACAGGAAGCGATGTCGCTTGGCTAAAGAAAAATTCGTCTCGTCGGCCACCAGGATGCGGGCGGTCGGATAGAGCGCCAGGAATTCGCGGGCCATCTGTGCAAGGCAATGGCCGGGAACGACCAACATGGCCTTGGCGATCAGGCCAAGCCGGCGCTGCTCCATGACGGCCGCGGCAATCGTCATGGTCTTGCCGGCGCCGACGGCATGGGCGAGGTAGGTCGAGCCGGCCGAGACGATGCGCCAGATGCCGCGTTTTTGGTGCCCATAAAGAGAAAAGGCGCCGGAGGCGCCTGGAAGTTGCAGGTGATCCCCGTTGAATCTTCGGGGCGCGATGTTGTTGAAGCGGTCATTATAGACCCGCGCCAGCCGGTCGGTCCGGTCGGGATCGGACCAGATCCAGTTCTGGAAAGCGGTCTTGATCTTCTGCAGCTTTTCCTTGGCGGCTTCCGTATCCACGACATTGAGCACGCGCTTTTCAGCCGGGCCCTCCTTCACAGTGTCGAAGATCTGCGGCACGCGGCTGTTCAGCGCGTCGGCTATGAGCTCGCCGGCATGACGGCGATCGGTGCCCCATTCGGACGTGCCGGCCGCCATCCATCCCAATTGCCGCGCCTCTACCGTCCACGACGCCAGCTCCGGCATATGATGGATCCTGATCTCGGCGCCCATCGTCTCCTTGACGAAGGCGGCAACATCGGCGGCGGGTATCCATGGTGCGCCAAGACGGGCGGTAATGTCGGAAGGCCGAAGATCGGCCGGCTGAACCTCGACCAGGGCACGGACATTGCGCTCGAAGACGGGGTCGAGGGCGGCGGCGGCTTGTGCGGCCTTGAGCTTGTCGCGGACCTGGCCGGAGAGATAGGCGTCGGCCGCTTGCCAGGAACCGGTCTCAGGATCGCGGTAGATGGCGTCGCCGAGTTCGGTGATGACTGCTGCGGCATCGGCGTGCAGCAGCTCGGCGATGTGATCGACGTCGACATGGCCGCGTTCGTTGAGGACGACGGCAAGCGCATCGGCAGCACTTGTGATGACGGGTGCCGCGGGCGGCGCGATGACGCGCTCGGTGAAAATCGCACCCGGCCGGGCGGTATTGGTCTCAAGATCGTAGTCTTCGATGGAAGCCACCAGCCAGCAATCGGGATCGTCGAGGAAGGGCTGCAGGTTCGGCCGGCGATGCACTTCGCGGACCTCGCCGGTCTCGGTGTCCTCGCTGGTGGAAACGACGGTCGTGTTGATGGAGCCGAAGGCGCGCACAAAATTCGACCAGGCGATGCGCAGCTTGACTTGGGCCGGCTTCCAGGGCCGGTCGAACTCCTGCGCCTTCAGGACTTCACGCACGGCATCACGGATGGGGATCAATTTGCGGATGATACGCGCGTGCTTTTCGGGCACGCCTTCGCTCGCCCTGCCCTTGCGCACCGTGACGGTCACGGCAGCGCCGTCGATCATCTGTGCGAGGGTGGTGTTTTTCGCGACGAAGAAACTGCCCTCGCGCACGCCGGCGCCTTCCGGCAGGGCATCGACGATATCGGCACTGTCCTCGGCGTCATGATCAATCTCGTCCGGCTCGCCGTCATAAATGGCTTCCGGAAGGAGGGAGATCGCTGCGGTGAGCGCCCGCGCCAGATCGACACCGGGATGAGGCAGGCAGGAATAGGCCTCGCCGTAAGGCCCCGAGATCGAGGCATGTGTGCCGAGCACGAAATCCGGGTGGCGCGCGAACCATCGGTTTACGCGGATCGCGCCCTCATCTGCAGTTGCTCCCCGGACCTTCTCGGTGTCGAGCCATGACAGGTCGCCCTCTGGCTCGCCGATCTTGCGCTTGCGGAAAAACAGGATGTCGACCACGACATCCGTCCCGGCGTCGGCCCGGAAACTGCCCTCGGGCAGGCGGATCGCGGCAATCAGGTCGGCGGTCTTCGCGATATGCTCGCGCGCGGTGCTGTCGGCCTTATCAAAAGTGCCGCAGCTGGTGACGAAGGCGGCGAATGCCCCCGGCTTCAACAGGTCGACGGAGCGCGCGATAAAATAGTCATGCAGCCGCAATGCCATCGACCGATACGCCCGATCGGAGCGCACGGTTCGGTCCGAAAACGGCGGATTGCCGATGGCGAGGTCGAAGCTCGCCGGCAGGTCGGTGCGGGCGAAATCGCCGGCTATGATCCGCGCTTGCGGCTGCAAAAGCCGCGCGATGCGCGCGGTGACGGGATCGAGTTCAATCCCGGTGACGTGGGAGACGCCGCGCAGGGACTGCGGCATCAGCGCCGGAAACAGGCCGGTTCCGACGCCCGGTTCAAGAACCCGACCGCCGCGCCATCCGAGACGCTGGAGACCTGACCAGATCGCCCGGATGATGAACTCAGGCGTGAAGTGGGCATATTGGGTGCAGCGTGCGAGCGAGGCATAGTCGATCTCGCCGACGGCATCTTCCAGGTCCGAGCCGATGTCGTCCCAGCCCTTACGGAATTCGAGCTCGCCGGGGCGGCGGAAGACACCATTGGCAAGGTCGGACGCGCCGAAGCCGGTGAACCGGATCAGCCGCTCCTGCTCCTCACGCGTGGCAGGACGCTCATCGGCCTCGATCTCGGCGGCGAGCCGGATCGAGGCGATGTTGTCGCGGGCCCGATCCTTCCAGCCACGGGCCAGTCCACGATCGCCGGCAAGATGAAAGTTCAGTCCATGAACCCGTCGAGGCTTCGACGTCGGTTGCCTGGCTGCAACCGCCGGCGTGACCGGCGAAGGCGCGGAAGAATCGGGATCATCTTCATCGCCCGGCCGGAAGTCAGCCGCGAAAACCGTGACGCCAAGGCCAAGTCCGGACGAAATGGCCGTGCTGCCGAACAGGTCGATGGTAAAGGGGTCGTCATGAGCCATGGAAAATCTCCTTGGATTTGAGGGCGAGCACGATCGGGCGTACGGCGTTGGCGTCCGCGTGAAAGGGCTGGCAGGTTTGCTGGGGGTTAGCGGGCGATCAGCGAGAGCGAGACTTCGGTCTCGGTGAGCTGCACGTTGAGATGCGTGCAGCGAAGCTTGCGATCGAACAGCGGGATCAGTTGCTCGGCGTCGATGAATTCGATGCCGTCGTCGCCACCGAAATGGCGCTGCTTGTAGTGAAACCAGTCGGGGTTGCCGATCGGGTGGCATTCTTCGGAATAGAGGACGAGCGGGCGCTCGCCGTCTGCGAGTTTTCCGTTCGATATGATGTAGACCCCTTGGTCTCCGACCAGCCACAGGCCGGGGATCTCGCCCTGGCCGGGCTTGAGGCCATAATAGGGATTGCGGAAACCGCCGTTGTTGGCGGCATCGGTCTTTCCGCGCTCGATGACCTTGCGAACTGCAAGAATGGGAAAAGTGAACATCGCAGCCCCCTCACGCGGCAACGGCCAGGGGAAGGTGGCGCAGATGCACCGGCAGCTTCGCCGCGATCTCATCATCGGTGAGCTCATCGAGCAGCTTCAGCACGGCGGCCTGCCGGCCGCCATAACAGTGCACCGTGCGCTTGCCGTGATGCTCCGGCAGCCAGCGGTCCCCGGCATAGCCACGATACTCGTCGTGCGTGGCGCTCCAGATATGCTCGAGCCGCTCCTCGCGCGTCATCGCCTTCACCGGCCAGGACTCGCGCTCGACGATGGCATCGCGCATTTCGGCAGGCGATCGCGCCACATTCAGGTCGCAGTAGGCATGGAAGTAGCGCGTTTTGCCGTCGATGCGCAGCGTGTAGAAGACGCTGGTGATGCTGTCGGTAAGGAACTCGCGCAGCGCGAACATGTCGCCCCGCATCCAGAGCGGTGGCAGGATCTCCAGCATGTAGTCGTGCTCGACGCGGCCGACTTCGAACCACTCGCCGCTATAGAGAAATCCGGCATCGACATGCTCCCGGTTCGGGCGCTGCGCATGGCGATCGAACATGCGAAACATCTGCCGGCGGTCGGCGATGCCCTGGTAGACTTTACGATTGGGAAAAAAGGGGTTCATTTGCGGGCTCCTTCAGCCTCGTCGGGCCTGAGCGCGCAGCACCCTCGTGGATGCCCATCGTCTTCAGCCCTTCATGACCCCTCCCCTGCGGCCGCCTCTCCGTCCGGGCGGGTCAAGGGCCGGCGCAGCCGGGCGAAGCTTCACCCTTGCACGCGACCGGCGGGCATGCGGCAGCCGGGTTTTCTTTTCTACCTTTCCCATCTTGCCCTCCCCAATTTGGTGGTGCGAACCGACTGTCATGGCAACGTGCGCACCTTTTCGAGCGGACATGACTACGGCCGGCGATCTTCAATCCTGCACCGCGGTTGAGTGATCGGCGCTATCATGCGGATGCCGCGTCCTGCAGCATCGCGTTCCAGTCTTCCGCGCGCGGCTTCAGCCGCTCAAAGTCACAGGCGAGCTCGCCGGCAAGCTCACGCAGCCTCGACACGAATGCCTCGCCCTGCGCGTTGGCGTCGGTGGCCGCTACAAGCCGCATGTTCGGCCTTCCTCCCAACAGGCGAAGAGCCGTGTCCGTCGCCGGCGACCAGCCGCCGCCCGTGCTGGCATAGAGCGTATCGCGCCTTATCCGTTCGATCGCGGCCAGGCTCATGGCGTCGATGGCCGCTTCGCTGACGCAGATGCGGGTGGCTGTGTCGGACCCAAACCGGAACAACACCTTGCCGCCCCCGGCGGCAAAACCACGCCATTGCGGGCCACGCTCCTCCCAGCCGGTGACGATACCGGCCGCGTCGCTGTGGGCGGCCCACATGCTGCCGCGCGGGCCTTCCCTCAGAACGTTCTGAGCGATCGCAGTCGCAATGACCTGTTCGGGAATGTGCCGCTCATCGCGCAGATAGCGCCAGGTCGCCGATCCGCGCCACGGTTTGCGTCGGGCCGCCCATCGCTTCGGAACTGACTGGCCGGGTTCGGTCCCCCGAGACTGTCGTTTCCATTCCGGCTCGCTCGGCACGAACCCCGCAAGCGAGGCTACCTGCAAGAGGGCTTCCAGGAAATCGCCGCCATCCAGATGCTGCACCAGCGAATAGACATCGCCCTTTCGATCCGACAACGGGTCGAACCATCCCTTGCCGTCATGGATGACGATGATGATATCGTCGCCACGACGGTATTTGACCGCTTTGCGCGTGCTTTCCTTGAGGTCGACCGTAAAGCCGCTGGTCTCCAGCACCGCGGCACAGCCGACCCGGCCGCGCAGCGCTTCTATATCCGTCTTTTCCATTCTTCTCTCCCGGCGGCCTTCCGGCCGGCCTTTCTCCAAGTCAATTTGTTCCGCACAATTGGCGGAACACTCCCCAACCGCCGCGAAGAGCAAAGGGCGCAAGGGCGCGGCTTTCGCCGCGGCGCAGCCTCCCTTGCGGCCTGCCGCTCGCAAGCGGCACGCCGTGGCATAGAGGCTGGTTCAATGAACCGGCCGGCCTCCTGTGTATGGACAGTATTCGGCGATCGCCTCGACCTCGTCGCCGTCGAGGTCTTCGGCAGGGAGAACGCCGTACTCGTTGTCATTGACTTTGAACAGGATGACCGGCGTCATCAGGGTGCGAGCGAGGTTCCAGGCGTGGCTCTGAGCGAGGCTGAGTTCGTGCGACATTTGTTTGGCTCCCGTGTTCGCGGGGACCATTCCCCGCTCGACAGGCGCCCGTCGGGTCCAGCCGGGACCGCGATCATCGCGATGGCGAAGCCTTGAGCGACGGCACGCTTGCGTAGTCCGACCCCGAAGCGGGTTGATCGGCAAGGTCCGGGCTGGAACAAGGGAATTAAGCCGAAAGAGCGGGAAATGGACCCCGCACAGGAGCCAAGTCACTCGCCACGAAACCTCGCGGATTCATGCCTGCGGCACTTTGCGGCTGAGTTGTGCCGGCTTCATCAAGGTCTAGGCGAAAAAACCGTTCTTCCTGTGCCGATGACGCCGCCACGATAGTGGCATCCGCACAAAGAACCCATCCGGGCAACACCATAGCCGCCGACAATACGAGAGGCACATCAAGCCTGATCGGGCTGACCGCCGATAGCTCACAGCTAGGACTGGCGGTGAAGGAGCTGCAAAAGCCGCGTTCCAGGTTCTTGCAGGTATCGATGGGGAGGCTGGAAAGGCGACCGGGGTAATCCGGCGCGCCCCTCGTCGATACTGATCAAGTGAGGGACGCGCCGGATTTCAGCGAGCCAGGAATGTCGCCTATCCGGATAGGTTTCCCGATCAAATAACCTTGAGCTTCATCGCATCTGACGCGGCGCAGATAGTCGAGCTGTTGGGGAGTTTCCACGCCTTCGGCGGTTACCTCAATTCGAAGCTCATGCGCCAGCTCAACCAATGATCTTACAATCGCGGCGCAGTCAGCATCAGTCAGCATATCCTGGACAAAAGATCGATCGATCTTGAGCCGCGAAAGAGGCAGTTTTCGAAGGTAAGTGAGTGACGAATAGCCCGTGCCAAAATCGTCAAGAGCAACTGTGACGGATAGCGAAATTAACGATTGTAATAATGAAATCGTTTCCTCAAAATTCGAAATCAGCACAGTTTCCGTGATCTCGACCTCCAGTCTTCGGGGCTCCAACCCGGCTTCAGCCAAGGCCACTTCAATTCCATCCAGCAAGGCCTTGTCCTTAAGCTGCACTACCGACAAATTGACGGAGACCCGCAAGTCGCGCGGCCAGCGCGCAGCCGCCAAACAAGCCGTTTTGACGACCCAGTGTCCGATGGAGTGAATCAAACCCGTTTCTTCGGCGATGGTTATGAACTCCGACGGAGGGATCTCGCCAAAGGTCGGATGCTGCCACCGCAGCAGGGCTTCAAAACCTCGAATGCGATCGCTCGCGAGATCGAGAAAGGGTTGAAATGCGAGCGAAAGCTGGTCATTGGCCAGCGCAGAAGCCAGATCGCGTTCAAGGGCATGGCGCCTTGCAGCAGCTTCATCGTCGCCTGGGCTGAAAAACTGGATGGTGCCCGCCCCCTGCGCCTTCGCCCTGTGTAGCGCGGTGTCGACGCACCGCAGGAGTTGGTTGGCATCCAAACCGTCAGTGGGCGCCAAAGCGATGCCGAGAGAGGCCCTGCAATATATTTCGCGCCCTTCGATCAAGAACGGGCCGCGCATGGCATCTATGATCTGTTTGGCCAAGGACGTGATTTGATCTGGCCTGATATCGCGCGCAGCGATTATTGCAAATTCGCCACCCTCCAATCTGGCGATGCCGTCGCTCTCCCGTGTCGATTTGCGAAGTCGCGCAGCGACTTCGACCAAAACGGCATCCGCTATGGCTCGGCCAAAGTGATCATTCACCTCGTCAAAATTGCTAAGATCGAACAAAAGCAGCGCAAAGTGCTGGTCAAACTGCTTTGCGTCCACCAACGCGTTCTCCAGCCGCTCGTTGAAGCTGAACCGGTTCGGCAAACTGGTTAGAACATCCCTGCGAATGGCATTTTCGCTTTCCGCTTGCAGAATGAAGCGTTGGGTAAATTCGGACGCGTGAGCAAGCACTGCACGAAACAGCGTGATGGCGTAACTCACTATCAGGATTGCGACGGGCAGGTTGACGGCGTCTTCCACCCACCCAATCGCGACCGCCGAACCGATGAAGATCGGTAGCGTATACGCGATGGCCGCAATGGGAATCGTGTAAAAGGAAGCGGCACCGCCTGCGATCATCCCCGCGCTCAGGCAGGTAATAACGACCTGGGCTGCACTCGTTGCCCCGCCGAAGAACAGAACGGGAAGTGCGCCCCACCAAGTGCCGAACAAGAAGGCGTTGCGCACCAGGTTTTGCGTTGTCCGGCGAGACACCGACCTTGGTTTGACCGATAGAAACGATGATCTCGCTCTTAGGCCGACGAAACCAGCGGCGACGATGATCACACTCGCCCAGAGGATGGCTTTCGTTTGGTCGGGCGAGCCCCAGACCGCCATAACAAAAGTGGCCGCATTGAGTATATTCGCAACCATGCCAAGAGATGTGTTGCGAAGCACGATACTGACCTGCTCCGCCCTTATTCGGCCGGCAAGTGGTTCGATCGTCGAGGGCCCGCCAAAAGCCCGCAGATCTCCCGCCAGAAGGTCACCGAGGCTTGCGGCAGACAGACGCTGCATCACTGGTTTCACTCCCCCGCCCTAGAGTAGTAGCTGCGTGGTCCGTAGCATCGAACAATTCGGAAAAAGTAAATTTCAACCGCAACTTTGGCGGGGAAAGGTCCGCGGAAATTCGAAGATAAGTCGAAAACGCCCACCCAACCTGGTCCACGTTTTCGCAAGTGAAAAAATGCTCGAGGCGCTGACCGATATCCGGCTCTACCTGACGCTCTGGCGCATTTTTGCAGAGCGGCGCGCGAAGGTGTGGCTAAGTCTAGCAGCGGTAGGATGATGCTCTCGTGAGCATGCAGGTAGTCAGCTGAGCGGGTCGACATGTCCAGCGGTCTTCGCTGGACATCGCACTGGCTTCGCTGTTCCCCAGTTTCATGTCATCATTGCTTGCCTGAAATCGTCCAGCCTATGCTACGGGCGCTGCCAGCCCCGCGGCAGTTTGACAACCAAGCCATCGGCGCGGTAGCACCGTCCAAGGCCAAGAGTCGCAGGGCAGACCGCACCCCTTCGGGCTGCGCGACCCAGACCAGTTGACGCCCAAACGGCACACTCATCGCGCATCAGCACCGTGGATGCGACATCTACTGTTGCGAGCGCGATTTCGTAACTTGGTTGTGACGCAGCTACGCGTAAGTGCACCGCTGTCAGCAGGTGCGTGAGCAAAAATGCTACGTTGTGAAGGTGAGAAGTCATGCGGCGTCAAGATTCCCGCCCTTTTGCGGCAACCACACTGATCCCTCTTCAGAACCCGGTCTTTCGTTCGATCTGGACAGCCACGCAGATATCCAGCCTTGGCTGGCTCGTGCAGAGCGTTGCCATAAGCTGGCTCATGGCAACGATTTCAGCCTCCGATCTGATGGTTGCGCTCGTGCAGGCTGCATCGACACTGCCCGCCTTCTTCTTGTCGATCCTTGCTGGAGCCATTGCAGACAGCTTCAGCCGCCGCGGCGTGATGCTTGCCGGACACTGCCTGATCGCACTGGCATCCACGGCGCTGGCACTCTCTGTGGGACTGGGCTTTGCTAGTCCATGGCTGATCCTGGGACTGAGTTTCTTGGCCGGATGCGGCTTTGCCTTGAACGATCCAGCCTGGCACGCCTCGGTCGGCGATATCCTGGAAAAGCGCGAGATACCCGCTGCAGTGACGCTGATGTCGGTGGGGTACAACGTGGTTCGGAGCATAGGACCGGCGCTGGGCGGTGTAATCTTAGCTTTGCTGGGCCCCCTTACGGCTTTCGCCCTCGCTGCGCTAAGTGACCTGGTCCCGTTGAGCGCTGTTCTGCGCTCACAGTGGCAAGTTCGCTCTTCGCCTCTTCCGCGCGAGCGGATGACTACGGCCATTCATGATGGCATGCGCTTCACCGCGATTTCCTCGGAGATCAGAGTGGCGATTGTGCGTGCAACCCTGTTCGGGCTGTCAAGCATCTCGATCCTTGCCTTGCTCCCCCTCCTGGTTCGCGACCAACTGGCAGGGGGGCCAATCGTTTACGGCATCCTTTTGGCCGGCTTCGGCACGGGCGCCTTGATCGCCGGCATTGGCAGCAACTACTTGAGACGCATCACGTCCCAGAACCGATTGATCACGCTCGCATCCGTTGCTTGCGCAACGTGTTGCCTTTTACTGGCTCTCACATCATCGGTGGCTGTGGCGGCGATCGCGCTTGCAATCGGTGGCGCAGGCTGGGTTGTCACCTGGACTGGAACCGACGTGTGTGTGCAGTTGGCAAGCCCAAGGTGGGTGGTTGGTCGCACTCTGTCGATCTACTACGCCTTGACCTACGGCGGCATGGCAGCGGGCAGCTGGATCTGGGGTACCGTCGCACAGAACTATTCCCTGACGTTGGCTTTGGAAGGTGCTGCAGGGGCACTGTTGCTGGTTGCAGCTGCGGGAAAGCTATTGCCGATAGAGCTATGGGAAGAATCAGATCAAGGGGCCTTCGACTTCACACCACCAGAGCTGGCCCTCGATCCGAGGCCCAGGAGCGGCCCCATCGTGATCAAGGTGGAGTACTTGATCGCCGAGGAGAACATCACGGAATTTCTGCGCTGCATGCGCGAAAGGCGGCGCGTTCAGAGCCGTGCCGGTGCGCGGGACTGGACCCTCCAGCGCGACCTTCAGAAGCCGACGCTTTGGACCGAGACGTTCCGCACGCCGACATGGACGGACTATCTTCGTCTAAACCATCGGCTAACGGTGACCGACAGGGAGGTAGGCGAGCGCCTTGCCGCTCTGCAGGTCGGTGGTTCTCCTCCTCATCTCGCACTTTCGATCGAGCGGTCGACAAGTCCTGCCCCCGGCAGCCAGGTTCAGCCTGTGCCCTTTGTATCGCGCCCGTAAGGATGAGTGGAAACTTCTCTGGGTTGGACATGGGTTGTCAGGCCTGCGCAGTCCATCACCGTCGCTTTGTCTGGAGAGGAAGCGATGGCGGTGGAATGGACAATCACGATTGAGCCGTGAACGGATGCAGCGACGTTTGGCGTCGGAAAGTCCGGATTGACAGCCGGTACCGCAAAGGGCGTTCGACCGGACGGGGGAGTCTGGGCAGCAAACTTTCCGAGGGGTTTAGGCTGTTTGGCTCTCGTATCCAATCGGAAAGGTCGGCGCCGCAGAAGCCTGGGTTGCCAGTCAAATTTTTGTTTTCTCGACGCTTCACGAATTAGGATTGAATGCTTCGCTGTTGGAGGTGAAGGAAGATAGGCTGGGGTGGCGCGGCCCGAGCGAACCCCACAAAAACTTCACACGGTGCAGATAAGGCAGGGGACCTCGTCGTGTCGACAGGCTGGCTGGCGTTGCTCATGACTGATGCGAGCGGAAAGAAACATGCTGAAAATGACGCGTGCCGAGCTTCATGGGTTGGTCTGGTCGAAACCGATGACCGAGATCGCAAGACTACATGGCGTCAGGGACCAGCACGTCGCGCAGGCCTGCAACGCCCATGACATCGCTCGGCCCCGTGCCGGCCATTGGCAAAGAGTCGAACACGGCAAGACGGTGGAGACCGTCGCGCTCGACAACAAGAACAATTCTCCAGAGGCGATCATCATTATCGATCCGGCGGTCGGGAGGCCCGGCCGGGTTAAGCGGGGCCACGACGATGGGGAATCCAAGAGATATGCGGCATGATCCGTTCAGGGCCGGCGCTGGAATTGCCGCCCAAAAATGGCGTCTCGGCCGAGCAATCGAGCCGCCATCGCGGACTTTGCACGGAAGCAGAGCAGGCAGTGTCCCAAGCCCGGATGGCGAAGTGCGGAGCCGATGAAAGCTGCGGCAGTTGAGGACGCGTACGAGCCGTATATGATCACGACATTCGGGGCGCGCCACGGAGGCGTTCCGCGCGATGCACCAACTCACCTTGCTCGCGAGGCAATTCACCGTTACGCCTCGTTACCGTCGAGATGAATGGCCGAAAACACGGGCCCGGCCGCCAGGCAGGCTTAGGACGGTAGCGCCGCAGCGAAACCTGCGAAGTCGGCACGCTCGCTTTCCATCTTTGACAAGCTCGGGATGCGGACGCGGGACAGATGGCGATCGATCATCGAGAAGCGGTGACACCGAAAGCAAAAGACCCGCCACCCGAAGAGGAGCAGGAGCAAGCAACAGGCGGCTGGTCCAGCGCTGCTGCTGCAATGGCCGATGAGCCTGCTGGCAGATCGGTCGCCAGCCGTCTGATCATGCTTAGTCGCGGTTAGCATTTGTCGGGGTTTTGTTGCTTTGAGCGACAACCGCCACTATGAAGCAACACTTAGCCGACTGTCTTTCAGCCCACCCGGAGATTTTTCATGACAGAAGAAGCCGACAACAACATCGACGCCCTCATCGAGCTCACCGCTGATGTCGTCTCAGCCTATGTCACCAACAATCCGGTCCCGGTGAGCGATCTCCCCGCCCTGATCGACCAGGTGCACGCAGCACTGAAAGGCACGATCGGCAACGTTTCCGCAGAAATCCCTGAGGCTCTCAAGCCTGCTGTGCCGATCAGGAAGTCGGTGACGCCGGACTACATCATCTGCCTTGACGACGGGAAGAAATTCAAGTCGCTCAAGCGCCATCTGTCGAGCCGCTATGGGCTGACGCCGGACGACTATCGCGCCAAATGGGGTCTGGGGGCAGATTATCCCATGGTCGCGCCGAATTATGCTGCTTCGCGCTCGGCGTTGGCCAAGACGATGGGTCTCGGCCGCAAACCGAAAGAGGCGGAAGTGACGGCGCCCAAGAAACAGACGCGCAAGAAGGCCGCAGCCTGACGTCAATCTTTGGGCTTCGTTCTGGTGGGCAGCACCACTGGCGTAGCCTGCGCTGAATATAAAAAGGCGGGGCCAAACCCGCCTTGCCTGCAAACAGCCATAGTTCATAAGGAATTCGCAAGGGCCTTGCAGCAATCTGCTGTCACGGTCTTGCAGTTTAGCTATGTCCTTGCTCGCTCTTGTCGAGCGGTCGCCAGTACATCCGGGACCTGCCGCGTCCGGCTCTTGCCGGGACGCGGCAGAAAAATCAGCCGGCTTTGCTGAGGCTGCCAGCAGAAGACTTGCCGGTGCGGCGGTCCTGCTCGATCTCATAATTGATCTTCTGGCCGTCAGCGAGGGTCGAGAGCCCGGCTCGTTCGACAGCGGAAATGTGGACGAAAACATCCTGACCACCATTGTCGGGCTGGATGAATCCAAATCCCTTGGTGCTGTTGAACCACTTCACGGTGCCGGTCGCCATATCTACGTATTCCTTCGTAACAATTGCAGTGTGGCCTGACAGTTGTGCCAGGCCGGTTCAGATCAAAGCATTGGAATTAGACGCAGCAAAGAAAAAATTGCAAGACCCGGCATTCTCGGATGGCGTCACGACCGGTCAGCTAAAGACAACATCGCGACCCTGCGCAATTGCTGGGCAGCCGTTCGCGTACGTCGGCCAATGAGCGGCTATCAACCGAACATCCCGCGTGGCGGAGCTGGATTGAAAGCAGCGAGTGGCTGCCGATCCGTAGTCATCGTTCCCCATGAACTCGGGTTAGGCGATCTATCTCGCCGACAGTGTGCTGGGAGAAGGGCGGCGCGGCGCGGCTCATCACCGTTTGACTTGCGGCGGCCGCGCGAGAGGAGCGAAAGCCGGTTTGTGCGCTATCGCGAGGGGAGGGATTGCGCGAGTTCGGCCTGCATTGAGCAAGCTGTCAACTCGCCAGCATTTGTCGGCTGGCAGGGCCGGAAGCTCAAAGGCCATCAAAACGGCACCGACCTTCAGTCGGTGTTTACCATTCGCTTCTATCTTTCGCGCGGCGGCAAGGTTCTGAGTACCGCACATAAAGGCCTGCTCCAGACAATGGAGCGGCAGGATCGACCGCGGATAGGGGAGCTGCCAGAAGCCGCCGCCTGTGGAGCCAAGCCGAAGCCCGCGCCCTCTACGAGTATCCCTTCAACGAACTGCTGTTTCGCGCCCATTGCGTCCATCGTGCGAACTTTGATCCCAATCGCGTTCAGCTCAGCCGGCTGCTGAGCATCAAGACCGGCGGCTGCCCCGAGGATTGTGGTTATTGCAGCCAGTCCGCGCATCACAATTCGGGACTGAAGGCCTCCAAGCTGATGGCGGTCGAACGCGTCATCGAGGAAGCCCGCAAGGCGCGCGATGCGGGTGCGACGCGCTATTGCATGGGCGCGGCGTGGCGCAGCCCCAAGGCGCGCGACATGGAGGTCGTGGTCGCCATGGTCGAAGGCGTCAAGGCGCTCGGCATGGAAACCTGCATGACATTAGGGATGCTCGATGTTGAGCAGGCGCAGCAGCTAAAGACAGCGGGGCTCGACTACTACAATCACAACATCGATACGTCCGAGCGCTATTACGGCGAAGTCATCACGACGCGCTCGTTCGCCGACCGGCTCGAAACATTGGACAATGTTCGCGATAGCGGCATCAAAGTCTGCTGCGGCGGCATTGTCGGCATGGGCGAGGAACCGGTCGACCGCGTGGACATGCTGGTGACGCTCGCCAATCTCCCCGAGCCGCCCGACAGCGTCCCGATCAACATGCTGATCCCGATTGAAGGCACACCGCTTGGTCATGAGCGGCCAATAGAGCCGATCGAATTCGTGCGCACCATTGCGCTTGCCCGTATCCTGATGCCGCAATCCCATGTTCGCTTGTCGGCCGGCCGCACGGCAATGAGCGAGGAAATGCAGGCACTGTGCTTCTTTGCCGGCGCCAATTCCGTGTTTGTCGGCGATACGCTGCTGACGGCGGACAACCCGAGTGAGGATAAGGACATTGTGCTCTTTCGCAAGCTCGGTATTGCCAATGGAGCTTTCCAGCTTGTGAGCGCAGGGGGCTTGCTCGACCGCTATGAGACGACGCTGAGCGGGCTCACGCGCAAGAACCGTTTGCGCACGTTGTCGCCGCGTGCCGGTCTCGATTTCGCCTCCAATGACTATCTGGGACTTGCAGCCTCGCCGCGCCTGGCCAAAGCGGTCGCAGCAGCACTCGCAGCCGGCACGCCGGTCGGCGCCACGGGGTCTCGCCTGTTGCGCGGCAATACACCGGAGCACGAGACCCTCGAAGCCGAGGCGGCGCGCTTCTTCGGTGCCAAACGTGCGCTTTTCTTCAGCGGGGGCTATGTAGCGAATTTCGCCATCCTGACGACCCTTCCGCAAAAGGGCGACCTCGTCGTGCTTGACGCACTCATCCATGCCAGTGCCCACGAGGGCGCGCGGGCCGGGCGGGCGGCGATGGTGGAGGCGCCCCACAACGACGTCGGCGGCTTCGAAGCCGCCATCTTGGCCTGGCGGCGTTCGGGCGGTACGGGGCGCCCCTGGATCGTGGTCGAGAGCCTCTATTCCATGGACGGCGACCGCGCGCCCTTGGCCGATCTGGCAGTGCTCGCCGGCCGACACGACGCATTCTTGCTGATTGACGAGGCCCATGCCACCGGCGTGTATGGTCCCGACGGACGCGGCCTTGCGCACGACCTCGAAGGCCGCGACAATGTTGTCGTGCTGCACACTTGCGGCAAGGCGCTTGGCGTCTCCGGTGCGCTGGTGACCGCACCCACGGCAATCATCGACTATTTCATCAACCGTTGCCGACCGTTTATCTATGCCACCGCCCCCTCGCCGCTTATAGCGGTCGCTGCAACCGAGGCGCTTGCCATCCTTCGTGACGAGCCCAAGCGCCGCGAGCGGCTTGCAGCACTCGTCGCCTTCGCCGGCCGGGAACTCAAAGCCTGCTGCGGGGTGGCGCCGAGCGGCTCGCAGATCCTGCCGGTCATCGTCGGCGACAACGCCCGCGCCATGGCGCTCGCCAGCGCGTTGCAGGCGCGCGGCTTCGACGTGCGCGGCATCCGCCCGCCAACCGTGCCCGAGGGCACGGCTCGGCTCAGGATTTCGCTGACGCTCAATGTCGAGCAGGCTGACGTCGCTGCGATGATCAAGGCATTGTCAGAGGAATGGGAGCGAATGGTGGCATGAGCCAAACCTTCGTCATCACCGGCACGGACACCGGAATCGGCAAAACGGTTATAGCGGCTGGTCTGGCCGGCCTGCTCAATGGCGCCTACTGGAAACCGGTGCAGTCGGGGCTCGACGGCGAAACCGATACCCAGACCGTGGCGAGGCTTGCTGAGCTGCCCCCAGAGCGGATCGTCCCGGAAGCCTGGCGGCTCGTGCGACCGCTCTCGCCGCATCGCGCTGCCGAACTCGATGGCGTTTTGATCGATCCCGACCGCCTCGTTCTGCCCGTAATGGCGCGTCCGCTGATCGTCGAGGGAGCTGGCGGTCTCATGGTGCCGCTCACCCGCAAAATCCTGTTCATCGATGTGTTCGCCCGCTGGCGCGCGCCGGTCGTGCTTTGTGCGCGCACCGCGCTCGGCACGATCAACCACACGCTTCTGTCGATCGAGGCGCTGCGCCGCCGCGACATTCCGCTTTTGGGCGTCGCATTCATCGGCAACCCTATGCCCGACACGGAATGCACCATCGCTGCGATCGGCAAGGTGCGTGTGCTTGGCCGCTTGCCTTTCCTCGATTTGCTGGGGCCCGACACTCTCCTGTCGGCCATGGCAGCGCATTTCGACATGGCGCCTTTTCAGCAGGCCAGCGTATGAGCCGCTCAGCCGTCTGGCATCCCTTTACCCAGCACGCCGTCGAACCGGCTCTGCCGAAGATCGTTCGGACCGAAGGCGCATACCTGCAGACGGATGACGGAAGGCGCATTCTCGACGCGATATCCTCATGGTGGGTGGTGACCCACGGCCATCGCCATCCGGCGATCGTCGAGGCAATCCGCTCAACTGCCGAAACGCTCGACCAGATCATATTCGCCGGTCTCACCCACGCGCCGGCCGAAGAACTGGCGAGCGCGCTCATTGGCCTGGCGCCGAAGGGTCTGGACTGGGTCTTTTATTCCGACAGCGGCTCGACCAGCGTCGAAGTGGCGCTCAAAATGGCGCTCGGCTATTTCCGCAACATCGGCGCGCCGCGCTCGCGTGTCGTTGTGATGGAATCCAGCTATCACGGCGACACAATCGGGACGATGAGCGTCGGCGCCCGCGGCGTCTTCAACGCCGCCTACGAACCCCTGCTCTTTGACGTCGATACCATCCCCTTCCCTGCCAACGGCCGCGAGCAGGAAACCCTCGACGCCTTCGAGGCGTTCAGCCGTGATCGCAAGGCGGCGGCGCTGATCCTAGAACCGCTGGTCCTGGGCGCCGGCGGCATGCGGATGTATTCGCCAAAAATCCTGGCCGAATTGAAACGTATCGCCGAGGCCTCCGGGACGCTGTTCATCGCCGATGAGGTGATGACCGGCTGGGGCCGAACCGGCACCCTGTTTGCCTGCGAGCAGGCAGGCATTGCGCCCGACATATTGTGCACGTCGAAAGGGCTGACCGGCGGCGCGATCCCGCTTGCCGCCACGCTCGCCACCGACGCCATCTTTCGGGCGTACTATTCGCCGGATCGCAGCCGCACCTTCTTTCATTCGAGCTCCTATACCGCCAATCCGATCGCCTGCGCGGCGGCGCTGGCCAACATCGCAGTCTGGCGCGACGAGCCGGTCATCGAGCGCGTCACAACCCTGTCGCGACTGCAGGCCGAAGCATACAATCGCTTTGTGGGAGATCCCCGCTTCGCCGATGTCCGGGTGACCGGCACGATTGCCGCCTTCGAACTGGCGGTCGCCAGCTCCGGCTACCTGGCTGAAATCGGCCCGAAGCTGCGCGCTTTCTTCCTTGGGCGTGATCTCCTGGTACGCCCGCTCGGCAATGTGATCTATCTCCTGCCGCCCTATTGCGTAACTCCCAGCGAGCTTGGTCGCTTGCACGATGCGATCGACGAGGCCGCCGACGTTGTTGGGCAAGCCGGATGATCCGAGGCGCGAAGATCATCGGTCTCGGCCACCACGCACCGGCACGGGTCGTGCCGAATGCCGACATTGAGGCCTCGCTTGGCCTGGAGGCCGGCTGGATCGAGAGGCGGACCGGCATCCGGTCGCGCCGCTGGGCCGAGCCTTCCGACACCTTGTCGGGCCTGGCCGGGAAGGCGGGAGACATGGCCCTGGGTATGGCCGGCATCGACCGCAGCGAGATCGGCCTTCTGCTGTTGGCAACATCGACGCCCGATCATCTGCTGCCGCCAAGCGCGCCGCTGGTCGCTCACCGTCTCGGCCTTGCTAATGCCGGAGCCGTCGATCTTGCCGGCGCCTGCGCCGGTTTCGTCTACGCGCTTACCTTCGCCGACGCCTTCGTGCGCACGCACGGCAAGCCGGCGCTGGTCATCGCCGCCAACATTCTGAGCCGCCGCATCAACCCGGCCGAACGCGCCAGCGCGGTGCTGTTCGCCGACGCCGCAGGCGCGCTTTTGCTGGTCCCGTCGTCCGACCCCAATCACGGTGTCCTCGGCGCTTCGCTGGATTCCGACGGGTCCGGTTATGGCCTGATCCAGATCCCGGCGGGCGGCAGCACCCGGCCGTTTGCCGGAGATTTCGACATAGCCGAAACCCGCATGACGATCGCCGACGGACGCGCCGTGTTCGCCAAGGCGGTCGAGATGATGGCGCGGTGTTCGGCCGAGGCGCTGGAAGTTGCGAACGTTTCAGCTCAGGCCGTGGATCGGTTTGTTCCACACCAGGCCAACGCCCGCATTCTCGATGCCGTGGCCGACAAACTCGATATTGGCCCTGAGAAGGTGGTGAGAAGCATTGCGGAGTTCGGCAATTCCTCTGCCGCGACAATTGCGCTGTCGCTGTCCCTCTCCCATCAGGCCAAGCCGTTTTTGGCAGGCGAAAGGCTTCTGCTCGCCGCGGCCGGCGCCGGGCTTACCGGCGGCGCACTCGTGATCGGCGTCTAGGGGCAATGACTAGTGCGCTTGCAAGAAGTGACGGCGAACGGCTCTCTGGGCGTTGATGTTTGCCTAGTAGGAAGAGAGCGGTCAGCTGTCATCCTGCACCATAAGGAACAGCGAATGTCGGTCGGAAGATACTCCTGGAACAGTCTGGCGCGGGCTCCCGGCATCCACCAATCGCCTGGCAAAATGTCTGCTTCGCGCGCGGCCGTCACAAACGCGCCTCGGGCGGCGGTGGAATGAGCTTCACCCCGCAGCACCTTCAGGCAAACCGCCTGCAATCAATTGTGAGTCTGGCTTTGGGCGCACCTCGGCCGCGTTCGTTGCACCGTCGTCGGTGCAGGTGCAGCGGTGCCAGCAGCGACCGTTCCAACCGAAGATCGCTGAACTGGGTGCTCCAGTCCGGCTAACGTCGAATGACGATGATGCCGGCGAGCGCGATGAGACCTATGCCGAGCATGGAAGCGCCGTCCAGACGTTCCGAGAACAGTAGGACGCCCCACAACACCGCAAATGCCAGATAGGAGAAGTCGCAGGTTGAGATCATGGCCGACGGTGCCCACTGGTACGCGACAGCAGTGCCGACGCTGCCGATCAACATTGTGATACTTAGCAGCACCATCAGCCCCCATTGGCTCCAGCCTATCGGTACCCACTCGCCTATCGTCAGACTCTGCCCGCCATCGCTGCCAGCAATTATTGCCGCCAGGCTTGCCCCACCTGCCACAATGATCGCGATCAGATTGAATGTGAGTGCCAGAACGAACGGGTTTTCAGCACGGGTCCTGGTCCGCGTCAGCACCATCGCCAGGGCATAGAGAATGGCAGCCGCCAGTGGCATGAGGGTGTGGATACTGATGTCGCCGGCCTGCGGCTTCAGCATGAGTAGTACCCCTACAAACCCGAGCGCAACTCCGAGCCAACCTTGCAGGCCGACAGGCTCGCGGACCCAGAGTGCCGAGAATAGGGTAATGAACAGCGGGATCGTATAATAGACCGCGGCCGCTATCGAGAAATCGAGGCGCGAAAGCGAAGCGTAGTAGATCAGCAGACTGGACAGAAGCAGGCTGCTTCGAACCGTGGCCCAGCCAGGTCGAGCTGGGCTCAGCGATACCCGAGGCAACCTCCATTTCATCATAAAGATCAACAAGGGGATGGTGACGCAGGACCGCAAGAAGATGAATTGCGACAGTGGCATGTCCGAGATCGTGATCTTGATGATCGCATCTGCGATCGAAAGCGTCAGATCAGTTAAGATCATCGCCGCCACGGCCATGCCTACTCTGTCGGTCCCGATGGTCGTCTGACGGATCGACATGTCCACCTTCCCTTTTCGCTACCACTTCCACGCTACCCAGCCGAGAGCGTTCCAACAATTCCGATCGCACGGACACACTGTCCGTGTCATTGTACAATCGCCAAGAACACCAACAGGGATGCGTCGCTTGGATAGCGTGGACGACATGATACTTCTGGCCGAAGTCGCTGAAACGGGCAGCTTTACGCGCGCCGGGGAGCGGATTGGGATGCCTAAGTCTACGGTCAGCCAGCGTATCGCCCAGCTGGAGGCACGTTTGGGACTGCGGCTCCTCAATCGTTCCACCCGGCACGTAAGCCTCACCGGCAGCGGTCAAGTCTATCTCGAATACTGTCGCCGCGTTCGTGCACAGGTTTCGGCCGCGAATATGGCGATGACCAATCTGAGGGAACAGCCTGTCGGGAAGCTGAAGATCACCTGCCCGGAGGTGACAGCGACGTATTTCATGCCGAGCTTTCTACACGGATTTACTACCCAGTTTCCCGGCATCGCCATCGAGTTGATCGCCACAAACCGGCATCTCAACATCATCCGCGAGCGGGTTGATTTCGCCTTTCGCGTTGGCACAACCACAGGTCAGGACATAATCATTCGGCGTATCTCCTCCATAAAACGGGTGCTTGTGGCCGCGCCAGCATTTCTGGCAAGTGGCATTCCTCTTCGGGAACCGACCGATCTGCTCCGGCGGCGCTGTCTGGTGCATGATGCGCAACCCGAATGGGTATTCTCGTCGGACGACACACCGCTCGTTCTACGGCCACCGCCTGCCGCGACCTCGGATTCAATGGGATTCCTATTGCAATCCTGCATCGCCGGAGAAGGGGTTGCACTCCTGCCCGCTTATGTGTGCCAGTCGTCCGTGGCCGTCGGCCGCCTCGTAGAATTATTCCCGGGCTGGGAAATCCCACCCTATGAAATGATGCTCATTTTCCCGCACCTGAAGAACCATTCCAAGGCGCAAGTGGCATTTCGCGATTATGTGAATACCTTCGATTTTTCACGGCTCGCCGCTGGGACACCCTGATCGACTTGGCCGCGATCCCAAAAAAACTCACGGGCAATTCGGATCAGGGAAGCCCCCCGCGGCGGTCACTGATTGCCGCATGTAGTCGGCTTTCTGGATTACACCAACAAGTGAACGGTGCGGCCTGTTTTGCAGCGAGACGCTCTGGTGGTGGGTGCCTACTTCAAGGGCGCAGCTAGTCAGACCCCGCGTGGTGCGTGAGATCGTTCCGCCGGTGGCTGCTAGGGTATTCTGTTCGTGACCAGCTTGCAGGCGCTCCTATTGTGCCTCGAGCAAAAAAGGATGCTTACGCGGCGGCCGCGGCCTCCACGAAACCTTCGACCCTGCCTCGTGGCGACCACACTTCGACATTGTCGATCAGCCGCGTCTGGCCAAGCCAGGCGGCGACGAGCAGTCGCGCCGGTCGGTCCGGGGCGGCCATCATGGCGAGGTCCTCGTCCGCACGCAGCTCAAGATACTCGACCTGCGAAAAGCCTGCAGCAAGGATGGCCTGCCGTGCCTCATCGAGCACACGATCGATGCAATCTTCGCAGTTCAGCCGCCGGGCAGTTTCGAACAAAATTTCGGCAAGGCGGGGTGCCGCGCTCCGTTCAGGGGCGGACAGCCGCGCGTTGCGCGAAGACATCGCCAGCCCGTCACCTTCACGCACCGTCGGGCAGGCGACGATCTTGATGGGAATGTCGAGATCGCGAACAAGCCGCCGCACCACATGCAGTTGCTGGAAATCCTTCTCGCCAAAAAATGCCATATCGGCACCGGTCTGGAGAAAAAGCTTGGTGACGACGGTCGCCACCCCATCGAAATGACCGGGGCGGAACGCGCCGCAAAGGCCTTCGCTCACCGCGCTCACCGAAACCGTCGTGGCAAAGCCTTGCGGATATACATCCGCCGCATCCGGCGCGTAAAGGATGTGCGCGCCGAGCGGCGCCAGTTTGGCGGCATCGTCATACTCGGTGCGCGGATAGGCGATCAGATCCGCCGGGCTGTTGAACTGCTTGGGGTTGACAAAGAGCGTGACTATCACCCGATCGGCCTTTGCGAGGGCGGCACGCACCAGGCTGAGGTGACCCTCGTGGAGAGCCCCCATGGTCGGTACGACCGCCACCTTCAAACCATCCCGGCGCCACACGGCTACTATGCTGCGCAGTTCGGCAACTGTCCGAATGATGGGAATGCCCACGTTGGATCTCCTCTTTTCAGGTCTTCGGCTCGTCGCCGAACACGTGTTCTGCCGCTGGAAAGCGGCGCTCACGAACATCATGGGAGTAGGCCGCTATTGCCGCGGAAGCTGCCTCCCCCAGTTCGGCGTATCGCTTGACGAATTTTGGACGAAAGGCGCCGAACAGGCCCAGCATATCGTCAACGACCAGAATCTGGCCGTCGCAGGCCGGCGAGGCGCCTATGCCGATGGTCGGGATTGCGATCTCCTGCGTGATTCGCTGCGCCAAGGCTTCAGGTGTCTTCTCCAGCACGACCGCGAACGCTCCTGCCTCGGCCACCGCGCGCGCATCACGCAGGATGCGGTCACCATCGTCGCCTTGCCCCTGAACACGATAGCCGCCGAGTGCATTGACCGCCTGCGGCGTCAGCCCGACATGAGCCATCACCGGCACGCCGCGCGCAGCAAGGAAGCGTATCGTCTCGGCCATGCTTTCGCCGCCTTCGAGCTTGACCGCCGCACATCCGGTTTGCGCCATTACGCGGGCGGCATTGCCAAAGGCCTGCCCAGGACTTTGCTCATAGGAGCCGAACGGCATATCGACGACCATCAGTGCCCGTTCCAGACCCCGCCGCACCGCCTGCCCGTGCATGATCATCATCTCGAGCGTGACACCGAGCGTCGAAGCCAGGCCGTGAAGCACCATTCCGACGCTGTCACCGACAAGAACGACATCGCAGTGATGATCGACCAGTTGTGCAACGGGCGTCGTATAGGCGGTCAGACAGACCAGCGGCGTTCGACCTTTGCGGCCCAAAATCTCCGGCGGAGTCAAGGCTCTGGTTCCTCGCGTCGCGCTCACCGACTTCCCTCACCTAACGTCAACCCGAGACATCTGCCACAAATTTGTGCAGATGCGAAGAAGAATTTGCACTGCACAATAATTTGCTGACTATTCATTCCGCAAGCTGCGACGCCGCTTCGAATGAGCACGAGTGCGAAAGCGGGGCTCTTGTCTCGCGCCCAGTCCACTTCCCTTGCGTCACTGCCGAGCGGCTTCGCGTTTGCGACACTCTTGTGTAGACCGAAGGTCTAGGCCTTTACGGAGAGTGTGGTGTTGACAGGCTAATGGGGCTGCGACACGCTGGTTAAATCGATTGAGAAGCTTCTCAGGGAACTCTGCCCAACCCAGGCAACCATGGACGATCGCCCAAAAGCAACACGGAACGGTAGGGCCGCCGCCAAGGCCAAAGACGTCGAAGCGGAGCTGATTGCCGTTGTCGTGGCCGTCAACGACGGTGAACCAGCGGTCCTCACCATCGGGCAGGCGGATTGCCTGCCCTCGGGGCCGTTCGCGCTGGAGCATCGATCGCTGCAGTCAGGTCTAAGGGCGTGGGTCGAGCAGCAGACCGGTCATCCCCTTGGCTATATTGAGCAGCTCTATACGTTCGCTGATCGGGACCGCGCAGATGACGGGCGTCAGCAGCGCGTCATTTCAATCAGCTATCTCGCTTTGACCCGGAAGGAACACGCCACCGGCGCATCCACCTGCGCCTGGCGGAGTTGGTACGATTATTTTCCGTGGGAGGACCACCGCCTCGGTACGCCGAAAGTGATTGCGGATGTTCTGAAGCCGCGTCTGCTTGCCTGGGCGGCCGAGGCCAAGGAGGCTGCGATTGTCCGTGAACGGCGGCGGCGAGCTGCCATTGCTTTTGGGTTCGAGGACCGCCCCTGGAATGAAGAGTTGGCGCTCCAGCGCTATGAGTTGCTTTACGAGGCGGGTCTGGTGGCAGAGGCCACCCGCGACGGACGGTCGATCGCAGCCGACTCAACAGCCGGGACAGCGATGGTTGCCGACCATCGCCGCATCCTTGCGACCGGCATTGCGCGCTTGCGCTCGAAGATTAAGTACCGGCCGGTGGTGTTCGAGCTGATGCCTCCGGTGTTCACGCTGCTCCAGCTGCAACGGACCGTGGAAGCCCTGGCCGGCAGGCTGATCAACAAGCCAAACTTCCGTCGGCTCATAGAGCAGCAAGAGCTGGTCGAGGAGACTGGCGAGACGTCCCTGGATACGGGCGGCCGGCCGGCCAAACTCTATCAGTTCCGCCATGCCGTGCTGGACGAAACAGCCGTAGCGGGGACAAAATTGCCGCTGGCTCGGGGTTGACACGCTTATAGTCAACGTAGATATATTCCCCTTATAGTCAAATAGATTATAAATCGGGAGGCGCCGGTGAGTGGCACGCTACCTTCGGCCGCGTCCCTGTATCAGCGTGTCCAGCGCATCGTCCCGCCGGCGGAATGGGCAGCTTTCAGCGATGACATCGAGGCCATTCTGGCGCTCAAGCGTGATCGCAAGGCCGTCATTCTAGCCCACAACTATCAAACACCCGAGATCTTCCACTGCGTGGCCGATATCGTCGGAGACAGCCTGGCGCTGGCTCGCAAGGCAATGACGGTCGATGCGGACATCATCGTGCTGGCCGGCGTGCATTTCATGGCTGAGACTGCGAAGCTCCTCAATCCGGACAAGACGGTGCTCATTCCGGATCTCGGCGCGGGGTGCTCGCTGGCCGACTCGATCACGGCGAACGACGTGCGGCTGATGCGGCAACGCTACCCTGGCGTGCCGGTCGTGACCTACGTCAACACGTCCGCCGCGATAAAGGCCGAGTCGGACATCTGCTGCACTTCGGGCAATGCGTTGGCGGTAATTGAGTCGCTCGGCGTGGGGCGGGTGATCATGCTGCCCGACGAGTACCTGGCAAGGAATATCGCGGCACAGACTTCGGTCGAGATCATCGCCTGGAACGGCCATTGCGAAGTGCATGAGCGCTTCACGCCAGCCGACATTCGCGAGCTGCGCGATGCCTATCCTGGCGTCACGGTGCTTGCCCATCCCGAGTGTCCGCCCGAAGTTGTCGCGGTTGCGGATTTCGCTGGCTCTACGGCGGCGATGTCAGACTATGTCGGACGGCATAAGCCTGCGCGCGTCGTGTTGATGACCGAATGCTCAATGAGCGACAACGTCGCGATCGAGCACCCCGACGTCGAGTTCGTGCGGCCCTGCAATCTCTGTCCGCACATGAAGCGTATCACGCTCGCAAACATTCGCAGCGCGCTTAAGGAAAACCGCCACGTCGTCACCATCGATCCTCCAGTCGTGGATCGGGCCCGGCGCGCTGTCGAGCGGATGCTTGCCGTATGACGCCAGAGGTCGGCGACATCAGGGGAGCGCCTGTGATCATCGGAGCCGGCGTTGCCGGGCTGATGACGGCGCTTCATCTGGCGCCGCATCCCGTTTACCTTCTGTCCCCGACGCGGCTCGGGACCGAAGCCTCCAGCACACTCGCGCAAGGCGGGCTGGCGGCAAGCCTCGGCGCTGACGACAGTCCAGACCTGCATCTTGCAGACACGCTTGCTGCAGGTGATAGCCTCTGCGACGAGAGTGTAGTCAGACGTATTTTGAATGCGGCGGACCGAGCCATCGAGAATTTGATGGACCTGGGCGTCGCCTTCGACTGCTCGTGGGACGGGACACTGCGGCTCGGGCTCGAGGCAGCGCATTCCCGTCGCCGGATCGTCCATGCCGGGGGTGACTCTACGGGCCGCGAGCTTGTTCGCGCGCTCATCATCGCTGTGAGGCGAACGCCTTCGATCACAATTCTGGAAGGCATGGAAGCCCGCCGGCTCATTGTGGAAAATGGTGCGGTCAGCGGCGTTGTGGCGGCAAAAGGTGGACAGGCGATTATATTTCCGACCCGTCGCGTCGTTCTTGCGACCGGCGGTATCGGCGCGCTGTTCAGAGACACGACCAACCCGCCCGGCTCATTCGGGCACGGCCTGGCGCTCGCCGCCTGCGCTGGTGCAGAACTCGCCGATCTGGAATTCATCCAGTTCCACCCAACGGCGCTCGACGTTTCGCATCGGCCTATGCCGTTGGTGAGCGAAGCGGTCCGCGGCGAAGGCGCAGTGCTGATCGACGAGTGCGGGCACCGCTTTCTATGCGATACGCCTGGCGGCGAGTTGGCATCGCGCGACGTCGTGGCACGGGCCGTATGGCAGCAGCTTGGCACCGGACATCGTGTTTACCTTGATGCCCGGCAGTCCCTCGGCCAGAAGTTCGCCAAGCGCTTCCCAGCTGTTGCCCGGCATTGCCGGGACGCCAGAATCGATCCTGCCGTTGAGCCGATTCCGGTTCGCCCGGCGGCACATTATCACATGGGCGGCGTGGCCGTGGATGCCGCGGGCCGCAGCACGGTGCCGGGTTTGTGGGCTTGCGGTGAGGTTGCCGGCACCGGTCTGCACGGCGCCAACCGGCTTGCCAGCAACTCGCTGACCGAGGCCGTGACGACCTCGTTGTGGGTCGCGCAAAGCGTAGCTGCCGCGCCTGCAGGGTGGCAGTGGCCAAGGCTTGTCGCAACGGCACCCCCGCGGCCCGACCCCTCCTCCGTTCGCCACGCAGTCTCCAATGGGCTCGGTGTTATCCGGGACGGGCAAGCACTATCCGACACCGTGGAAACGCTGCTGCCGATGGCGGTACGCAACACTGCCGCTTCCGATCCTGCTTTGATCGCGCTGATGATCGCCATTGCAGCGCTTCGACGCGAGGAAAGCCGCGGCTCGCATTACAGGTCGGACTTCCCCACACGCAGGGCGCAGGCCCGGTCTTCACGCTTGACCCTTGCCTCAGCAATGACAGTTGCGGCCGAACTCAGCCTGCGACCCGCGGAACGGAGTGCCTGATGACGTCACCTCCACCCCTTCCCGGGATCGTGATCGAGCCGATCGTGCGTAGCGCTCTACTTGAGGATCTGGGCAAAGCCGGTGACCTTACCAGCGATGCGATTATACCCTTTGACTGCAAGGCCACTTTTGCGTTCAGAGCCAGGCAGTCTGGCGTTGTTGCCGGTCTTGATCTGGTAGCCTACGCTTTCATGCTTGTTGATCCGTCGATCGACATAAATTTTGGACGTCTGGACGGCAGCAGGGTCGCGGCGGGTGAGACCATTGCTACGGTGAGTGGACCGGCGCGTGGCATGCTTGCGGCCGAGCGTACAGCGCTCAATTTTCTCTGCCATCTCAGCGGCATTGCGACGGCAACGGCCGAGATCGTCGAAGCGGTGCGCGGACAGAAAGCAAGGATCGTGTGCACGCGAAAGACAACGCCCGGCCTGCGCGCGCTGGAAAAATACGCCGTGCGCGCTGGCGGCGGCGCCAACCACCGCTTCGGGCTCGATGATGCGGTGCTCATCAAGGACAATCACATCGCCATTGCCGGCGACATCCGCACGGCCATTGAACGCGCGCGCGCTGCCGTCGGGCATATGGTCAAGGTCGAAGTTGAGGTCGACACCCTGGACCAATTGGAAATCGCGCTAGGCGCCGGGGTGGACGCCATCCTGCTGGACAATATGTCCGTCAGGCAACTCACCCGGGCGGTGGCAATGGTCGACGGCCGCGCGACCACCGAGGCCTCGGGGCGCATAACGCCGGCAACGGCACCAGCCATCGCGGCAACGGGAGTCGACCTCATTTCTGTTGGCTGGCTTACGCATAGCGCGCCAATCCTCGACATTGGCATGGATGTGCCGGTCGACGCATGCGTCCAGAAGCATCTGAATTGATGAGAGTGCGTTCAATCAAGGTGGGGTCAATTGTGGCAGCAGGGTTCGTGCTATGAAAAAGAAGGGACTGGTTAGCAACCGTGTCGAGGCACTTGCCTTCATCAGTGCCAATCTCAAAGAACTGCATCTTGTGGCAGCCTCTCACAAACTGCACTTGCTGGGATATCTTCTTGGGATGGCCTAGATCGAATCGTACGATATGGTCCGCAAGGAACGCTCTTATCGTCAGAGCAAGATCGTAGATCAGGGATAGCGCCGCGCTGCGAACTGAGCCCTGCGGTAGCTTCAGCTCACACGATCCAACCTTGAGCGGTTTGGCCGTAACGATCAATGGGAGTATTTGACCGCGCGGCAGGCTCACTTTGTCTGCGTGGTTGCGATGCCTGTATAGAGTGGAATCGAGTGGGTCTAGTGGCCCTTCACCGAGGCCCTATGCGAAGCTGAGGCGCGCGAATAAATCCAAAAATACGTCGTGTTTGCATGCCTCAAGGAGGATACGCGTTTGCCACTGTACGAACCAATGCTTCGCCACCTGAAATCGCGCGAGCTGTTCGGAGCCATTGACCGGGTGCCGGCTCTTGGCACCCCAGCAAGTGAGCGGACCTTCGAGGTATCAAACCCTTCGACCGGCGAGGTGCTGGCGGAATTGCCCGACATGGGTGTTGAGGAGACGCGCGCGGCGATCGACAAAGCCTACGTGGCGCAACCTGAATGGGCCGCACTGACCGCGCGCGAGCGCAGCGACATCCTCTGGCATTGGCACCAACTGATCGTCGACCACACGGACGATCTTGCAGCGATCCTCACTGCGGAGATGGGCAAGCCGCTAGCCGAAGCGAAGTCTGAGGTGGCGCATGCGGCCGCATATCTGCAGTGGTACGCCGAAGAGGCCAACCGCATCTATGGTGAGACGATCTCGCCGCCCTCTGCAGACCGTCGCATGCTGGTGATCAAACAGCCGATCGGCGTCGTTGGAACGATCACCCCCTGGAACTTCCCCGCCTCAATGGTTGCGCGCAAGATCTCGCCGGCTCTCGCCGCCGGCTGCACGATCGTGCTCAAACCTGCTGAACAGACGCCACTGGTGGCGGGTGCAATGTTTGCTCTGGCCCACCTTGCCGGGTTTCCCGAAGGCGTCGTCAACCTGATCTATGCGTGCGAGGGTGATGCGGTCGGTCGCGAACTCTCCTTCAACCCCAAGGTCCGCAAGATCAGTTTCACGGGCTCCACCGAAGTCGGCCGGTTGCTCATGCGCCAGTGCTCGGACCAGATCAAGAAAGTCGGTCTAGAGTTGGGTGGCAATGCGCCTTTCATCGTCTTCGATGATGCCGACGTCGATGCTGCCGTCGACGGCGCGATCCAGGCCAAGTTCCGCAATGCCGGCCAGACCTGCGTTTCCGCCAACCGGCTTTACGTCCAGTCGGGCGTTCATGACGAATTCGTCGCCAAATTCGTGGAGCGTGTCCGTGAGCTTCAGGTCGGCGACGGCTTCGATCCAGGTGTCGCCATCGGTCCGCTGATCGACGGGCATGCACTGGCCAAGATCGAACTTCACATTGCCGATGCCTTGGCCAAGGGCGGCGCGATCCGATGTGGCGGCGGCCGCATCGGCAGCGATGGCAACTTTTTCCAGCCTATGGTCCTCAGCGGCGTCACAAGGGAAATGACCGTGGCGCAAGAGGAGACCTTTGGACCCTTGGCGCCGATTATCCGCTTCGAGGATGCCGATCAGGTCGTGCGTGAGGCCAACGACACGATCTACGGCCTTGCCGCCTATTTCTATGCTTCGAACCTGAAGCGTGTCTGGCGTGTGGCCGAGGCGCTGGAATATGGCATGGTGGGGATCAACACAGGACGCATGTCCTCAGAAGCCGCGCCTTTTGGTGGGATAAAACAGTCCGGCATCGGGCGGGAAGGTTCCCGCCACGGCCTCGAAGACTATCTTGAAATGAAGTACCTCTCCATGGGCGGCATCTGAGGCGGCGGGCGGCGATTGCCGCGATGAAGGCCAGCGGACGGCCGGACGCCACAAATGGATCCGCAGTTTTCAGATTCGCGGAACAATCCACACCCAATCTGCCTCATAAAGGGCCCCGGTTTTCCGCCTATTTTTTGGTGGTCGAACGTCGTCAATTGCCTTCGTCGCTGTGGCGGAACGCGGCGCGATAGCCGGTTAGCAACAAGCTTTGGGCGTCATTTCTATCTGGCGGAATCGACCCCTTCCGACAAAAGCCTGACCTTTGCCAGTCTTCTACGGGCCAGCGTTCGCGCCAAAAGTTCAAAGCCGCGTCCGTAACATTCAACAATGAAAGCCAGCGTTATCAGGTCGAGCAGAAAGTCGTCGATCGCATGCGTGAGCGCATCCGACCTTTGTTCAAATCGAAGTAGCAAGGCGCGCGCCTCTTCGATCGCGGCCTGGCAATCGTCTGCGTCTATCAGGGAATCGATCCTGTCAAAGATCTGCAAGCGTCCTCACTTTTCGAAAGCCACACTCAGCATCGAACGCCGCTGATGAGTGAGTTTTCAACAAAAGAAAAGGGTCGCTTTTCGCGAAAAAAATCGCTCGGCAGCGCGTCGATCAAGCATGTTGCCTCAAATGACATGTGAATCCCGGCTCACCAAGATGTGGTCGAAGGCGAGTGAGCCGGCCCATTTCTGCGTCTCGGCCGCCTAAACCATTGGTCAGGAGGAACTGTGGCCACATTTGTCGGGCAAATGGGTTCCATCTATTCTTCTAGCCGCCACGGTTCAGCCTAGATTACATGGGAAGCGACAATAACGGAAAGCAAAGGATCGCAAAATGAGTGGGGTGGCTGGATCAAACGAAGATTTGGCTGCACCAACGACCTTTGGGCCACTTTTGCAGCCCACCTTTCGCTCGATCTGGCTCGCCACGCAGGTTTCAAGCCTCGGCTGGTTGATGCAGACTGTTGCCATCAGCTGGCTGATGGCAACGATCTCGACTTCCGATCTGATGGTTGCGCTGGTGCAGGCTTCATCGAACCTCCCCGCCTTCGTCCTGTCCGTTTTTGCCGGAGCTCTCGCCGACAATTTCAGCCGGCGCAGGGTGATGTTCGCCGGTCGGTGCCTTATGGTGATTGCGTCCGCGATGCTGACCGCGTCCGTGGCGCTGGGCTTTGTCAGTCCGTGGATGATCCTCGGCTTCAGCTTCTTGATCGCAAGCGGCGGTGCTCTCAATGATCCGGCCTGGCAAGCGTCGGTTGGCGATATCGTGGATCGACGCGATGTTCCCGCTGCCGTCACCCTGCTTTCTGTTGGCTTCAACACCGTCCGGACCGTGGGTCCGGCGCTCGGCGGCATTGTGGTTGCCTCATTTGGCCTTATGGCGGCATTCGCCGTGACCACGCTCACCTATTTCGTACCCTTGGCCACTATTTGGCGCTGCAAGTGGAAGGTTCGTTCTTCCCCTCTTCCCCGCGAGTCGATGAGGACGGCAATTTATGACGGGCTGCGCTTCACGGCGATGTCATCGGAGATCAAGGCAGCGATCGCGCGCGGAACCCTCTTTGGCCTGGCGAGCATCGCCATACTCGCGCTGCTGCCGGTGGTTGTCCGCGACCAGCTGGGAGGAGGCCCGCTTGCCTATGGCGCGCTCATGGCCGGCTTCGGGACCGGTGCCGTCTTGGCCGGCCTCTCCAACAGCCTGTTCAGACGGAGCTTGTCGCAGGAGCGGCTGATGAGGCTCTCCTGCGTCGCCTGTGCGGCGTGTTCTCTCTCCCTGGCACTGACATCTTCGATTGCCGTGGCGGCAATTGCACTCGCCTTGGGCGGCGCGGGCTGGGTGACCGCCTGGTCCGGGGTTGGTGTGAGCGTGCAGCTGGCGAGCCCGCGCTGGGTCGTGGGGCGCACCATCTCGATCTACTATGCTTTGATCGATGGTGGAATCGCGCTCGGCAGCTGGGTGTGGGCACGGTGGCCGAAAACCATTCGCTGACCTGGGCGCTAGAGGGTTCCGCTGGAGCCCTGTTGATCGTCGCTGCAGCCGGCGTTCTGTTTCCGCTTCGAGAGCGCCGCGACTCCGAGCCCGATCCCTTGGAGGAATTCGATGCCCAGCTGTCTCTCTCAATTTGAAGCCGAGCAGCGGCCCGATCGTGGTCAAGGTCGAATATCTGATAGCCGAGAGAAATCTGGAGGCCTTCCTCGACCTCATGCGGCAGCGGCGCCATGTACACAGCCGCGTCGGTGCTCGGAACTGGACGCTCCAGCGGAACCTGCAGAAGCCTATGCATTGGACAGAAACGTTCCGCACGCCGACCTGGACGGACTACCTTCGCCTCAATCATCGTCTGACGGAAGTAGACAAGGAACTGGACGAGCGTGTCTTCCAGCTGCACGCGGCAGAGACCCCACCTCACATGACACTTTCCATCGAGCGGCCGACAAGCTCGGCCCGCAAGCCCGAGCACTCAGCTTTTCGCCATCCCCGTCATTGAAGCCTGGCTGGCATCTCTGTCATCAATCGATTGGCTACGAGCGCGACCGGTCAGCCCCCGACCTTCAAGACCATCGACTTCGAAGCGGCCGCGAGTTGCCCATAAAACATTACTGCACTCTTATTGTTTGTGACGCATGCGGGTGGTGAGCGGTTTTCACAGCCCATTTCCTGCTACAAAGCTAGCTGGACACTTGAACCACTGAATTGCCGATCAAACGCTCTCGGATTCTGGTGCGAGTATGAAATTAAAGGCGGGCTCAGGCTCGGCAGACTTTGGCTCCCGGAGAACAACCGGGTAAGCGACAACCGCTTGGGCATGTTCAGCGAGCGCGGCAGGTGTCATTCCCAGTGCTTTCTCAAACAGGCCGCCCGGACTCACCACCTGACGAAAAAGCCCTGCAGCTCTTGTCGCATGGCGCGCCGCGGCGACCCGCTTTCCCTCACGGATCTTCACGCCGGCCGCCGCCAACAGGATCAGTCCCTTGAAGAACAGGCGGTGCTGAGCGCTTTGTTTCGCAGCCTGCCAGAGAGGCTCCCAGGCTTCATGGGCTTCCCAGTAGTAGCCGTGATTGAAAAGGTCGATTCCCCATCGAAACACATCTGAGCCGAGCGCTTCGCCAACGGCGACGGTCACCGGGTCTGATCGGTAACTGTGGCCCAAGGCATCACGCACCGGATGCGGATATTTGCCGGGCAGATACGCATAACTCGGGAAACTTTTTTCGGGCAGCAGGCGAGGGCGAAACATAGGCCCAGCAAACATGAAAGTGCGTTAAGGGGCAATTCATGCTGACCGCGTCGTGACGGGCAAGCAGTCTTAACGGGCTTGTAAAGGGTGCCGAGATTGGCCAAAACGCGCTTTGCCAAATTCATGACGTTGGGTAAGCGGCTGACGCAAGGAGAAGATATGATTTTGCGACTGAAGGAGCGGCTCGGCAAAAGGTTTGAGGAAAAAGTTGAATTCTTCAAAGGCTGGCAGAAGGACAAGAAGGGCGTGGGAGCCCTTATTCCCACTTCGGTTTATGCGGCACGCCGGATGGCAAGCGTGGTGAACCCACGGTCAGGATTGCCAATTCTGGAGCTTGGCGCGGGAACCGGTGTCATCACAAAGGCGATTCTGGCTAGGGGAATCAAGCCGCACCAGCTGGTTCAGTCGAATATTCCAGGATTTTCTACGACGGCTTGGTGCAACGCTTCCCGAATGTGGACTTCAGATTGGGCGACGCATTTGCGCTGGACGAAGCTCTGGGTGAGCGCAAAGGTGAACAGTTCGATTGTGTTATAAGTGCAGTCCCGCTGTTGAGCTTTCCAGTGCAACAGCGTGTCGCGCTGGTTGAGGATCTGCTTGCCCGTATTCCTGCCGGCCGGCCCGTGATTCAGATCACATACGGACCTCTGTCGCCAGTGATCAAGATGCCAGACCGTTACGTGGTTTCCCACTATGACTTCGTCGTCCGCAACATACCGCCGGCACAGCTCTGGACTTATCGTCGAGCAGTCTAGCCAAATCTGGACGGTTTCCTTCTCTGAGGGTTCCGCTGAGTGGTGCCCTTGCACCCAAATAGGATGTGGAACAGAGCAGGGGCAGATGCCAGATTGCCAAGAAGACGACGCGGTCCTGGTTTGATTTGGCAGTGGGCGGGCCAAATGCGCTTGACAAAGCCGCGCCGGCCCGTTCAACCTGAGGCATTCACCAGGGGAGTCCCGGCAAGGGGCTGAGATACTGCTGGCTTTCGCGGCGCAGTGACCCGTTGAACCTGATCCAGTTCATACTGGCGTAGGGACGGTGCAAGCGCTCTGCGGGAGTTCACGCCCGAGGTCCTGTTTCGGCAGGTCCACAGAAGCGTCTTTTCATCCTTCCGGCACAGAACTGGGTCTCCAATGCATGAGCAAAGGAGCCTCAAGATGAATGCGCTTACCCCCGCCGTGTCGACGGGACCGCTGCCCGCCTCGCGGAAGATCCACAAGCCCGGCACCATCCACTCGCAGATCAAAGTGCCGATGCGCGAAATCTCCGTCCATCCGACAGCCGGCGAGCCGCCCGTTACCGTCTACGATCCGTCGGGCCCCTATACCGACCCGGCTGTCGAAACCAGCATCGAAAAAGGCCTGGCCCGACTTCGCCACGAATGGATTTTGGCGCGCGGCGATGTCGAGGGCTGTGACGGCCGCCATGTCCGGCCGGAGGACAACGGATTCGCGACGGGCGAACGCCTGACGCCGGAATTTCCCATCCGCCACCGACCGCTCAAAGCCAAAGCAGGCAAGGCGGTGACGCAGCTTGCCTATGCGCGCGCCGGCATCATCACACCCGAAATGGAGTTCGTCGCCATTCGCGAGAACCTTGGTCGCGAGATCCTGCACGGCAAGCTTGAGCGCGACGGCGAGGCTTTCGGCGCGACACTGCCCGATTTCGTCACGCCCGAATTCGTCCGTGACGAGGTGGCGCGCGGACGGGCGATCATTCCCGCCAACATCAACCATCCCGAGAGCGAGCCAATGATCATCGGCCGCAATTTCCTGGTCAAGATCAACGCCAATATCGGTAACTCCGCCGTCACATCGTCGATGGCGGAAGAGGTCGAAAAGATGGTGTGGGCGATCCGCTGGGGCGCCGATACGGTGATGGACCTGTCGACCGGCCGCAACATCCACAACATCCGCGACTGGATCGTGCGCAACGCGCCGGTGCCGATCGGCACGGTGCCGCTCTACCAGGCGCTCGAAAAGGTCGGCGGCATTGCCGAGGATCTGACCTGGGAGGTCTACCGCGACACGCTGATCGAACAGGCCGAGCAAGGCGTCGACTACTTCACCATCCATGCCGGTGTGCGGCTGCATTACATCCCGCTGACCGTCGACCGGGTCACGGGCATTGTCTCGCGCGGCGGCTCAATCATGGCCAAATGGTGCCTGCACCATCACTGGGAAAGCTTCCTCTACGAGCATTTCGCGGAAATCTGCGACATCTGCCGCGGCTATGACGTCTCCTTCTCGCTCGGCGACGGGCT